>CAXTNU010000008.1:0-14222 GCA_964245595.1 uncultured bacterium | reverse complement strand
CGATCAAAGCTCGCTTCGTCGACGAACGTCCACCGGGTATCGCGTGAAGCGGCAGGTCCTGCTGGTCGGCGCGACGGGGACGTTCGGCAGCCGCCTCGCCAGCCTGCTCGCCAAACACCCATCCCTGCATCTTGTTCTGGCCGCGCGGCGCCTCGGAGACCTCCACCCTGCCCTTCAGCGAGTACGGCCCGCGCCGCGCGGCGCACCGAGCCGCCCGGGCGCAAGTCGACGCGTCGCTGGCGACCCTGGCCTCGACCGAGTCGGGCGTCGCGACCGACGTGCGCCAGGCGCTGCGCGGCGCGCAGACCGCCTCGGCCAACCTCGCCACCGCGCGCGAGGCGCAGCGGCTGGGCGCGGAGTCGGCCCGCATCGCGCAATTGCAGTACCGCAACGGCTTGATCTCGCTCACCGACGCCACCAGCGCGCAGCAGAGCGCGCTCCAGGCCGCGACCGATCTGGTCGCGGCGCGCGTCACCTACCTCGACGCGCTGGTCCGCCTGCGCGTCGCCGTCGGCGTGGCCGACCCGCTCGCCGTCGTTCAACCGGGGGCCCCGTGAACAGCACCAACCTCACCATCGCCGGCGCGAGCCCGCCGACCGCGGTCCGCAGCAACCGCCGCCGCAACGTCATCATCCTGATCGCCGGGCTGGTCGCGATCGTCGCGATCGGCGCCTTCGCGGCGCGCCCGCGCACGAACGCGATCAGCGCCCGCGTGGTGACGGTCGCGCACACCCGCTACCAGACGAAGCTGCCCGAGACGGGCGTCGTCCAGCGCCCGCAGACCAACGTGCTGACGGCGCTGGTGGCCGGCAACCTGGAGCGGATCTGGGTCAAGCCCGGCGACCACGCCCACGGCGGGCAGGTGCTGGCCACGATCTCGAACCCGCAGCTCGTCAACGCCGAGCAGAGCGCGCACGAAGCCTACCTCGCGGCGGAAGGCCGGGCGCGCACCGCCGCGCAGACCAACGGCACGCTGCCGGCGCAGAACCGCTCGGCCGTGATCCAGGCCTCGGCCGCGCTGCAAGCCGCGCGCTCGACCCTCAACCAGGCCATCACCGACCAGCGCGCGGGCGCGCAGTCGGGGCTGGGCTACGGCGGCACGTCGGCCGCGCAGCAGCGCGCGGCGGCCGACGCCGACGTCGCCAGCCGCCAGACCGACCTGCGCGAAACCCAGCGCATCGCCGACGCCAACCGCGACCTGTACGGTCAGAAAGCGGTCTCGCGCGACGCGCTCGACCAGCCCGTCGCCAAGCTCGACCAGGCCCGGGTGGCCTACCAGCAATCGGTCCGCAACCGGAGCGAGACCTACGCCCAGATCGCGCGCCAGACGCCGGTCCTCTCGGACCGCGTGCGCGCCGACCGCGACGCGGTCGCGCAGGCCGAGGCGGCACTGGCCGCCGCGCGCGCCAACGCCGCGCAGGACAAGAGCGGCGACGTGCAGGCCGCACAAGCCGACGCCGCGCAGCGCTTGGCGGACTGGCAGTACGCGGCGGCGCAGGTCGGGCGCCTGCGCATCACGGCCCCGTTCGCGGGCGTGGTGCAGAGCGTCGCCAGCGAGACGCAGGACACGCTGCGCACGCTGCAGCCCGGCGATACGATCACGCTGGGCCAGCCGGTCGTGACGATCGCCGCCGAGGGCGGCTTCATCGTGCGCGCCCGGGTCGACGAGCAGGACATCGCCGGCGTCCGCCCCGGCCAGCGCGCGATCGTCTCGGGCGAGGACCTCGGCACGACGACCCTGCCCGGCCACGTCGCGACGATCGGCGCGGTGGCCCAGAAGAGCGACGACCCCTCGAACACGGCGCGGCAGGTCGCGACCACGATCGCGCTCGACGAGACGGTACCCTACCTGCGCGACGGCATGAGCGTCGACATCGACATCGTCACCCAAGACCGCCCGCAGGTGATCGCGCTGCCGACCGACGCGATCCGCAAGGACCCGGCCGGCAAGCCGTACGTGCTGGTGCTGCGCAACGGCAAGGCGGTCAAGCGCGCCGTCGCGACCGGCAGCGCGAACGATGCGCAGACGGTCGTCACGTCCGGGCTGCAGCTCGGCGAGCAGGTCGTCGCCGACCGCAACCTGGGCATCGTCGACGGCGCGAGCGTGATGCCGACGAGCCTGCCCAGCGCCGCCCCGGCGAAGAGATAGCCGGTGCTGAACCGCCTCGAGGTCACGCCGCTGCGCGGCGCGGCGTGGACCGAGCGCCACGCGTGGCGCCTCCGCCATCGGGTCGATCGCGGTGACTCGTGGTAAGCCGCCTCAACGATTATCTCGGTGAAGCGTTCGCCGCGATCTGGCGCAACCGGACGCGCTCGCTGCTGACGATGCTCGGGATGATCATCGGCACCTCGTCGATCATCGCGGTGCTGGGAATCAGCCGCGCCGCGTCGGGCGGCATCACCGGAACGCTGAACTCGTTCGGCGACCAGGGCATCTCGATCTCGGTCGACCCCAACCAGGACGACCCGCAGGCCGCCGCGCTGCAGTACCGCGACGTGCGCACGCTGCAAGAGGACGTCGGCTCGCGCCTGGACCACATCGAGCCGTCGTACCAGCGCAATCTCACGATGCGGGCCAACGGCGTCACGACCACCACCTTCGCGGTGTCGGGCAGCGAGGTCCACAAGGACAGCCTGGTGATGCGCGAGGGGCGCCGGATCGACCGCGAGGACGTCGCGAGCGGCGCGCACGTATGCCTGCTCAGCTCGCAGCTCGCCAACCGCTTCTTCAAGGGCGCGCCGGCGGTGGGCCAGGCGGTCCAGGCCGGCGGCACCCGCTGCACGGTGGTCGGGGTGTACGACGAGCTCAAGGGCGGCTTCTTCAACTCGATCGGCGGCAACGAGTTCCTCGAGCTGCCCTACACGACGTACCACCAGATCGCGCCGGGCCCGGTCGACGGGCTCAACCTCTACGCCGCGCCGGGCGTCTCGGTCGGCGAGGCATCCGATGCGATCACGGCGGTGCTGCAGCGCCTGCACGGCTCGCACGCGCAGTACACGACCTCCGACAACACCGCTCAGATCCAGAGCTTCAACTCGGTGCTGAGCATCATCGCGGCCGGGCTGACCGGCATCGGCGGCGTGGCGCTGGTCGTGGCCGGGATCGGGATCATGAACATCATGCTCGTCTCGGTCACCGAGCGCACGCGCGAGATCGGCTTGCGCAAGGCGATCGGAGCCAAGCGCGGCGACGTCGCGCTGCAGTTCCTGCTCGAAGCGATCCTGCTCTCGTTCATGGGCGGCGGAATCGGCACCGTGCTCGGCTTCGTCGCCACGCTGCTGGCCTATTCGTCGGTCGAGGCGCTGGTCGGTCCCGCGCCGATTCCGTACCTGCTGATCGTGTCGGTCGCGGTCGGTTTCTCGACCCTGGTCGGCTGCGTGTTCGGCACCTACCCGGCGATCCGCGCCTCGCGCCTCGATCCGATCGCGGCGCTGCGCTCGTGAGCCGCCCTCCGGCCGGCCGCGGAGGCGCCAGGCGTGGCGTAAGCCCCTCGTCACGGCGCGCAGCGACGTGACCCTCGGGCAGTATTTCGCCGAAGCGCTCGCGGTGCTCGCGGCCAATCGCGTGCGCACCATCCTGACCGCGCTGGGACTGATCATCGGCGTCACCGCGGTGATCGCGATCCAGGTGCTGGGCGCCGGGATGGCCGGCGCGGTGACGGGCATCCTGGGCGGCATCAGCGACCGCACCTTCATCGTGGTGCCCAACGTGCAGCAGGCCAACTTCACCCGGGCCGCGATCCGCCTGGCCGACCTGCAGCGGGCCAAGGACAGCGTGCCCAACGTCGTGGACGCGATTCCGGCCGGCGGGCAAACGCTGCGCGCGAGCTACGGCCACACCAACCGCCGCATCTCGCTTGGCGCGGGGACCGACGAGCGCTTCGCGACCTCGACCCCGCTGCGCTTCGGCCGCAAGCTCGACCCCGAGGACATCGGCGGCGCGCGCCACGTCGCGATCCTCTCCGACGCGGCGTACACGAAGCTGGCCGTCGACGGCGACCCCACCGGCTCGTCGCTGCGGGTCGGCGACCACCGCTACACGATCGTCGGCGTGCTCGGCAAGTCGACCAGCGGGTTTCTCCCGATCACGATCAACCAGGACGTGACGATCCCCTACACCACCTACGAGCGCGAGTACGCGCGCGGGCGGGTGATCTTCGCGGCGCGCTTCCTGGTCGACGACGTGACCCGCCTCGACGCGACCGAGAAGGACGCGCTGGCCTGGCTGCAGCGCCTCAAGCGCGGCCACGTCGAGTACCAGACCTTCGACCGCAAGTCGTTCACCAACTCGGTCAACGGCATCTTCGCCGGCCTGACCCTGGTCGTGGCGCTGATCGGCGCGGTCTCGCTGCTCGTCGCGGGGATCGGCATCCTCAACATCATGCTGGTCAGCGTCGCCGAGCGCACGCGCGAGATCGGGCTGCGCAAGGCGATCGGCGCGACCCGCTTCCAGGTGCTGCTGCAGTTCTTCATCGAGGCGCTCGCGCTCTCGGCCTTCGGCTGCCTGATCGGGCTGGTGATCGGGGTCGCGCTCGGCGCGGCGGTCAACGACCTGGCGATCGTCAAGGTCTCGGGCGTGGTCGCGCCGATCCCCTGGCTGCGCAGCATCGCGATCGCGACCGGCTTCGCGACCGTGGTCACCCTGGCGTTCGGGACCTATCCGGCCTGGCGCGCCGCGACGCTCGACCCCATCGAGGCCCTCCGCTATGAATGACCGCCAGCCCGCGATCGACGTGCGCGAGGTGACCAAGACCTACGACCTGGGCGACGTCAAGGTCGAGGCCCTGCGCGGGGTGACGTTCACGATCATGCCGGGCGAGTACGTCGCGATCATGGGCCCCTCGGGCTCGGGCAAGTCGACCCTGATGAACACCCTGGGCTGCCTGGACCGGCCCACCACCGGCAGCTACCGGCTGGACGGGATCGACGTCTCGACCCTGGGCGACGACGCCTTGGCCGCGATCCGGCTGCGCAAGCTGGGCTTCGTGTTCCAGGGCTTCAACCTGCTGGCCCGGACCAGCGCGGTCAAGAACGTGGGCCTGCCGCTGTTCTACGCCGGCCTCTCGACCCGCAAGCGCAACGGCTTGGCGGCCGATCGGCTGCGCGAGGTCGGGCTGGGCGACCGGCTCGAGCACAAGCCCAGCGAGCTCTCCGGCGGCCAGCAGCAGCGGGTCGCGATCGCCCGGGCCCTGGTCAACGACCCGGCCGTGCTGCTGGCCGACGAGCCGACCGGCAACCTCGACTCCGAGACCAGCGAGGAGATCATGGGCCTGTTCCGCGACCTCAACGCCACCGGCCGGACGATCATCATGGTCACCCACGACGAGGACGTGGCCAGCCACGCCAAGCGGATCGTGCGGGTCAAGGACGGCCGGATCGTCGACGACAGCCCACGAAAATCTTAGAAGTCGGGGAAAAAGGAGTCGGGCCCGCTACCTCCGAGCCGTTCCGCCGGTAGAGCGCACCACCACTCCCCCTTTCATAGGAGCAACCAGTACATCGTGAAGTCTCGCAGTATCTTCGGGACCGCGGTCGTTGGGCTGATCGGCGCGATCATCGGAAGTTTCTCGATGATGCTCTTCGCGAGCACCCACTTCGCGGGAGTCGCCGGGCCCGGCAACCTGCCGCCCTCGGTCAACGCCGCCGTCCTGCCCAACAACGGCACCACCGACCAGGACCGGATCATCAACGCCGTCAAGCGCGTCGAGCCGTCCGTGGTCGCCCTCCAGGTCATCGTCAACGGCAGCCGGCTCGTTCCGGCCGACCCGATGGCCCAGTTCTTCGGCGGCGGTGGGCCGGTCACGCGCCAGCGGGTCCAGGAACGGGCCTCGGGCTCGGGCTTCGTCTACTCGCGCGACGGCCTGATCGTCACCAACGCTCACGTCGTGCCCAAGGGCACGTCCTCGGTCACCGTCGTGTTCAACAACGGCGACCGGGTCAAGGGCCGCGTCTTCTCCTCCAATCCGGCGACCGACCTGGCCCTGGTCAAGGTCGACGGCTACGGCAAGCTGCCCCCGCCGGTCGAGTTCGCCGACAGCACCAAGGTTCAGTCCGGCCAGTGGGCGATCGCCATCGGCGAGCCGCTCGCCCTGCAGCGCTCGGTCTCGGTCGGCGTCGTGTCCGGCTTCAACCGCGACGAGCCGATCCAGAACGACAGCGGCCAGCTCCAGCTCTTCCGCGGCCTGCTCCAGACCTCGGCCCCGATCAACCCCGGCAACTCGGGCGGCCCGCTGGTCGATTACGAAGGCCGGGTGATCGGCGTGAACCAGTCCACCGCCGCGCCGCAGTCCGGCGCGCAGGGCATCGGCTTCGCCATCCCGGCCCAGATGGTGGTCCAGACCGCTCAGGTGCTGGCCAAGAACCAGGGCAAGACGCTCCAAGCCAACTCGACCGGCACCGGCAAGGGCTATCTCGGCGTCGGCGTGGTCGACATCAGCAACAACGTCCGCACCCAGCTCGGCGGCTACCACGACGAGGGCGGCGTGGCGGTCCAGCAGGTGCCCGACGGCCCGGCCGCCAGCGCCGGAATCGAGCCCGGCAACGTGATCCAGTCGATCAACGGCAAGCCGGTCAACTCGCAGAAGGACCTTACCGCGACGATCTCCTCGCTCAAGCCCGGCAGCCAGGTCACCCTGCGCGTGTGGGCCCAGGGCGTGCGCAAGAACGTCGCCGTCACGCTGGGCGAGCAGCCCGCCGAAGTCTACCTCCAGCAGCAGGACCAGCAACAGCAGCAGCCCTAGCGGACAGCCGCCGCATCCTCAACCTGCAAACGCGCCGTTACCCGGGCGCGTTTGTCATTTCTAGCGCACGTATCAAGTGGAATAATCGGAATCGGCCCTCGCATGGGCTACCAAGGACTAAACTCGAATGGCCGAGGTTACTGTCCATCTCAGAGCTGAACCGTCGAGAACCGACAGCTCCCCAAGGCGAGGCCCCGCGACGCCGCTTCGGATCAAGCCTGATCGACAGCGTCTGCCAACTGATCCATATACAGCGCGTCGATCTTATAGCTCGCCGCGATCGCCTTGAGCACTGTCGCAGTCCTCGGAGAGCTGCTGCGAAAGCGCTTCGCCAACGCTTCATAATGACTTTTGAGGTCACGCTCAAGCTCCCCGTCGTCCAGTGCGCCGCGAGTCGTCACTCCCCGGCGATTACGCGTTCCGACCTGAAAGCCAATTTCGAGCTGCCTGCTGCGCACACGTTCGAAAATTTCGCGCACCGGTTTCGGCGGCCAGGCGCCATTCGGCTCGGCCTGCGCGGCCGAGAGAATCACACCGATCTGCTGATCAATGATGTCGACGCGCCTTGCCGTGATCGCGAGCTCGCGCACTTTCTGTACCCAATTGCTCAAGGTATCGGCATCGATTTTACCGTCGGCACCCGATCCAGGGACAATCGACCACGCGTCTAGGAGCCTGTAACTCTGCTCCGCAACGGCGATCACTTGCGCGTTGTCTTCTCTACCATCACCATCGGAGGCATGATCGTCGCCATCGGCACGATACACGTTCGAAACGATACCGACGAAGAACTCCGGATGACGCGCGAGGCCGGCTTCAAGTAGCGCCGAGTCGCGACCCGATGCTTGAAAGAGTCCGAAGTACGTCCACTCGAGTCGGATCAGTGCGTCGCGGTCAACGCTCTCGTCCGCAACCAGCTGATCGAGGATGAGCCCACAGTAATGCGCGAGCATCGTCGAGTCGTTCTGGCCGCGCTCCGCGCGCAGTTGTGCGCCTGCTTCTGTGAGCGATCGCAAAAGAAGATCCGATGCGAACCCCGCTGGCCCGGTTTGCCCGATAAGCTGCACCGCTTCGATCGCCCGGCCGATGCGCAATTTCGCTTCGACCGCGAAAACAATGGCGGACCGCACGCTATGGATGAACCACATCCACGGCGTGGTCTCCCAGTAAGCACGTTCGACGTCTGGACCGGCCTCGCGCGCGACCTCGAACGCCTCTTCATCTTGGGGCATGCCTTGCAGAACAGCGACCAGCGCCGTGATGGACCAGCCCGCCGCAGCTCCGGTGCGAACGGTCGAAGCTGCCCACGCAGCACCGTACTTCGGCACGCCGGCGTGGACGATGGCTCTTGCAAGCGCTTGAAGACGCGGGTCAGAGGACTGCGCGCCGCGTTCGATCAGCATGTCACGCAACGTTTCGTCGACGTGAACATTGACGAGTGCGATGCCTAGCTGGATCGGGTTTTCAACGGCGGTCGCCATCGCGAAGATCTTGTCGGCGCTACCGCTGGCGAGCAGTTCACGCGCTACACGATGACGGTGAGCGACGTTGTGCGCTTCCATCAACTGGAGGTCATGCCCGGGCACAGGATCCGGCGGGGCAGGCTGATTCGCAAACACCCACCGCTCGCGATCAACGACATTCTTCGGAGTCAGAACTTCGAAGGCTTCTTGCAGCGGCCCTAAGACGGGTTCTGGCATCGCCCAAGCCGTATGCGCGAACTCGCGTTGCCGATGCAGCACGGCACGCACCATATCTCGTGCAGCAAGGCGAGCGCCATCGTCCTTGAGGGTGTGAATGACCTGCAAAACTCCTTCGGTCGCGCGACGTTGTTGCGCTTCGTTGAGGCCGGCGAGGTTCTCAAGGAGCTCATTCCAACGCGAGACGTCGTGACCGGCATCCTCAAGGAGCCAATCGAAGAGGGTGTTCACGTCTTTCGCTCGCACGGTCTGTGCGATGGTCGACTCATCCCCCATCGGCAAACGACGCCAGGCGGGCTTTGAAGAAAACGATGATGAGTCGCCCGTCTTCTTCGGCAAAAGGGACACCAATAGGCGCCAGGCAACGCTTGGGTAGCGCGCGCGAAGACGCTCGAGAGTTGTGAGCCGAGCATCGGGCGTAGCGAGTGTCTGTGAATGCCACGGCAAGAAAATTTGACGAAGCGTGCCCGCGGGTCGGTTCCCGTGCCGGCTATTTTCCGGGTCTTTGTTGGCAAGTCCGGCGAGTGTTGTAACCGCGTCGTCAAAGTATTCCGGAAACCATGCAAGCCGTTCGAGCGCCGTCGTTAGGGGCGAAATATATTCGCGCGCGAAAAAGCCTTCACCGTCCGACTGCAGCAGAACGACGATCGGTGCATCGTCGCGTGTCAACGACGTCTCAACGGCCGCGAGAAATTCTTCAGGTGCCGCTTCGGCAAGAAGCGGCAGAACTTCTCGTAGCGACCACCAACGTGCCGCATCCGCGTCATCGAGCAGTTCGCGGACGAATCCTCGGATACGCTCTTCCAAGAACGGTACATTTTTTGCACGCTTCGGAAACGCCGCCATCACGTTTAGGGCATCGAGAAGGCCGCGGCACAGTTCCTTCGACGCAATCTGGGGACGATCACCGAATGCGATGAGTCGTGCGCGATCCGCTTCGTTAAACCGCGGATCGACGCGTGAGAATACGTCGCGAGCAGTGTTCAGATACGCCACGACGTCGGCGTCGTTCAGACGCGGCGCGATGACCGACCACAGATCCTGGATGGATACGACTTGTACCTTAGAGATCGAACGGCGCAACGGCGCAGCGACGCCCACCATCAATGATGTAAGTTCGCTGCTCACCTCGTCGAACGGTTTTTGCGCGAGAGCAACGATGATCCCTCGATCAGCGGGCGCGCTGTCGTCCCAGGCGCCGGCAAAGAAGGCGGCGTTCACGGTGTTACGCGAAACCGTGTTCATCCAGCCCGGCATCGACGCCGCCTCTGAAAGAATCCGACGGAGCGTCGCGATACTGCCGCCCGCACGACCAGCGAGCGCGCGCGCATCATCCGGTTGCTTCCCCATGCCCTCAAGCGCGTCGGCGAGGTCAACACGCCGGACATCGCGGAGTGAGACACCGTTCTCTAGTTGCGTCTCCGGACCGTGAACGGCGAAGACATGATGGCCAGCTTGTGCAATGCTTGCGGCAAAACCGCCATCTACGCCACTCATCACAATGAGCTGCGGCTTCATCGCGACGGAAATTTCACGTACGGCGCCATCGGACTCAGCCACGAGAGAATGTGTCCGGTACGTCTCGCGATACTCGTTCGGCAGCTGCCCGATCACCGCGAACAAGAACGCAATCGCCTCTTCTCTTTCTGCGGCTTGCACGTGCAACACCGATGGCGGATCCTTCAGCCATGCGAGAACGCTCGACGCCTCACGGTCCCGGCCCGCCAAAACGACGCGCTCGGTGAGCGGGGGCGTCGTAGTGTACGCCCAACGACGCCACCCCTCTTCGAGCGAGGCGACGCCAGAAATGGATCGCTTGCCGAGGCGAATCGCAAGCCAATCGGCGACCTGAACATGCATCCCGAGCCATTGCACGAGATCGTGCACATCAAGCGCACGCACGTCTTTGAATATCCTGGACTTGCGGTGCTCAGTGGCCCACACATCTTTGTTCGTCCACGCGCGCATCGCGACAGCGACGTACGTCGTCGCAGATCGCGTCTCGGCATCGCCTCCCGCTGCGCGCTTCTTGAAGTCGCGCTCCGCCTTCGTCTGAGGGCTCTTCTCGACGGATAGCTCCCACCGCGACGACCCCTCCGGGACGTAATCGGCAGAACGCGGTGATTCACACGAGCCGTCCCAGCCCGGATTGCGCACGCCTTCGTCGGCCGGGAAACGCAAGATGGCGTCGGGACCGGCCGACGCACGGACCAGCATTGAAATCAGCGTCGGGAACCCAGCCTGGCTATCAAGGCGATTCGCCCAGTCGATCAAGTCGGCCGAGGTGAGCAGCGGGATCGGTCGCCCGCCGTTGAGGTGCGTAAAGCCGCCGCTTCCGCCGGCGAGGACCGCACGACCGCCCTCGAACGAGACTCCGCCATCTTTGAGCGCGACCTCGAGCGCCTCGATGCTGTTTGCGATCGGGGAACGGGCGCCGCGCTCAAAGTCCGCAATCGTAGATACAGCCGTTCGCGCGCGATCGGCGAGATCGCGCTGCGTCCAAGCAAGCAAGGCACGCCCTGCGCGACAAAGTTCAGGTGTAATTGCCACTTCGTCATATTAAACATATGACGTCAGATTGTCAAACGGACGACAGGTCGCCTAGGCGGCTGTTCTGCTACGTAACGGGGCAGTACAGCCAACTCCACGATAAACTTCAAAATAAAGGCCTTAGCGAGTCTCCGCAGTTGGCACCTACCTCTTCGTTGCAACCTTTGTGCCAACGAATTTGTCATAGCGAAAGAGTGGAACAACCGCCTTCGGACAGCGTATGATAGACGCGCGTTCGTCCGCGGGCGAACCTCACAACCCTTGAGCCACGGTAAGCGGCAAGGCCCGAGTCGGATTCGCCTCCGGCGAATCCCGTTCAAATCAGCAAGCTGATTTGGGCGGGAATCGCGAGGCGATCCCCGCGACGGCTGGTCCACGCGGCTCGGAAAGCGAGACTATACCTACATGGCTAAAGTGGTCGGCATCGACCTGGGGACGACCAACTCCGTCGTCTCGGTGATGGAAGGGCAGAGCCCCACCGTCATCGCCAACTCCGAAGGGTCGCGCACGACCCCCTCGGTCGTGGCTTTCACCAAGACCGGCGAGCGGCTCGTCGGCCAGCTCGCGAAGCGCCAGGCCGTCACCAACCCCGACCGCACGATCAGCTCGATCAAGCGGTACATGGGCACGGATCACCACGTCAAGATCGACGGCAAGGACTACACGCCGCAAGAGATCTCGTCGATGATCCTGCAGAAGCTGGTCAACGACGCTTCCTCGTACCTGGGCGAGCGAGTGACCAAAGCGGTCATCACCGTGCCCGCGTACTTCAACGACGCGCAGCGCCAGGCGACCAAAGACGCCGGCAAGATCGCCGGCCTCGAAGTGCTGCGCATCATCAACGAGCCGACCGCGGCCGCGCTCGCGTACGGCCTGGACAAGAAGGGCTCCGAGACGATCCTCGTGTTCGACCTCGGCGGCGGTACCTTCGACGTCTCGATCCTCGAGGTCGGCGACGGCGTGTTCGAGGTCAAGTCGACCAACGGCGACACCCACCTGGGCGGCGACGACTACGACGTCCGCGTGCGCGACTTCCTGGTGAGCGAGTTCCGCAAGGAGCAAGGCATCGATCTGAGCGGCGACAAGCAGGCCCTCCAGCGCCTGACCGAGGCCGCCGAGAAGGCCAAGATCGAGCTCTCGGGCACCGTCCAGACCTCGATCAACCTGCCCTTCATCACCGCCGACCAGAACGGTCCCAAGCACCTCGACATGACGCTCACCCGCGCCAAGTTCGAGGAGCTCACGCAAGATCTCACCGACCGCTGCATCAAGCCGTTCCAGAGCGCGCTGGCCGACGCCAAGCTCGACGTCTCGAAGATCGACGAAGTGGTGATGGTCGGCGGCTCGACCCGCATGCCCGTGATCCAGGAGCTGGTCAAGAAGCTGACCGGCAAGGAGCTCAACCAGTCCGTCAACCCCGACGAAGTCGTCGCCATCGGCGCGGCCATCCAGGGCGGCGTGCTGGCCGGTGAAGTGCGCGACGTCGTGTTGCTCGACGTGACCCCGCTCTCGATGGGCCTCGAGACGCTGGGCGGCGTGAGCACCAAGCTGATCGAGCGCAACACCACGATCCCGACCCGCAAGACGCAGGTCTTCACCACGGCCGAGGACGGCCAGACGTCGGTCGACATCCGCGTGCTGCAAGGCGAGCGCGAGATGGCCAACGACAACAAGGAGCTCGGGCGCTTCCGCCTGGAGGGCATTCCGGCTGCGCCGCGCGGCGTGCCGCAGATCGAAGTGACGTTCAACATCGACGCCAACGGCATCGCGAGCGTCTCGGCCAAGGACCTCGGCACGGGCAAGGAACAGCAGATCACGATCACCGCCTCGACCAACCTCTCCAAAGAGGAAGTCGACCGGATGGTGCGCGACGCCGAAGCTTCGGCCGCGGCCGACAAGGCCAAGCGCGAGGAAGCGGAGATCCGCAACACCGCCTCGTCGCTGATCTACTCGACCGAGAAGTCGCTCAAGGAAGTCGGCGACAAGGCCGACGCGACGCTCAAGACCGAGGTCGAAGCGGCGCTGAGCGAGCTCAAGCGGGTCTCGGAGAACGGCACCTCGGCCGAGGTCAAGGCCGCGACCGAGAAGCTCCAGCAGTCGTCGTACAAGCTGGCCGAGGAGCTCTACAAGCAGACCGGCGCGTCGGCCGACGGCGCGTCGGCCAACGGCAGCCCCAACGGCGCGGCCGGCGGAGCCGAGGGCGCGGCCGGCGCTTCGACCGCGAACGAAGACGTGATCGACGCCGAGTTCAAGGAAGCGAAGTAACGGCGTGAACGATGACTCCGCGACCAGCGCGGCCGTCGACGAGACGGGCGCCAACGGCGCGGCGGAACGGCGGAGCGGCGAGGGCGACCTCGCCGCTGAGCTCACCGCGGCCCGCGCCGAAGCCAAGGCCAACTACGAGAAGTACCTCTACGCGATGGCGGACTTCGAGAACTACAAGAAGCGCGTCGAACGGCAGCTGGCGGACATCGCCATGTCCGGCAAGCGCGCCGTGCTGACCAAGATGCTGCCGGTGCTCGACAACCTCGAGCGGGCGCTCGCGTTCGACGACTCGGGCGGGCTGCGCGGCGGCTTGCAGGCGACCCTGCGCCAGTTCGAGACGGCGCTGGCCAGCGAGAACGTCAGCGCGGTGTCGCTCAAGGGCAAGCCGTTCGATCCCAAGCTGGCCGAGGCGATCGCGACCCAGCCTACGCCCGAAGGCGTCGCCGAGGACATCGTGCTCGACGAAGCCCACAAGGCCTATCTCATCGGTGACGACGTGCTGCGCCCGGCGCAAGTGGTCGTCGCCAAAACGGCGTGAACTACAAAGACTACTACGCGATCCTCGGCGTGCCCAAGAACGCCGCCGAGAAAGACATCAAGAGCGCGTACCGCAAGCTCGCCCGCAAATGGCACCCGGACGCCAACCCGGACAAAGCGCGCGAGGCGGAAGAGAAGTTCAAGGACATCTCGGAGGCGTACGAGGTGCTGGGCGATACCGACAAGCGCCGCAAGTACGACGTGCTGGGTTCGGACTGGCAGAACGCGGCGCGCGAAGCCGAGCGGCAGCGCACCTACCGCCAGGCGGCGGGCGGAGCCGACCCGTTCGGCGCGGGCGGCAACTTCGGCGGCTTCAGCGCCGGCGGGCCGGGCGCGGCGGGCGGCGGCGCGAGCGGCTTCTCGGACTTCTTCGACATGTTCTTCTCGGGCATCGGCCGCCGCTCGGCGGGCAGCTCCGGCGGGTCCAGCG
>CAXTNU010000007.1:34083-35007 GCA_964245595.1 uncultured bacterium | reverse complement strand
CTGAGAACCTGCGCGAGATCGTGCTCGCGCTCCAGGCGTCCGCGCGCGAGCTGGGCGAACAGGCGCGCGGGCTGGACCTGGCCGCCTCGCGCTCGGCCGAGATCGTCGGCGGGGTCGGCCTGGCGGTGCGCGAGCTGGCCCACGGCTCGGGCGAACTCTCCGGCGCGGCCGAGACCTCGAACACGATCGTGCGCCAGTTCGAGCGCGCGATCGACGGCATCGCGCGCGGCGCGCTCGACCAGGCGGTGCAGTTGCGCACCGCCTCGGCCGACGCGCAGCGCATGGCCGACGACGTGGAACGCGTCGCGGCGATCTCGGCCGACCTGGCCGCGACCGGCCAGCAGACTCGCGCCAGCGCGCAGAGCGGCGCCAAAGCCGTCGGCGCGACGATCGAGGACATGCGCGCGATCGAGCGCGGCGTGGCGCTGGCGGCGCAAAAGATTCGCGAGCTGGGCGAGCTGTCGTCGCAGATCGGGGTCGTCGTCGAGACGATCGAAACGCTGACCGATCAGACCAATCTGCTCGCCCTCAACGCCGCGATCGAGGCCGCTCGCGCGGGCGAGCACGGACGCGGCTTCGCGGTCGTCGCCGACGAGGTGCGCAAGCTGGCCGAGTCCTCGATGCGGCAGACGAAGCAGATCGGCGGCTTGATCGTCGACGTCCAGCGCCGCACGCGCGAAGCGGTCGCGGCCGCGGACGCGGGCGCCGCGACGGCCGAACGCGGCAGCGCGAAGGTCGGCGCGGCCAGCGAAGCGCTCGAAGGAATCATCGCCGCGGTCGACCGCACCGTCGAGCGGGTCGGCGACATCGCCGCGACGATGCGCGAGATGGCCGGCGGTGTTTTTTTTTTTGTTGGGGCGATGTACTAGATCTACACCTGGAAGACGCCGAACGGCCGCAAGGTGCCGATCCTGCTCGAAGAGC
>CAXTNU010000007.1:15338-34073 GCA_964245595.1 uncultured bacterium | reverse complement strand
GGCCGGCGGCGCGCGCACCGTCGGCGGCGCGATGGACTCGATCAACACGGTGGTCGAGGAGAACTCCTCGGCGACCGAAGAGATGGCCGCGCAGACCGGCGAGCTGGCCCGCGCGATCGGCGCGATCGCCGCCACCGCCGACGAGAACGCGCGCGGCACCAACGCCGTCTCGGGCTCCGCGCTCGAGATGGAAGACCAGGTCGCGCGCGTGCGCGGCGAGGCCGAGACGCTCGAGCTGACCGCGGCCAAGCTGCGCGAGCTGGTCAGCCGCTTTCGGCTGGAGCGGGACGCGCCGCTCGCGGTGCTGCCCGCCGCCGCGCCGGCGCCGCCGGAACCAGCGATTCCAGTTTGAAGCGGCCGCTCTCTGCCTTGACCGGCGCCCACAAGTCGCCGACCTCGGCCAGCCGCGCGCGCACGTTGTCCAGCCGAAAGTCGGTCAGCTCGATTCCGGCCGCGATCTCGGCCCAGGTGACCGGGGTCGAGACCGTCGCGCCGGGCTTGGCGCGCACCGAATAGACCGAAGCCAGCGTCTTGCCCCAGGCGTTCTGGTTGTAGTCCACCAGCACGTGGCCGGCGGGGCGCTTGGCGATCGTGTACTCGGCGGTGATCACCTCGGGGTGCAGCCGCTCCATCGTCTGTGCGAACGCTTTGGCGAACGTCCAGACGTCTTTTTGCAGCGGCCCGCGCTCGATCGGCACGTAGACGTGGATGCCCGCGGAGCCCGAGGTCTTGGCGTACGGCGTCATGCCCAGGTCGACCAGCGCTTCGCGCACGTAGAGCGCGACGGTGCGCACGGTGGCGAAGGTGGTCGTGCCGTCCTTGACCGGGTCGAGGTCGAAGTGCAGGTAGTCCGGGCGGTCGATGTCGTCGCAGCGCGAGTACCACTCGTTGAGGTCGATGCAGCCCAGGTTGACCAGCCACAGCAGCGAAGCCAGGTCGTCGACGATCGGAAACGCGATCACGTTGCCCGAGCCGTGGTCGATCGAGCACGTGCGCAGCCAGGCCGGCGCGTTGGACGGCGTGCGCTTCATGTAGAAGAAATCGCCCGTCACGCCGTGGACGTAGCGCTTCATCACCTGCGCCCGGTCTCGCATGTAGGGCACCAAGAACGGCGCGACGTCGGCGTAGTACTGCAGCAGGTCGCCCTTGGTGATCCCCTCGTCGGGCCAGAAGACCTTGTTCAGGTTGGTCAGCGCGACGTCGCGCTCGCCGGCGCGCACGACCACGGCCGGGCGGTCGCGCGGGATCGCGAACGCGCCGGGCTCGAACTTCGCCAGCGGGTTGGGCGCCATGCTTTTTCCTACCCGCGCCGAGCCCGGATCATCAACTCGGCGGGATAGGACCGGCCCCAATCGAGGCTGACGAAGTCACGATAGTCCAAGCCGGTGACGTCACCCAGCATGCGCAGCTCGCTCTCCGGCAGCGACCACACGCCCCAGGCCGCGGGGTGCGCGGCGAGCTGGGCGCCGTGCTTCGCCTGGTACTCGTCGCTCCAGCCGTCCCAAGCCGCCGGTTGCGCTCGAAGTCCGTCTCCATGGCGAGCCGGTTCGCGTCCGGGGCGGGCGAACGCTTCCGCAGCCCTGGGACGATGGTACCGCGGTAGACGGCGCGAACCGTGGCCCGGTGTTCCGCGTCGTCACTTGCAACCTCAACGGTATCCGGGCCGCGGCCCGCAAGGGCTTCTTCCGCTGGATGGAGGCGCAAGCTCCCGACGTCGTCTGCCTTCAGGAGACCAAGGCGCAGGAACACCAGCTCCCGCCCGAGGCGCTCGAGCTGACGCACTACACCTCGGCCTTCGTCGACGCGCAGAAGAAAGGCTACAGCGGGGTCGCGATCTACGCCAAGCGGCCGCCGCTGAGCATCGTGCGCGGCTTGGGCATGGAGGACATGGACGCCGAGGGCCGCTTCGTGCGGATGGACTTCGAGGGCGGGCTCTCGGTCGCATCGCTCTACGTGCCATCGGGCACGAGCGGGCCCGCGCGGCAGGCGGTGAAGTACGATTTCCTCGACCGCTTCATCGCCCGATTGGCGCAGATGAAGAACGAGGGCCACCCGTTCATCGTCTGCGGCGACTACAACATCGCTCACCGCGACATCGACGTCTTCAACCCCAAATCGTGCGCGGGCGTGACCGGGTTCCTGGCCCCGGAGCGCGCGTGGATGGACGACGTGGTCGAGCGCGTCGGCTGGACCGACGCGTTTCGCGAGGTGGACAAAGAGCCCAAGCGTTTCACCTGGTGGGCCAACTTCAAGGCCGCGTGGGAGAACGACCTCGGCTGGCGGATCGACTACCAGCTCGTCACGCCCGATCTCGCGCCACGGGTGCGCGCGGCCGCGATCTACCGCGAGGAGCGGTTCTCGGACCACGCGCCCGTGACGGTCGACTACGACTTGGGCTGATCTAGGACGAGCTCTTGCGCCGGCGGCGCGGCGCGGGCGGCACCTTCTTTCCCTCGCGGCGCGCCTCGGAGAGCCCGATCGCGATCGCCTGCTTGGGATTGGTGACCTTCTTGCCCGAGCCCCCGCTGCGCAGCGTGCCGCGCTTCATCTCGCGCATCTCGCGCCCGACGTCGTCCGACGCGCCGCGGCCGTACTTGCGCTTGGACGCGGTGCTCTTCTTGCGGGCCGAGGTGCTGGTCTTGCGCGAGGTTGTCTTCTTGCCGGCGATGCCGCTCCGCGCCGAGCTCTTCTTGCGCGCGGTCGTCTTCTTGCGCGCCGAGGTGCTGGACTTGCGCGAGGTCGTCGCCTTCTTGCGCGACGTGCTCTTCTTGCGCGAGCTGGTCGTCTTCTTGCGCGTACCGGTCGGTTTCTTGCGCGCGCTCGTGGTCTTGCGCGCGGCGGTCGTGGTCTTACGCGCGGTGGTCTTGCGGGCGGTAGTGGTCTTCTTGCGCGTGCCGGTCGTCTTGCGAGCGGCGGTCTTCTTGCGGCCGGAGGTTTTCCGGCGCGTGGTGGTGGTACGGGCGGCCATCGGCGGTCCTCCTCTTGCTAAACCGCTTACCCGCCCTGTGGACGACTCGAACGCGCGCGAGCGACCGCGCACCGCTGCAACGCCCGCGATCCGAGTTTGCGTTATGGAAACGCAATGACCACCACGATCCGTAACGCGGCAGCGACCGCGGGCTTGCTGGCGGCGCTCGCTCTCCCGCTCGCCGCGCAAGCTGCGACGACGACAACGGCGCAGGCCCAGCACTACACGCTCCAGACCCGTTACTTCGACCAGTACCACGCCGGCGAGTACGACGGCTCCCTCGCGCTTACGATCTACCCGAACGGCATCGTGCAGGGCACCTACCGGCTCGACGGCGGCGGCTTTCGCACCGTCACCGGGGGCCTCGACGCCGGCAACCGCATCTGGCTCGACATCGGCGACGGCGCGTTGCCGCTGCACCTGAGCGGAACGTTCCGTGACGGCACGCTCGAGACCGTCGCGAGCACGCCCGGTCCGGACCGCTTCGCGCTCGAGTCGATCCAGCCCAAGCACGGCTGAGCGCGCCGAGGGCGGCACAAACAACGAGGCCCGCTGTGAAGCGGGCCTCGTTGCCGTCGCGTAGCAGGTTGCCCTACTACCGGGTGTGGGCGACGTCGATCGGCGGCCGTGGCCGCTGCCCACTTGCGACGATGACCTGTTCTGAGCAGAGACCCTTGACTTCCTCGGCATCGCCGTAGGGCGTTTGCCCTAAGAGCGAGCTGCAGCCCGCCTGCTCATCACTCCTCGGAACTGCTGCGCAGCAGCGCACGATGCGATGGACACGGCTCGATCTCGATGTGATCCGGCCACTCGTACGCCCGACACCCGCACGCCCAGTGGAACACGGTGATCAACGTGTCCGATCCGTCGGTCTTGACCCCGGTTTCCTGCGGCTCGCCGATGTGCCGGGTCAACTCGTCGTACGTCACGCCGCTGCTTTTTGTCGGCCGCCATCGGTACGGCCTACCGGAAACACGAAGGCCCGCCGTTTGCACGGGGGCCTTGCGTCGTCGCGTAGCAGGTTACCCTACTACCGGGTGTGGGCGACGTTCTGTTCGCGGCATGGCCGCTGCCCACGAACCTATCATGCCCCTACCAGCAGCAGTCGCCACCTGGCTGCGGTAAAGGTTTCGCAAGGCCGCAGCTTGTGCGCCCGAGTCTTCAGACCTGTGGCCCGCACGGCCAGGCAAGCGCGCGCCGCGGTGCAACGACCTGAGCCGCAGCGCTCGTCGTGACGCAGCCCTGGTGAGCGGCGCTCGGCCGCCGCGCCGCTCAGAGCGTGCGGTGGATGCTCAACCGCACCGTCGTCGGCCCGACGTTGCCGCCGTCGATCGCGCCGTGCGCGACAGCGGCACGCGCACCGTCGCCGACACGACCCCGAACGCCGGCCGGTCGTAGGCGTTGTTCGCCGTAGTACGTCAGTCCGAGCCGGTACAGCGCCCCGCCGCCGGTCCGCGCGCTGACCTCACCATAACCCTGCGCGTACGGCACGCGCCCGTACGACAGCCCGTTGTAGCCCGGCCCGCTGGGCTGGAAGTTCACCCCCGGCAGCACCGCGAGGTTCGCCGTCAGCGGTCCCGCCGCGGTCGCGTGGAAACCCGGCGGCAACGCGTACGGATAGGCGCGCTGCAGCGAGCCTTGCGCCAGGAAGCCGAAACCCGTCGGCGGCGCCCGGCGCACGGCCAGCTCGACGCCTTCGCGAACCGGGTCTCCGGCCGTACTTGGCCGCCGTTGGCGTCGCGCCGCCGTCGCCGCTGAAGTGGCTGGCGTACGCGACGGCGTGATCGCTGAGCGTCGCCCGAACTGCGGCGTGAGCGCGAACTGGGCCCGCGCGAGCACCGTCCTCGCGCGCTGCGCCGAACCGGGCGCGAGCGAATAGGCTTGAATCGGGATCGTGGGCGAGTCGACGTACTGGTGCGAGTCGTGCAGCGAGCGGTCCACCGCCAGCGTCAGCACGGTCGTGCCGACCGGGCGGTCGAGCTCGAGCCGGTCGCGCGGACCGTCCCGTCGAGCCCGCCGAAGCCGACGGCGCGAGCGCCACGCTGGTGGTGAACACCACGTCCGGCGCGAGCCGGAGGTCCTCCAGCCGCGCCGCCGCGAAACCGGCCTTGCTCACCAGCAGCGCGTACCGTCCGGCCGGCAGACCCACGAAGCGAAGCGGCCTGCGGCGTCGGTCGCCTGCGCGGCTCGCAGCGGGCCCTCGAGCACGACGGTCGCGCCGTCCACCGGCCCGCCGTCCGAGCGCACGACCACGCCCGCCAGCGCGCCGCGGAGAAGACCACCATCCCGATCACCGGCCCGGCCGTTCGGTTCCGCCCGCGCGCCGTCCTGGGGTCTAGGTCGCCTCGGAAGGCGCTCGGTCCGAGGCGCCGTAACCAGGCAAGCATCATCGACCGCGACAACCTCCGCCTCGGGCTGGGCGTGCGCGAGCAAGTCCTCGCCCTGAGCATCGTTCCGCTCGTCTTCCTGATCGCGCTGCTGGTGCTGACCACGCTGTTCGAGCGCGCCGCCGACCAGAATGCGAACTCGGCCCGGCGCTCGACCAGCGTGCTGGCCGAGTCGGACCGCATCTTCAACCTGCTCGACGTCCAGAGCCGGGCGATTACGGCGTACTGGAAGTCGCGCCGCCCGGCGGCTCTCGCGCCGTTCGCGCCGGCCGCCGCGGCGCTCCCCGTCACGCTGCGGAACCTGGGCCGGCTGGTGGCCGAGGATCCCGAGCAAGCCGCCCGCTTCCGGACGTACGCGCGCCAGACGAACGACGTCATCGCGACCGTGCGCGACTATCGCGCCGCGGCGGTGGCAGGCGACGCCGCGGCGTTCCGCCGCATCCAGACCTCGCCCGCGGTCACCGCGCGCCTGACCGCCTGGCGGACCACGAAAACCGCGTTCGAGGAGCACGAGCGCGCGCTCGCGCTCGCGCGGTCCGCGGTGACCCGGGTCCGTTTACAGCCGATCCGCCAGGGCATGCTGGCGTGCGCGGTCGCCGGGGTGCTCACCACGCTGGGCGTGGCGCTGCTGTTCGGCGTCCGCCTGGCGCGCCGTCTGCGGCGGCTGGCGGAGAACGCGCCGCGCTACGCGGCCGGCGAGCCCACGGCGCCGATCGCCGGCCGCGACGAGATCGCCTCGATCGACCGCATCTACCGCGCCCTGACCGCGCGCCTGCAGCGCACGCTGGGCGAGAAACAGGCCGCCCTGGCGGCCTACGAGCGCGAGCACCGCGTCGCCTCGACCCTGCAGCGCGCGCTGCTGCCGCAGGACTTCCCGGTCCTGGCCGGGCTGCGCATCGACGCGGCGTACGTCTCGGCCGGCGACGGTGCCGACATCGGCGGCGACTGGTACGACGTCTTCGCCCTGTCCGAGACGTCGGTCGGCATCAGCGTCGGCGACGTCGCGGGCCACGGGCTGCGCGCCGCGAGCCGGATGGGCGCGGTCCGGCAATCGATCCGCACCGCCGCGCGGGCCGACGACGACCCGGCGGTCGTGCTGCGGCACGTCAACCGCGTGCTGTGCGCGGACGAGACCGATGCGTTCGTGACCGCGTTCTTCGCCGTCTACGACCTCGTCGGCACGACCCTGCGCTACGCCATCGCCGGCCACCCGCCCCCGCTGGTGGTGCGCACCGACGGCGAGATCGTGCTGCTCGAGGGCGAGGGCCTGGTGCTGGGCGTCGATCCGCACGCGCACTTCGATGCATACCGGGCCGCCATCGGCAGCGGGTCCGCGATCGTGTTCTACACCGACGGCTTGGTCGAGGTCGAGCGCGACGTCATCCGCGGGACACGCCGGCTCGAGGAGGCGGTCCGAGCCGAGCTGCTCGCGCCCTCGGCGAACGTCGCGGAGGGAATCCAGCGCCGCATCTTCGAGCACGCCAAGCCGCACGACGACTCGGCGGTCCTGTTCATCGGCGCGGCGCCGGTCAAAGCGTCGTCGCAGCCGGAGCGCCACGTCTGGGCGTTCGACGCCGCCGACGAGTCCGCCGCGGCGCGGGTCAAGCGCGCCTTCCTGTGGCGGCTGGCGGGGTTCGGCTCGCGCGAATGGGACCTCGCCGCGATCGAGGCGATCTACGGCGAGCTGGCGAGCAACGTGCGCCGCCACACCCCGGGCGCGGCGACGATCGTGCTCGAACGGAGCGCCAGCGAGGCGGTCCTCCACGTGGACGACCGCGGCGCGCCGTTTTCGCTCGATTACGTCGAGTGCCCCGACCTGCTGGCCGAGAGCGGCCGCGGGCTGTTCATGATCCAGGCCCTCGCGGTCACCGCCCGCGTCGAGCGCACCGCCGACGGCAACCGCGTCTCGGTCGTGCTTCCGCGCATCGCCACCGAAACACCGCTCGCGCTCTCGGTCGCGCTCGCGGCGCCTTAGCCGCTTTCGAACGAAGGGGTATGGGGGCAGCGCGGCGCTGCAGCCCGAAGTTTCGCTCATGGCGGACGACGAGCATCTCCACCCGCACAGCCACGCCGACGGCGTGACCCACGCGCACCGGCACGGCCACGGCGATCACGACCACAAGCACGAGCACGATGACGGAGCCGAGCCCGGCGAAGTCGACGAGCGCGAGACCGGCGCGGCCCACGCGCACGCCGACGGCACGGTGCACGCGCACGACGCCCGGCCCGGCCACGAGCACTAGCCACGGATGGGCCGCACCAAAGGCTCGGGCCAGATGGGGCCGACCCGCTCGACCCGCCTGCCCGCCGCGATCGACGAATGGTTCGAAACGCGGCTGATGCGCGACGGCCACCGCTCGGTCAGCGAGATCCTGGTCGAGCTGATCCACGGCGGCCTGCGGTTGCGCGAGGGCTACATGGCGATCCACCGCCGCGTCCTCGAAGAACGCGCCGGCAGCGACCCGGGCGCCTACGAAGCGTATCGCGCCTGCCTGCTGGACACGTTCGGCGCGCAATATCTCGACCACCTCGACCGCTGGCTCGAAGCCGACCGCGTCACGCAGCCGGCCTCGCGATAAATGTCTACAGCATAGACAGTCCGGGCCGCGGATCGGCGCGTTCGGTTGGGTAGCGTGACGGCACTCGCCGCTCGTTTCCGCCGGAGAAGGTCCTTTGCGATTGGCCGCCGCGCTCGCGCTGTTCTTCGCGTCGCTCGGAAGCATCGCGCTCGCGCAGCCGAGCACGCCGCTCCCGAGCGCTTCGCCCTCGCCCAGCGCGTCACCGGCGCCCGCGGCGAGCGCGCCGCCGGAGATCGGGCGGGTGAGGGCCGACGGTCGCAAAGACAATTTGGTCGGGAAGGCGCTGTCGGCATCGCAGGGGACGGTCAGCCAAGCACAGATCGAGACGCGGCCCATCGCCCGGCCCGCCGAGGTGCTCGAAGCGATCCCGGGCGTCATCGTCACCCAGCACAGCGGCGAGGGCAAAGCCAACCAGTACTATCTGCGCGGCTTTCAGCTCGACCACGGCACCGACTTGTCCGCCACCGTCGTGGGCGAGCCGATCAACTTTCCAACCCACGCGCACGGCCAGGGCTATTCGGACGTGAACTGGCTGCTGCCGGAGCTGATCAGCTTCGTGGAGTTCAAGAAGGGCCCGTATTTCGCCGACGAGGGCGACTTCTCGACCGCCGGCTCCTACGATCTGTTCTACCGGAACACGATTCCGGCCACGCTAGAGCTCGGGGGCGGCACGAACGGGTACGGGCGCATCCTGGTCGCGGGCTCACCGAAGCTCGGCCCGGGCCACCTGCTCTACGGCCTGGAGGCCTACCACAACGACAGCACCTTCGACCGCCCGGACAACTATCGCCGGCTCAACGGAGTGCTGCGCTACAGCCGCTCCGGCCCGGCCGACGACTTCAACGTCACGCTGCTCGGCTACGACGGCCACTGGAGCTCGAGCGATCAGATCCCGCAGCGCTTCGTCGACCAAGGGGCCATCGACCGATACGGGCTGATCGACCCGAGCGACGGGGGCAGCACGTACCGCTACGCCCTCTCCACGCAGTTCGAGCACCGCCACGGCAGCACCACGACGAAGGTCGGTGCGTATGCGATCCGCTACGCGCTCGACCTCTTCTCGAACTTCACCTACGCGCTCGACGACGCCACCGACTACTTCAATGTCACCGCCAATCCGGTGACGTGCAAGGCCGTCTACAGCACCTGCGCGCCGGGGGCGAACCACGTCGCCGGCTACACCGCGTTCTGCCCCGCCAATGCGGCCGCGCCCTTGCCCGGCGGCGTGCCGCGGCCGTTCGCCTTCGCCTGCGGCGATCAGCGCGAGCAGCAGGACCAGCGCTTCGTGACCGGGCTGAGCGCCTCACGCACCTGGCAAAGCGCGAGTGCCTCCACCACGCTCGGCCTCGGGCTGCGCAACGACAACATCGCCGGCGTCGCACTGTTTCTGGACACCGCGCGCGAGCGGCAGCCGGACGGCACGCTCAGCGACGATCACGTCGTCGAGCGCGAGATGAACGCCTACCTGCAGACCGAACGGCGGCTCGGGCCGAGGCTGCGCGTCACCGCGGGCGTGCGCGGCGAGCTGTATCGCTTCGACGTCCACGCCTTCGACCCGCACGACTCCGGCGCCGCTACAGCGGGCCTGGTGCTGCCGAAACTGAGCTTCGCCTACCGTGCCTCTCCGGGCAGCGAAGTGTACTTGAGCGCGGGCGAGAGCTTTCACAGCAACGACGGGCGCGGCACCACCGTGACGGTCGATCCGCAGACGCACGCGCCGATCGACCCCAGCGGCGCGCCGGTGCAGCGCGTCTCGCCGCTGGTGCGCGCCAACGGCGAGGAGCTCGGCTACCGGTACGCGACCTCGAAGCTGAACAGCACCGTGTCACTGTGGCGGCTGGGCATCGCCTCGGAGCTGACCTTCAGCGGCGACGCGGGCACCACGGCGGCCGGCCGCCCCACGGTGCGCAAAGGCATCGAGATCACCAACTTCTACACCCCGACGCGCGAGCTGACCATCGACGCGGATTTCGCGACCTCGACCGCGCGCTTCACCACCGATCCGAACGGAATCGGCACCGGCGTGCCGGAGTCGCTCGCCGCGGTCGGCGCGCTGGGCCTGACGCTCGACCGCCCGGCCTACGCCGCGAGCCTGCGCCTGCGCTATTTCGGCCCGCGCAACTTGATCGAGGACGGCAGCCAGTCGACCCGGCCCACCACCCTGCTCGACGCGCAGTTCACGGCCAAGCTCGCGCGCGGCCGCCGCCTGGCGCTGGACGTGTTCAACCTGCTGGGCACGAACGCCGACGACACGACCTACTACTACGACTCGTGGACGAGACGCGACGCGGCGAACCCCGCCCTCGCCGCGGACCCGGCGGTCAATCCCGCGCTGGGCGGCAGCGGCGTGGCCGACTTCCACTTCCACCCGACACCCAAGCGCTCGTTCCGGCTGAGCCTCAGCACGCACGTGTAGCTGCAAAGCATACCAAAGTCGCCTTCCGTTCGTGCGAGCGCACACGTTGCGATCCGCCGCTCGCTACGATCACGCATCAGCCGCGAACGCGGGATTCGCTCCGTCACAGTTCGATTTTGGGCGAACCGCATTGCAGGTTTTGCGGCATGCGCAACATATTGCGCGCACGCCGCAACGTACAGGCATATGAAACGCGAGCGCACACCGATGTCGCCTTACATGGTTAATAAGCGACGCTCGACATACGACACCGCAAATAGACAAATTGTCTATTTCTTGGGAGGTACGTACTAGTGTCAGACGAAGTATGAAGGGACTCGGTGAGCCGCTTTCTATGTCGGCTCGACGTGATCTCATTGGTGTAGGATACATGCAAGCGAGAGATGTTGATATGACCGCGATCGAGCTTACGATCTTGCGGTGCATTGCGCTGGGTTTCCAAAGCAAGGAAATCGCTTCCGAGATCAATCGGAGCAAGCCGACGGTCGAAGGTTACGTTAGACTGATGTGTGCCAAGTTCGGCGCGCGTTCGCGCGCGCACTTGGTGACGTGTGCTTTTCGAAACGGCATCTTGCAAGTAGACAAGTCCGATACCCAGCGGTCGTGAACCGGCGCGGCACGCGCGCCGCAAGGCCGTTCCGGCGGCGATCGACCTTTAATAGTTAGCACTAGTCATAGTCGGCTTGACACTCTCGAAACTGAACTACTACACTGGTCTGGCTCCGCGGCTCACGGCGAAAACGCACTGCCTTCACGAGGCACGATGTGCGCGCTTTTCGACGCTCCGTTTCGTCAACGCTGTAGACGTCCGCTCTTGAGATGCGAGCACGGCAGATCGAGATCACATCGTGATTGCATGGAGCCCGCCTGATAACATGCACCTGGTAGAGACGGATACTACGCTGCGCACGCACGTGCGAGCCGCGCTCAAGACAGACTTCTTGAGCATCATTCTCAAGGTGGCCGAGCGGTGCAACTTGGCGTGCCCCTACTGCTATTTCTTCTTCGGCGGCGACGACAGTTACATGCGCCACCCGTCCGCCATCCCGGACCCGACGCTCGAGCAGGTGATCGCGTTCACGCGCAAAGCCAAAGAAGACAGCGGCGCGAAGGTGGTGCGAGTCGGGCTGCACGGCGGCGAACCGCTTCTGCTCAAGAAGCAGCGCTTTCGCGAGCTGTGCCTGAAGTTCCGCGCCGCGCTGGGTGACGAATCCGCGCTCACCCTCGCCGTGCAAACGAACGGCGTGCTCATCGATCCCGAGTGGATCGACGTGTTCTCGGAGTGCAGGGTGCGCGTGGGCGTGAGCTTCGACGGCCCCGAGCCCATTCACAACCAGAACCGGATCACGAAGCGCGGCAAGGGAACGTATGCGGAGACGCGGCGGGGCTGGCAGATGCTCGTCGACGCGGCGAACGCGGGCGTGATGCCGTTTCCGGGCCTGCTGTGCGTCGTCTCGGCGGAGCACTCCGGCCGGGCGATCTTCGAGCACTTCGTCAACGACCTGGGCGCGCGCGGGATCAATTTCCTGCTCCCCGACTTCACCCACGACGCGCCCGAAGCGACCCCGGAGTTCGTCGACCGCTGCGGTGACTTCATGCTCGAGGTCTGCCAGGCATGGTTCGACTGCAAGACGCCGGGGGTCGGGGTCCGCTTTCTCGAAGAGATCATCGGGCCGCTGATCGACGACCGGCTCTCCGCGCGCTCGGGGTCCAAGCACGATCCCCTCGGGCAGATGTGCATCTCCTCCAATGGTGAGATCTGCCCCGACGACGTGATGCGCGGGTACGCCGAGCACCTGCGAACGACGGGACAGCACGTCGACACCAGCACGTTCCACGACCTGATCGAGACGCGCGCCTGGAGCGAGCTCGCTCAGGCTCAGGACACGCTGCCAGCGACGTGCCGAGAATGCGCCTGGCAGAGCGTGTGCGGCGGCGGTTTGCTCCAGCACCGCTACTCGAACGAGAACGGCTTCGCGAACCCGTCCCTGTACTGCTCGTTGCTCAAGCGGACGTTCGGCTACGTCACCTCCCGGCTGATCGCGTCCGGTTATGCCATCGCCGACATCGAGCGACGGCTGAGCGCCACGCACGAAAGCTTCAACGCCTGATCGCACGAGGATCTCATGAGCACGCCCGTTCTCGACATCGGTTGCCCGATCACATCCGAATCCGCCCGCAACCAGGACGTCTTCGCGACCGCGTACCACGCCGGCGTGATCAAGCGCCTCGCGGCGAACGTTCACCGGGACCCGGCCGCGGCCGAGCTGTTCGAGCAGGTGCTGGCGAAGGCGCAAGCCGAGCTGCCGATCACCTCGGCTTGCTGGCAGCCGGAGATCGGCGCGGCCGCGCGGCGGCTCAAGGACGGTGACGTCCGCGGAGCCGTCGTGCTCGCGCTCTTCGCCACGCACGCCCTGCGCGTCGGCGGCACCTGGCGGCTGCGGGCGAACGAAGCGATCCGGGCCGGCCTGGGCGGGCACCTGTTCGATTTGAGCGGCCGAGTGACGGTCACGGCCTCGGCGAACGCGGTGGAGGTCGCGACGGATGGCGCCGGCGGCTCCACGCTGAGGCTGGTCTGGACCGACGACGGCTGGCGGCTGGGTTCCGGCGCTCCGCATCCCGTCTGGAAGTACGCGGCGCCGCACTTCGTCGACTTCGACGGCTTTCGCGACGTCTACGCGCACGCGTGGGCGGAGCCGGAGAACGCCGGGCCGGACATCATCGTGGACTGGCCGGTTCCGCCCTCGCCGCTTCCGCAGGCGTCCGCGCTGGCGGCCCTGGGCGCGACGAACGTCACCCAGGGCTTGGGCGTTCTCGCGCACGCGGGAGACCAGTACCTGCGCTGGGTGCGCCCGCTGTTCCGCGGCGTCGCCGCGACCCCGCTCACCCATGACGACATGCGCCAGAGCGGCAGCTACAGCGAGCATGCCGGCGTCTTCAACTGCGGCTTCCCGGGCGGGGCCGAGTCGATCGCCGAAGTGATCGTGCACGAAATCAGCCACCAGAACTTTCTGCTGCTCAACGCGGTGTATCCGCTGGCGCGCGACCAAGAAGGCGAATCGTTCTACTCATCGCTCAAGGGCGCGGCCCGGCCGCTGACCCGCGTGTTGCTCGCCTACCACGCGGCGGCCAACATGGCGCTGTTCTGGGACGACTTGAGCAAGCGCGTCACCCTGCGCGAGTACTATCGCGCCGAGCAGGACGAGATGAACCGCCACGTCGACAGCCTGGGCACCGAGCTGACCCGCGCGAGGGGCCTCACGGAAGCCGGCCAAACCTTGTTCCGCGCGCAAGACGACTTGCTCAAAGGGCGCGGGCTCGTCCCGTGCTGATCCGCCACGACACGATGTTCCGGCGCGAGGCGGTCGACTTCCAGCGCCGGCGCCTGTCCGGCAACGTCGTGCTGCGCCCCGAGTCCCCGCTCACCGTCGCGTGCTCGGTCTACGGCGCCCTGGTCGTCGGCCTGAGTGCCGGCTTCGCGTTCGTCAGCTTTCCGGCGACGATGCACGCGACCGCGACCTGCACGCGAGCCGGCGCCGGTCACCTGGAAGTCGCCCAGCCGCGCTTTCCGGCGGGCTCGACCCTGCAGCGCGCCGAGTTGGAAACGACCGACGGCATGCGCGCGGCGGTGTGGAGCCCCGGCCGCTCCGCGACGCCGGGCAGGCTGGTCGCCGCCATAACGGCCGAGCGCGGTCCCAGCGCGAGCGATCGGTGCAACGTCGCGTACCGCCTGATCGCCCGGCCGGCGGATGCCGTGGTTCACCGCTTGCTGCGAGGGTCTTGATGAACCGCGCCCGGCTCTCACCCGGATGACGATCTCCAACCTCTTGCCGTTTCGGCGCCCGCCGGCCGCCAGGCGCATCGAGCCGATTCTGCAAACGACCGCCACCGACTGCGCGCTGGCGTGCCTGGCGATGGTTCTGCGCGCGCACGGCTCGGAAGTCGACCGCGAAGGCATTCGCGCCATCGTACCGCCTTCGGTGCACGGCATATCGGTCTCGCAGATCATCGCCGTCGCGGGCGGCTTCGGCCTGCGGGGGCGCGCCGCGCGCGCTTCGCTGGACGACCTGGCCGCGCTCCAGCTGCCGGCGATCCTGCACTGGAACTTCAACCACTTCGTCGTGCTCGAACGGTACGGCGCCGACGAAGCGATCGTGATCGACCCGAGCAAGGGCCGCCTGCGGCTTTCCCCGAGCGAGCTGTCCGATCACTACACGGGCATCGCGATCGAGTTCACGCGGACCCCCGAGTACCGGACCGTGCGGCAGCTGCTGCGCGTTTCGCTCTCCGACTTGTGGCAGCGCATGTACGGCGTGCGCCGCTCGGTCGGCTTCGTGTCGGCGCTGTCGCTGTTCATCGAGCTGCTGGTGCTGGCGCCGCCGCTCCTGTTCTCGCTCGTCGTGGACCAGGCCGTCGCCTACTCGTCGCTGCCCTTGCTCTACGGCATCGTGGGAGCGATCGGAGTGGCCTACGTCGTGGTCTCCGCCGGCGAGCTGCTGCGCCGCTACCTGCTGCTCTCGCTGGGCACCCAGCTGACGGCCCAGATCAACCTGAACCTGGTGCAGCACCTCCTGCGGCTACCGTATTTCTTTTTCCAGCAGCGCCGCCTGAACGATCTCCTGTCGCGGGTCGAGTCCACCCGAACGCTCAAAGACGCGCTGACCGAGGGCGCCGTCCCGGTCGTCGTGGACGGGGCGTTCTCGCTCTTCATCCTGATTTCGCTGTTCGTCGTCCTGCCGCTCGCCGGCTTGGTGTGCCTGGTCTTCTTCGCCCTCTATGCGGGGCTGAAGCTCGCGATGTATCCCAAGCTGCGCGAATACCAGGAGAAAGCGATCGATACGCTGTCCGACGAGCGCGGCCAGCTGATGGACTCGCTGCGCGGCATCCAGACGGTCAAGGTTCACAACGGGGAAGCGTCGCGCCTGTCCGCCTGGCACGGTGCGAACTTGGCCGCGCTGCGCAGCGCGCAAGACCAGCAGCGCCTGGTCGCGGTCGGGACGGCGTGCAAGAGCGTCATGGTGGGGCTCGAGTTCGTCGCCCTGATCTGGATCTGCGCGTCGCACGTCATCGGCGCCGCCATGACCCTGGGCATGCTCTTCGCCGTCGTCGCGCTGCGCCAGCAGTTTCAGGACCGCGCCTATCCGATCGTGGAACACCTGCAGAGCTTCAAGCTGCTGCGCATCCGGCTCGAGCGCCTGGCCGACATCACCAACTCCGCCCCTGAGACGAGCACCGACGCGGCCGAGCAGATGATGCCCTTCGTGCACGACGGAGCGATAGCCGTGCGCGGCATCAGCTTCCGCTATGCCCGCACCTCGCCTTGGATCCTCAAAGACCTCGACCTCGACATCGCCCCGGGCGAGTTCGTCGCGATCAAGGGCAGATCGGGCGAAGGCAAGTCGACGCTGGTGCGCATCCTGCTGGGCTTGATCCCGGCCGACACCGGTGCGATCGCCGTCGACGGCGTCCCGCTGAACCGCGGCAACATCGTCGCGTACCGGTGCTCGATCGGGGCCGTGCTGCAGGACGACCAGCTGTTCAGCGGCACGCTCTTCGACAACATCAGCGGCTTCGACCCCGACGCCTCGGAGCGCGGCGTCGTCGACGCGGCGACGCTGGCCTGCATCCACGACGACATCATGAAGATGCCGATGTCGTACTTCAGCTTGATCGGCGACATGGGGTCGAGCCTGTCCGGCGGCCAGCGGCAGCGCATCCTCCTGGCCCGGGCCTTGTACAGGAGACCGCGGATCCTGTTCCTCGACGAGGGCACGGCGAACCTGGACATGGCCTGCGAGACGGACATCGTCCGGAATCTCAAGAGCTTGGGCATATCGATCGTCTGCGTGGCGCACCGCGCGCGAATGCTCGACGAGGCCGATCGCGTCCTCGACCTGCAGGACGGAAGCTGTCACGAGTCATCGCCCTTCGCGCATTCCCGGCCGCCCACGATCTCGAAGGCATTATGAGCAGCACCCGACCCTCCAAGGCTACCCGAGGCCACGCGGCGCAGCGGATCTCCGCTGCGCTGCTCGCCGCCCTCGCTTCGACGTGCGCGCCGGCCCTGGCGTGGACGCCGCACGGCGACACCGTGGCAGCGGTCAAGGCCGCGGCGGCTCCGAGCAGCGATCCGGCGCTGGAGGATCCCGCCTGGGCGACCGGCACCACGTTCTCGGACTTCTTCGACTTCACGAACCATCGCGCCGCCGCCAAGCAGACCACGGCGCACCTGCTCTACGACAGCAAGAACCTGTATTTCGCGGTGCACTGCGATCAGGCCGGCATTCCCATCGTCGCGGCCCAGACGCTCGACCACGCCGGGACGGGGACCGACGACCACATCTCCCTGAGCCTCGAGACGTCCGGCAGCGGCGGCCGCGTGTACCGGTTCAGCGTCACCCCCCGCGGAATCCGCGACGAGTCCGACAGCGAGAACGCGCGCTACGTTCCCTACTGGCAGAGCACGGCCAAGACCCTGCCCGACGGCAGCTGGAACGCCGTGATGGTCATCCCGCTCGAGAACATTCGAGCCCAGGGCGGCGAGCAGCAGAACTGGCAAGTGAACGTCACCCGCTACATGGCCTACACCAACGACGTCTCCACCTGGGCCTTCGACGGTGCCATGGCCGACGTGACGTCGTCCCAGTACTGGCCCCACCTAACCGGCCTTCAGATCGCGCCGACGTCCGTCCGCCCGCGCCCGCAAGCGGACTTCTACGGCCTCGCGTCGGCCGGAAAGGACAGCGGCGAATTCCAGAACGGCATCGGCGACTTTCGCGCCGTCCGGCCGCGGATGTACGGCGTGGACGCGACCGTGCCGATCACGAACACGCTCGCCTTCGTCGGGACCCTCAACCCCGACTTCTCCAACGTGGAGCAAGACCAGACGACCATCGCCCCGCAGGAGTTCCAGCGGCAGTACAACGAGTACCGCCCCTTCTTCGCTCAAGGCGCGGGCTACGTCACGAACCTGCCCAGCGCCAACGTGAACTCCGCGGACCTGCTCTTCTACTCGCCGAACATCGGCATCTTCACCCGCGGCCTCAAGGTCGAAGGAACGCAGGGCCTCTCGCAGATCGGCGCCATCAACGTCATCGGTAACGGGTTCAACGACAGCGTGTTCGGCTACACCTGGAACAAGCCCGACAACTCGCTGACGTTCGCGGTGAACGGGGTCAGCGCGAACCACACGCAGGTCCGCGACAGCGCGTTCGGCTACGGGGTCGCGACGACCAACCCGCACAGCGGGCTGTTCGCGATCGCGCACTTCGCATCCGACCGCGGCACCCTCGTCGACGCGCCGGGCCAGGCCAACGACCAGCAGCTCGCGCTGGGCATCCAGAACTCGCGCAACCTCGCGATCCTGACCTACAAGGACATCGGGCCGCAGTACGACCCCATCGACGGGTACGTCACGCTCAACGACGTTCGCGGCCCGCAGGCGCTGTACCAGTATACCGGCGCCGGCGCCGGGCACGAGATCAAGTCGTACATTCTCTCGGTGGGCGGCGACCGGCTGGTGGACCGCAGCGGTGCGGCGCACCAGGTCGACGTCTTCTCCAGCGCCAGCGTCACGTTCACGAACCTCGTCCAGCTCGAGTACAGCCAGCACACGAGCGGCCTGCGCTTCTACGACAGCCCCTATCCCGCCTACACCAACCCGTTCGTCGTGCCGTTCAACGCGCAGAAGATCTCGTTCGGCTACAAGGACGGGACGCCGGCACCGCTCGACGGCAGCTACTCCTGGGGCCCCTTCGCGAACAACCAGCTGCAGCCGATCTTTCTCCAGCAGAACTCGCTTTCGTACGGCCGGCCCTTCGGCCGCTGGGGCGTCTCCTTCGAGTACGACGGCGTGCTCGAGCACGGCCGGCCGGGCTCCGCCGCGCCGGCGATCGATTCGCAATGGCTGCGCTCGGTCGCCCTCACCCGAACGTTCGCCAAGAACGCGAGCTTCGCGGTCGGCGTGCGGGACGTCAGCGGCGAAGGCGGGTACGCCACCCCGGGCACCAACCTGTCCTTCTCGTTCCACCAGCGTTTCGCCGGTTCGAACGAGATCTACGTGGACTACGGGACCCCCGCGGCGACGTCGACGCTGAACCGCTGGGTCGTGAAGTACGTGGTGCACACCGGCGGCTCGAGCCGCCGCTAGCGGCAAAGCCAGCCCGCTATGAAACAGGCAGGCCCACGAAGGGCCCTGCCTGTTTCAAGGAGTGGTGCCGGACACGTTGCGCTACGTCTAGGTCACTCTACGGCTCGTTCGCGCGACACCCGTGACGCGCGTGGGTTAGGCCTGGGTGGGCTGCTGAGCGACGTTCTTGGCGTGGTACCCGGCGTACTGCGAGTAGCCGCCGCCCAGGATGTTGTCGATCTGCGACTCGACCAGGT
>CAXTNU010000007.1:0-15238 GCA_964245595.1 uncultured bacterium | reverse complement strand
GACGCTCTTGGCGTGCATTGCAGCGTACTGCGAGTAGCCGCCGCCCAGGATGTTGCTGATCTGCGACTCGACCAGATCGGCCAGCTTCGCGACTTCGACGGCCTTGCTGCTGTCGACGGTGTTGGCGATCTCGAGGGCTTCGCTCAGGTTGGACATGTGTGTATTCCTTTCACGAATGGTGCAAACGATCGTTCGAGACATGTAGTGCAACACGTCCCGCACGCCGCAGCCGCTGCTGCGTGCGCAAAGTGTATTTCAATCTTCACGGCCCAGTCAAGCCGGTTATCACTAATGCTAAACCACGGATGCGCTCCCGGCCGTCACGACATGAAACAGGCAGGACCGCGAAAGACCTGCCTGTTTCAAGGAGTGGTGCCGGACACGTTGCGCTACGTCTAGGTCACTCTACGGCTCGTTCGCGCGACGCCCGTCGCGCGCGCATGGACTTCACGCACCCGCATCGGTCGACAGCATGACTGCCGCTTCCTATCGGTGCGCGCGTGGTTAGGCCTGGGTGGGCTGCTGAGCGATGTCCTTGGCGTGGTACGCGGCATACTGCGAGTAGCCGCCGCCCAGGATGTTGTCGATCTGCGACTCGACCAGGTCGGCCAGCTTCTCGATCTCGATGGCCTTGCTGGTGTCTGCGTCGACGGTCTTGAGGGTCTCGGTCAGATTGGACATGTGTGGATCCCTTTCACATGATGTTGCAGCGATAGGTTCGAGGTGACGTAGCGCAACATGTCCGATCCGCAGCCGCCTGCCGCGTGAGCCGAGTGTATTTTGCCTCGAACGCCGGTGTCAATGCGATTATCACTAGTGCTAACGATTATGGCGCGGCGCAGCGGAGGGCGGCGGCCGGGCCTCAAAGGGCCTCTCACATGCCCGGATCGTACGCACCCGACGTAGTCGAGACGAGAACGCACGTCGATCGCTGGCTCGCGTCGGCCATGCCGGCGTGCGATCCCTTCGCGGGCTCTTCCGTAGCCGAGTTGTCGTTCCGCCGCAAGTGCCTCAACGAGCTGGCGATCTACCTGCTGTGGATCGATCACCTCGGCATTGCGGGCACTCCCCAGACCGATCGCTTGCGGTCCGCCTTCACCGAGCTCGCCAGTGACGAGTACTTCGATCTGGCATGCCGCTCTCCCAAGCGCGTGCTGATGTTCTCGGCGGCGCTGTCGTATGCGCTACGAGCCGATCTGCTCGACGCGACCCGCCGGCGGCGGGTTTCCGCGCTGCTGTCCAACGCCTTTGCGTGGAGCACCGAGTGGCCCGCCTTCAGGCAGCTCGACCTCCTGGTGGCGTGCGCGTTCGGCGGCCTGCGAGGCCCCCTCTCGGCGCGAGACGTGGTCGCCGCGTCGAGCTTGGCGCTGCCGCCGTGCCCGATCTACAGCGATCGCGACGGTTACTATGCCCTCTGCCATTCGGTCGTGTACGCGTTCATACTCGGCGCAGCGCGCGAGCCGAGCCGCCTCCTCGTGGAGGCGCTGGACGGCGGCCTGTGCCGCACGGTCGCGACGGAAGACCTCGACCTGGGCCTCGAGCTGGTTCTCTCCTGCATGGTGCTCGGGCTCGAAACGACGCCGGCGATGAGCCTGGTGATCGAGCGGATGCTGGCGCAGTTGAACGCCCCGCCGGGCGCGCTCGGCTCACCGTCGATCAAGCTCGCGGCGATCGAGGACTTTTCCGCGGCCAGGCCGCTGGAAAGACCGTTCGCGGACTCGTTCCACCTGATGTTGGTCGCCGGGCTGGTGCTCGCGTTCGCGCAGGCCCGCGGCGTCGCTCTGGACCGGCGCTGCGGCGAGGCCGACCTCGGTTTCGTGCATAGGGTCGGCGCGGCGTTCGCCGCCCTGCACCGGTACTCGCTGCCGGCCGGCTTGAGCCTGCTCGCCGACGCGGTGCCGCGGACCGCGCTCGAGTTCGCGCACCTGGGGCGCATCGCGGACTTCGTTGCGCTCAACGCGGCGGACGGCGGGCAGTACGGCCTGTTCGTCGAGGAACGCGCGATCTTCCGGTCCCTGCACCCCGAGCGCGACTTCGACGCGAGCGTGCAACTTCACGTCGACGCGGCCTGCACGCAATTTCTCGCCCGCCACGCCGTGGCCGGCCCGGCTCAACGCTGACCTTCGAGAGGTAACGGACATGCTCACCGAAGCCCTGCCGCAAATACCGCACGACGACGAGCGCGCCGCGCCGGATTCGCTGGCGTTCGTCTTCAAGATCGCCGAGCGCTGCAATCTTGCTTGCTCGTACTGTTACTTCTTCTTCAGCGGCGACGAGTCGTACAAGTCGCATCCGCCCTTCGTTCTACCCGAGACCGTCGACGGGCTGATCGAGTTCATCCTCGACGCCGTCGACCGAGACGGGATCCGCAACGTTCGGATCGGCTTCCACGGCGGGGAACCGCTCCTGCTCAAGAAGCAGGCGTTCAGCGCGATGTGCGACCGGCTGGTGGCGGCGCTCGCGGGCCGCTGCAGCCTGTCGTTCAACCTGCAGACGAACGGGGTCCTGATCGACGCCGGCTGGATCGACGTGTTCGAGACGTACCGCGTCAGCGCGGGCGTCAGCTTCGACGGCGACCCCGCCTTCCACAACACGACGCGGGTCACGAAGAAAGGCAAGGGCACGTACGCCGAGACCCGGCGCGGCTGGGACATGCTCGTCGCGGCCGCCCGCGCCGGGCGGATCCCCGAGCCCGGCGTGCTGTGCGTCGTCGATCCGCACCAGTCGGGGGCGACGACGTTCCGGCACTTCGTCGAGGAGCTCGGCGTGCGGCACATGGACTTCCTGCTGCCCGACATCACCCACGACTCGCCCGACGCGAACGAAACGTTCGTGAGCGGCTGCGGCGACTACCTCATCGACGTCTGCCACGCCTGGTTCGGGCTCGGCCCCAGCGACGTCCACGTGCGCTTCATCGACCACGTGGTCGGGCCGCTGCTCGACGACGGCCTGCTGCGCCTCTCGGCGACGACCAAGAACGATCCGCGGGCGATCTTCACCATCTCGTCCAACGGAGACATCGCCCCCGACGATGCGCTGCGGCCGCTCGCACCCCGCTTCCGCGAAGCCGGCTTGCGAGTCGGCCGGGACACGTACGGGAGCGTCTTGGCGCACGACGTCTGGCGCGAGCTGGACGGCTCGCAGCGCGACCTGCCGGCGCCGTGCGACACCTGCACGTGGAAGGCGATCTGCAACGGCGGAACCCGGCAGCACCGCTTCTCGGTCCGCAACGGCTTCGACAACCCGTCGCTATACTGCGCCACCCTCCTGCGCATCTACGCGTACATCGCAACCCAGCTGATTCGCGCCGGGCGCTCGGTCGACGAGGTCGAGACACGGCTCGCTTCGTGCTCGCTCGGCTGAGCCGCTAACCTGAAGACGGCGGCAATGCTCCGAAACGCTCTGCGGGGACTCGGATCCGGCAGCGCCGCCGGCGTGCGGCGCGTCCTCGCGATCATCGTGCTGATCGCCGGGATCGTGTTCCTCGGCGTCGTCGCGTGGATCGTGCTGCAAGTTCGCGCGTCGAACGACTGGTCGGAGATCCGGCAGGTTTGCGGGCCGGTCGTCGCCTGGGCGCTGCTTGCCGTCTTCACCGCGTGCGCGGCGGTGATCGCCGACGCGAGCGAACGCCGCAACGCGCTCCGCCTGGCGGCGGCGCGCGCGGGCGCGGCCGGCACGGAGGCCGGGCCGATGACCGTCTCGACGCATACGTGGCGCGGATCGGCGCTCGCCGGTCTCGCGATCATCGCGTTCAGCCTCGCGCTCGTCTCGTTGACCCAAATCGGTCACTTGCGGTCGATCACGAAGTTCGATCTGCGCGGTCACGACAACGTAGCGCCGTGCGTCGCGAAGGTCTGGTCGCCGTCGATCGCGATCACGGACGATCAGGTTCCGATCGACCTCAGCGTCTATTGCCCCGACGCGCCGGCGAACGAGATGCCGGCGGTCACGGCGTCGTACGGACAGCTCGACGCGAAGGTCGTGACCGCGTTCGCTGCCGCGAGGACGATGCGCCCGAGCGAACGCGCCTGGCGCTGGTTCGTCACGTTCGGAACCGGGGAGCAGCCGCTGGACGTGCGTCTCACCTTCATCGGCGATCAGATCGCGGTGCCGCTCGATCGGATCAGCGTGTCGAAGCCGACGACGCTCATGTCGTTGACCGAGTACACCACCGCCATCGGGGGCCTGCTCGGCGCGGTGATCGGCGTGCTCGGCACGCTGGGCTCGCTGTTCAAAGGCTGGCGCGGTCAGTCGTCGACCGTCGTGACGACCGACCCGAGCTGACGACCGGCGCGACCGCGTGGTTTCTAGCGAGTTCCGTGCGGCAAGCCGTACTCGACTGCGCTCGATGGCAAGTGCAGTCGGATGTGAGACCGACCGCCGACTGCCCCTGGGACGACCCAGGGGAAACCTATGCCTGCGGCCGGGCTTCGCCGGACGGCGTCGCGGAGACGCTAGGGCGCTCGAAGAAGCTAGAGCCCATGCAGACGCGGGAACTCGAAGCACTCGGGCGCGCGCCCCGGTTGGACTTCATTCAGGGTCCGACACCGATCCAGCGGCTGGACCGGCTGGAGCAGGTCCTCGGCGAGGGCCTCAACGGCGTGCGGCTCTTCGCCAAGCGCGACGACTTCATGGCGCTGGGCGGCGGCGGCAACAAACTGCGCAAGCTCGAGTTTCTGCTCGGCGACGCCCGCGCGCAAGGGTGCGACACGTTCATCACGGTGGGCGGCATCCAGTCGAATCATGCCCGCTTGAGCGCGGCGGCGTCGGCGCGCGCGGGGCTGGCCTGCGAGCTCGTTCTCAACCGCCAAGTCCCGCGCACGGACGAAGAGTACCGGCGCAACGGAAACGTGCTCCTGGACGGGCTCTTCGGGGCGACGGTGCACGAGCTGCCGGGTGACGAAGACCCCTTGGCGTTCGCACGGGAACGCGCCGCGCAGCTCGAGCGCGAAGGCCGCCGGCCGTACGCGGTCGGTTCCGGCGGCTCGTCGCCCACCGGCTGCCTCGGGTACGCTGCTTGCGCGTACGAGATCGCCCGGCAGGAAGAGCGGATCGCAGGTGGATTCGCGCGCGTCGTTCTGCCGAACGCCAGCTCAGGAACGCATGCCGGTCTCGCGGCCGGATTCACCGCGCTGGGGCGCGATCCGGGCATCCTGCGCGCCTTCACGACCTCCGCGCCCGCAGAGCAGGCGCGCCGCCAGACGCTCGACATCGCGCGGGCGACGCTCGCGCTGCTGCGGCCGGACCCGGACGCTTCGCTCGCGCTCGAAGCGATCGACGTGGCGCCCGACCAGCTCGGCGACGGTTACGGAATTCCGACCGCGGCCATGTTCGAGGCCGTTCGTCTGCTCGCGCGCACGGAAGGCTTGCTGCTCGATCCCGTCTACGGCGGGAAAGCGTTCGCGGGTCTGCTGGCCGACGTCCGTGCCGGAGCGTACCCTACCGGCGCAGCGGTACTGTTCCTCATGACCGGCGGAACGCCGGGGCTGTTCGCCTACCGCCCCGCGTTCGACGATCAGCCCGAACGAGCAGGTAGTACGCGCGTCAACGAACGGTTACCGTAGCGCGAACGCGCCCGGCGCACAATGTGCAGGCGCGGGTGCCGGCGCGTCAGAGGCGCCCCTTGGCCGCGCGCGATGGTTCAGCGCGACAGGGAACGTCTTTTCGTACCATCGGAGCCGTGGCCATTATGATCCACACGACTCATTCGAAGAGCATGGGTCATGAGCATCCTCACTCTTCTTCGCCCCAATGCTCTCCGCTCGAGTAGCGTTACCGTTCACGCCAACAGCATCAGCGGCGGCCGATCTCGAGCCTGCAGGTCAGCGAGCGCAGCGTAAGGCTGGCAAAAGATGCTCTCGAGACGATGGGACGCCCCGTGTTGGAGTATCACCAGGGCACCGTGCGGGGTGCATCGGGCACATTTACCGCGATGAACCGGCGGTGAGGACGGCCTTCGCGTACGATAGGGCTAGCGGATTCTACTATCCGCCTGCCTTTTCCGAAGGAGCATCCTCTCATCATGACCATTCTGACCCTCCTGGCCGCCCTGCTGCTGTCGGGCTCGAGCTACTTCACCGTCCACACCAACGAAGTCAGCAGCGGCGGGCCGACCACCGCGAAGCCGACTCAAGCTCCTCCCGGAATGACCGTCAACGAAGTCATCGGCGGCGGTCCAATCAGCTAACCCAGTGCCACTGAGAGGCGCTGCTTCTACCCCTAGCCCGCGCCGGCTAGGCGATCCATAATGCGCGGAAGGACGGCACGACGGCGAGCAGTAAAGCACGATGGCAGTAAACTCGCGCGGCCTATGGCCGCGTTCGCTGAGGTGTATCGCGCTCGGGTGACGCTCTTCAAACGGTCCGCCGCTGGCGGAATCGGTGCCGTCCTTCCCTCTCCCCTGCACTCCACGGATGCGGCTTCTTTGGTCGCGTCCGCCCGTGAAGCGTACCATCGCGGCGACTTCTCGGCGTCGGTATCGACCCTCGACGGTCAGGCGATCGGCGAAGAGCCGCTGCGAGCCGAAGCGCTGTTCATCCTGGCTCGGTCCCTGCTGCGGCTCCAGCAGTTCAAGAAGGTCGTTAGTCTGCTGGAGCCGACGCTGAGCACCTTCTCGACCCTCGACGAGTCTTGCACGGCGCGTATGTTGCACGGCTACGCCGTCGCGATTGGCCAGGATGTCGACCGAGGTCTTGCGCTCCTCGGCGCTGCCGCAGTGTTCGCGGACTCTGAACATGTGCACCGATCCGTTCGGGCCGAGCTCGCATACTATCGCGGTATCGCCCATTGGACGAAGCGCGAGTTTGCCGAATCTTCTCGGCTTGCGATCGAGGCCGAACGCGTTGAGCTCGACGTGCTTTCCGTCCGCTCGACGCAGCTCCGTGCGTTCATTGCCGTCGCGCAAAGGGAATATACGGAAGCGCTTCGGCTATTCCACTGCGCCCGCCGAGCATACGCGCTGTGCCAAGCACGAGACGTGGCTCTTGCGACGCAGATCATATGTCAGATTGCAGCCTTGGAGATGAACCTGCGATCGGCCGAAATCCGTGGCTCACACGCCGCCCCTGGCGGCCGCACGATTCCCGGTACGTCATTCGGCCCGGCGGTCGCAACGCCCAATCGTATGCTGATGACCGTTGCCGATGCTTGGTTGTTCGCCCTTGATGGGGATCGCACGGCCGCCTTCCGCAAGTCACTCGACGCGATAAGGGGGGCTCCGGACTCGGCATGGGAGGTGCGAGCACTTGCCTCGGGAGCCATGCTTTCTGAGGCCATCGGAGACAGTTCCCATGCGCGATGCCTTGCCGAAGACGCCGCCACACTTGCGGTTACGATTGACTGGGACGCCACCGCCGATGAAGAGCGCATCGCCTTGTTGTTGCTCGCCGAGGTGTGCGCCGTTGTGAACCCGGGGGCCGCTGCGCAGATGCTTGATCGCTATGACGGCGTGGCGTCCAAAATGGACCCGACTCGTGTGAATCGTAATGCCGACGCCGATCCGCGGCTCGTTGGGTGGGATGCGTACGTACGAGGATTGGTGGCGCGGGTCGTCGGCGACTATGGCTTAGCGGCCGAATTTTCCGTAAGTCGGCAGAAGTTCTGGGCTCGTGCGGCTTCCTGTGGCGTGCAGCGCTCGCACTGATCGAGCTCGACGCGACGCCAATCGACACGAGCGAGGAGCGGCCGCTCGAGCGAGCCGCCATGATCGTGCGTGACAACTTTCCCGAGTCGTTTCTCGCCGCGCGACTGGGGTGGGCGCGGATCTATCTCGATCCGATCGGGCGGACGCTGACGCCGGCGCAAATCGACGTGCTGCGCCGGCTGCTCGATAATCAGTCCGTGACCGCGATCGCGGCCGAGACGTACCGCGCGGTGGCAACCGTTCGCAAGCACGTCGAGTTCGTCAAAGCGGCGTTCGGGACGCACTCGATCGTCGAGCTGCTGCTCGAGTGCGTTCGGCGGGGCATCGTCCCGCGGGGGACCGTGATGCCGGAGGTCGGGCCCGTGCTGCCGGCCGGACAATCTATGCCGGCGAACTCAGCGTCGTGGGCCGCCGGGCGCTTTTCGCGGTAGCGTGGGGAGCGAATCAGCGAGCGCGTTGACCTCCTCGAGGGTCACGATGCCCCGCTGCAAGCACACCCGGAACAGATCGAACTTATTGCGCGCCCCGAGCTGCTCGCGTACGCGCCGCAGGGTGTTGACGATGGTCGAGGCCTTGCGCCCGCTCGCGACCGCGATCTCGGACTCGGCTTCGCCGGCGAAGAGCCGCAGCAGGATCGCTCGCTGGTTCTCGGTGAGCGTAGCAGCATCGGCCGCTCCGCCGTGCTCGCAACGGCCCCTCACGCGCTGAGGCGTGCAGGCCCGCACGCGGCCCGAGCCCGGTCGGCTCGCGCGTCGCCGGCCGAGCTAGCACGCCACGCACCACGTCCGATGTGCGCCGCCGACCAACCCTGCGTGTAGGTGCGCCAAGGCGATCGGCAGCGACGGAGCACCGTCGCGCAACCGAGGCGGCGACGGACATTGAGGGGAGCGCGCGTGCTGCTGGGCACCGGCCGATCATCACCCGCCCCGGCTGCCGGCGTCCATCCGCAACGTTGCGTAGCGTGCCGTGCCGGGTGGCGCGGGTGGCCTTCGTGCCGGCCACGACTTCAGTCTGGCGACCCCATAGGCGCGGCGATACTCAACATTACGTAGTGCCAGTACGCGGGGTGCCGCTGCGCGGCCACCCGCGCGCTCGGCCGGCTCCTGCCGCCTCCGGTGCCGAGGTGGCGCGCGAACGCATCTACGCAACTTTACGAATAGACGCGCGGCACGCGCAGGAGCATGCTGTGGTCGTGGACGGTGCGTAACGCTCGCCACGATGTCCGTCGACGGGATACGTTCCCGTGGGCGGCAGCCCACCGCCGGTCGTCCTTGCGAGCCACGCTCGCCTACACCCGGGGACGATCGGCGGTGCGGCTTTCCCAACGGCTCGCGGGCGAGGAGCCGCTGCGGCATGGAGCCACTCCGGTGCACGGCACCGGGTGGGCTCCGTACGGGTGACAGCGCTCGCATGCCGACGAGGAGACCAGCATCAGCCAACGTGGCTTGGAACACGAGCGGCCGACGGGAAAGCGGCCGGACGAGGTCGCGCAGGCGATCGACCAGGCGCTGCGCCTGGGGTGGTCGGGTCATTTCGATCTGGCGCGCACGCTGCTGATCGCGCTGCGCGACCATCCGCATGCGACGCGCGGCGAGCGCGCCCTCTGCCGGGCTCTGCTCGCCCTCGCATCCGCTGCCCTCAACGACCTGCCGGCTGCCCGGAGTTTCGCGCGCCAAGCAATCCACGACACGGCGCGGCTGCCCCTCTCCATGAAGCCCGAGCAGTTGCGCGAGCTGCGCTTGGTGCGGGCGCTTGCGATCAACGCGGGCGAGCTGGTCGGCGATCACGTGCGCGCGCGCCGCGCGGGCCACGTCCGCTTCATGGCCGGCGACGCCCCCAGCGCGTGGCTCATGCGCGCGGACGGAGACCTCACGTGGCAGGACGCGCCCAGTGCTGCCCGGCGTCACGCCCGGTTCCTCGCCGCGGTCCACCGGCAATTCGAGACGTTCCGGCCGCCCGGCGTCCTGACCCGGGCGGAGCTCGGGATTCTGCGCCATCTCGCGGCCGGCACGTCGGTGCGCCGCATCGCGGGGTTGCTGGGCCGAAGCGAATACACGATTCGCACCCACCTGCGCAACAGCTACCCCAAACTCGGCGCTCACCGCCGCGATGAGGCTTTGAGCCGGGCACGACTTCTCGGGCTGCTCGATTCCTGAGCCGGTACAGCCCGTTCAGCGCATGCGATACCGATGTCGACGGCGTAGCTCGCACGTGGTTCGGATCGGCCAGCGATCACACGAGCGAATGGTTGCAGATGCGTTACTGGCCGCCTTTGCCATTTCAGTGAACAGAGGTTCTGATGCTCCCACTCACCCTCGCGGCGCTTCTTCTCACGAGTCCCGACCTGCGGCCGGGTGCGCCGGTGCCGAAAGCGTTCGTGTACGGCGAGTGCGGCGGTGCTGATCGCACCCCGCGGCTGCGCTGGAGCGGCACGCCGGCCGGCACGCGCTGGCTGGCGCTGACCGTGCACGACCCGGACGCGCCGCGGCCCGGTGGCTGGACCCACTGGCTGGTCTACGGCATTCCGGCCGGCACGACGAGCCTGAGCGCGGCGCTGCCGGCCGGCGCGGTCGCCGGCCGCAACGACTTCGGCGCGGCGCGTTACGACGGTCCGTGCCCGCCGCCCGGTCCGGCGCACCGCTACGTCTTTCGGCTCGATGCCCTCGACGCACGGCTGCCGCTGAGCGCGGGCACCTCGTACGAGCGCTACCAGCGCCTGCGCAGCGGGCACGTCTTGGCGAGCCGCGTGCTTCAGACGTCCTATGGCCGCTGAAGGGCGTCCGCATGCGCCCGGCGGCGCGTCGTTTGGTTACTTCACCGGGATCATCACGTGCTCGTACGGCGTTCCGGCCCACATCACGTAGGGTTTGGTCGGGTCGGCGTCCGGGGTGCGCGGATAGCCCAGCGTCTTGGCGGCGGGGCCCAGGATCATCACGTGAGGTCCGGTCTTGATCCAATGGTTCTGCGCCGTCGCCGCGGTCGCATCGGGATCGGTGTTGCTGGCTCCGTTGTCGCCGCCGAGCATGTACGCGAAGCCCATGGTGTTCGGCGGCGCCTTATGGGTCATCATGGCGTTCATCCAGCCCCAGCCGTTCTTGTCGATGCACATCGGCGTCCCGTCGGGGACCACCGTGCAGGTGAAATCGTTGCTGCCCTGCTGGACGGTCCGCATGGCGCCGGTCTTGTCCATGGCGACGATCGTCGCGCCTTGGACGATCGCCTGCGGAGCGGCGGTCATCACCTTGGCCATGAAGTCGGCGTCCGTCGCCGCGGCCGGCTGCTGCTGGGCGTGGGCGGCGGCGGCGAGCGCGATCAGCGAAACGCCCACCGCGACGCCGATGATGCCATGCCGCGCCGTGATCATGCTGTTCATCTATGGTATCTCCTCGAACGAGGAGCTACGCTCGTCGGTGCGGACGCTGCATTGCCAGAGGCACACACGCGGCACGGCAAAACGCGAGAGGCGAACGAGCATCGCTCCAAGCGACGTCGAGCGTCTGCGGCGGAGATTTCGGTTCGCCGCCGACGGCCCCTGTGCGATCCCTACGGCGCGCTGTCGACGTAGGCGACGACGGGGCAGTTCACCACGAAACCGACCGGCCGACCGGCTTTCCGCCGGGTCCGGTGAGGTCCGTATCGCGCGCGGCGATGGCGGCCGTGCTGGTGAGGATCGCCTCCTCGTGCGCGGCCAGCACGGTCGGCGTCGGAGGCCTCCGTGCTCAGGTACAGGACGCGCTTGCCGTTGGCGAAGCCGCGCGCGAGGGCCAGCGTCACGGTCCTCGCGGCCGGGTCGATCGCGACGACGCGGTCGGCGGTATCCGTGTGCGTCGCGACGTCAGCGGGCGCGTCGCAGTTCGGGACGATCGTTGACAAGATTGAACCGGATCGCGAAGATGATCCGGCATGAACGCATACCGACCAGACGACAGGCCCATCGTTACGCCCCGGATCGTTACCTCCGACGTGGCGGGTCTGGTCGCATTCCTCAAAGCCGTGTTCGGTGCCCGCGGCGACTACCGTGCCGAAGCGCCGAGTGAAATGAGGATCGGCGACTCCGTCGTTCTCGTCAGCGACGGGGGCGGCCAGCGTGAGGCGTTCCCCGCCTTTCTGTACGTCTACGTCGAGGCCGCGGACGAGACGTACCAACGCGCCCTCGACGCCGGCGCACAGGCGGTCGAACGGCCGGCCGACCAGCCGTACGGCGACCGGCGCGCCACGGTCCGCGATTCGTGGGGCAACATGTGGCAGATCGCGACCCACCAGGCCGCGTCCCGCAGCGGAGCCTGAAGGCACGCACCGCGCGAGCCGGCGAGCACCAGCCTACGGACCGAGAGTTCGCACCGTCCGCCGGCTCGCCGGCGATTCGCTCCGTCCCCGGATGGAGACACTCGTCTGGCATGACCAGCACGACCAGCGTGAGCACGGTGCGCGGCGAATCGGCGCCGCGGCAGTATCGAGACCTCGACAAGCAGTACATCGGCGGCGCTTGGCGCGAGGGGCGCGGCGAGAAGACCCTCGACGACCTCGACCCGTGGACCGGCGAGACGCTCCTGCGCACCCGTTCCGCCAACGCCGAGGACGTCGATGCGGCGTATCGCGCCGCGCAGCAGGCGCAGCCCGGCTGGGCCTCGCGGCCGTATCCCGAGCGCGCCGCCGTGCTGCTGAAAGCGGCGCAGATCCTCGACCGGCGCAAGGCCGAGATCGTCGACTGGATCGTGCGCGAGTCGGGCGGGACGCAGATCAAAGGCGAGCTCGAGTGGCAGCTCGTGCGCGCCGGCACGCTCGAAGCGGCCTCGTACCCCGGGCGCATCGAGACCACGATCCTGCCCTCGGGCATCCCCGGCATGGAGAGCCGCGTCTACCGCCAGCCGGTCGGCGTCGTCGGCATCATCAGCCCGTGGAACTTCCCGTTCCAGCTCGCGAACCGCTCGATCGCACCGGCGCTCGCCTGCGGCAACGCGATCGTGGTGAAGCCGGCCAGCGACACGCCGGTCACCGGCGGCACGCTGCTCGCCAAGATCTACGAAGAAGCGGGCTTGCCCCCAGGCGTCTTCAACGTGGTGGTCGGCGCCGGCGGCGAGATCGGCGACAGCATCGTCGAGCACCCGATCCCGCGCGTGATCTCGTTCACCGGCTCGACCCCGGTCGGCTCGCACATCGGCGAGCTGTGCGGCAAGCACGTCAAGCGCACGTGCCTGGAGCTGGGCGGCAACGCGCCGTTCGTGGTCCTGGCCGACGCGGACCTCGACCGTGCCGTGGCCGCGGCGGTGGTGGGCAAGTTCATGCACCAGGGCCAGATCTGCATGGCGATCAACCGCATCCTGATCGACCGCGCGCTCTACGACGCCTTCGTCGAGCGCTTCGTCGCGAAGGTACGCGCGCTCGAGGTCGGCGACCGCGACGCGCCCGGCACCGCGATCGGCCCGATCATCAACCGGCACCAGCTCGACTCGATCCTCGCGAAGGTCGACAAGATCAAAGCGGCCGGCGCACGGGTGCTGCTCGACGGCAAGGCCGACGCCCTGGTGCTGCACCCGATCGTGCTCGCCGACGTGCGCAACGAGGACGCCCAGGAGGAGCTCTTCGGCCCGGTCGCGCTGCTGATCCCGTTCGACGGCGACGAGGAGGGGCTGCGGCTGGCGAACGACGTCGAGTACGGGCTGTCGAGCGCGGTCTTCTCGCGCGACATCGAGCGCGCCACGCAATTCGCGCTACGGGTCGAGGCCGGCATGACGCACGTCAACGACATCACCGTCAACGACGAGCCGAACACCGCCTTCGGCGGTGAGAAGAAATCCGGGATCGGCCGGTTCGGCGGGAAGTGGGCGATCGAGGAGTTCACCACCGACCACTGGATCAGCGTCCAACACACCCCGCGCGCGTACCCGTTCTGACGCTTTCGCCGGTCCCGGCGCTAGCCGACCGCGTCGCCCGCGCGGCGCGCTGACGGCAGACCGCCGGCCGGCGCCTTGGCCGCCAGCAGCGGCGCGAAGCTGGCGCGGTGCTGCCACGCGACCAGGAACCACAGCACCACCACGACGAGTGGGATCGGCAGCGTCTGCGGCTGCATCGAGAGGTGGAAGAACAGGATGTTGGCGAGGATCGCGGCGAGCGTGACCAGCGCGAGCGGCACGTAGCGGTTCGTCAGCAGCAGGACGCCCACGATCAGCATCACGCAGTCGACGAACTTCACCCAGTGCGACGCGAAGTACACGTCCTGGAACTGGCCCGCCAAGCCGGGCTGCGGCGGCGGGGTGAACGGGATGAACGCGAAGCTGCCCGCGAAGACGAACAGCAGCCCGAGCAGGATGCGGGCGATCAGGACGGCGATTTTCAACGGCTTCTCCTCAGGGCTGGGCGAACTCAGAGCTTGCACGCGCTGCGGTCGTGCGGGACCGGGTACGAGCCGGCCGCGACGGTGTCGACGTAGTCCCACTGGTCCTTCATCGCGCTCTTGGGCTTGCCGACGAGCAGGTAGTACGGCTTGACGACCTGGTGGTCGAAGCCGCGGATCTGTTCGGGCCCGGTCGGGCCGGCGTACTTGTAGTCTTCGAGCGCCTTGGCGACGCGGGCCGGGTCGGCCGACTTCGCGCGCGCGATGCCTTCGAACGTGAGCTTCGCCTCGATGTACGCGCTCGCGCCGACGTAGCCCAGCGGCTCGCCGTAGGCGGCCTTGTACGGTTCGCTGGCCTTGCGCGTGGCCGGGGTCGACTCGTGCCAGTACTGGCAGCCCGCGTACACGCCGTCCAGATCGTCGGGGCCGATGCCCGCGAAATCGAGCAGCCCGCCGCTCCAGACGTAGAGGATCTTGGTGCTCTTCTTGAGGCCGTAGCTGGTCGCGGTCTTGAGCGCCTTGATCGCGTCGCCGCCGAAGTTGAGCAGCACCAGCACGTCGGGCTTGGCTTCGGCGGCCTTGGCGACGTAGTTCGAGAACTCGGTCGCGCCCAGCGGGTGGTAGTCGTTGCCGATCAGGGTCAGCCCGCGCTCGCGCGCGACGTCCTTCACGCTGCTCAGCAGCGATTCGCCGAACACGTAGGACGGCGTGATCGTGTACCACTTCTTGAGGCTGGGGAACTTCTGGATGAAGGGGTACATCGTCGCGCGCACCGCGCCGTAGGCCGGCACCGACCAGCGGAACGTGTACGGGTTGCAGTCCTTGCCGGTGATCTCGTCGGCCCCGACGCTGGTGAAGAACAGCCCGTGCTTGTCGCGGGCGACCTGCGCCACCGCCAGCGCGACCGCGCTCGACGCGCAGCCGGCGAAGAAGCGCGCGCCGTCGTGCTCGTAGGCGTCGGTGGCCTGCTGCTGGCCGACGTCGGGCTTGGTCTGGTCGTCGCGCGTGATGTACTTGATCGCCCGCCCCGCGACCGACTTCTTGCGCTCGTCGATCGCGAGCTGGAAGCCGCGGTCGGTGTCGCGCCCGAACGCCGCGTAGGCGCCCGTCGCCGAGAAGACGCCCGCGAAGACGACCTCGTCCGCCGCGCCCGCGGGCAGCCCGGTCAGCGCCGCCGCGGCCGCCCCGCCGGCGCTCGCGAGAAAGTGCTTGCGTTGCATCGTCATCCCTTTCGCCGGTTACGGGCCGACGCCCAGGTAGGT
>CAXTNU010000006.1:4744-35252 GCA_964245595.1 uncultured bacterium | reverse complement strand
GGCCGTCGGGCGCATCGTGGCCGCCAATGTGGCGCGCGACGAAGCCGAGCGCGGCGAACGCGTCGCAGACGGCTTGCTCGAAGGCTTCGGGGTCGGCCCCGGTGCCGGTCGCGCGCAGACGGGCCGTCAGCGCCGGCGCGTCGGGATGGGCCGGGCGGGCGGCGAGCGGCTGGGCCGGTTCGGGCCAGTCGTCGGCGGGGTGGTTGGCGCGGAAGCGGCGGTCGGGATCCTGGACGATCAGCGGGACGCGCCCGACCCCGAGCGTGCGCGCGATGTACTGGGTGAGCGCGATGTAGAGGTGCTTGCGGGTGACCGTCGCGGCGAGCAGCGCGCCGGCGACGGCCGCGGCGAGGATCTCGTCGGCGCTGCGCGGCTTGCCGTCGGCCAGGACCGCCACGGCGGCGCGGATGTTGACGCCGCGCAAGTCGTCGTCGAGCGGCGGGTCGAGGGCCAGCGCGAGGCGTTCCAGTTGCGCGTCGGCGTCCGGTTCCCAGGCAGATGCGAGCACGGTGCTCAGTTCGGGGGCACAAGGTCGTGCACGGGGGTCGACTCCGTTCGTCATCGGGACCGTTCCTTGGTATGGGGTGTATGCAAACCGGCCGCCGTATGAACGCGCGGTGAATGCGGAAGTTTCGCGCAGGGCGGCGCGAGGTCTTGCCGGCCGAGGCGTCAGGCGCGCTGTCGCAGGCGGCTGGTCAGCGGCGCGGCCCATCATCATCATCGTCGATCCGCGCTGCGCCGGGCTCGTCACCGTGCTCGAAGCCGATCAGGACGGAGACGCAGCGCGCGAGTTCCCGCCCGACCAGCTCGGTCATGAACGCGGTGAACGGTCCAGGATTACCCTGGGCGGTTCGGATAGTACGGGGCCGGGTGAACGTTCGACGCTTCGAGCGCTTTGAAGTAGTCGGCGCGCTGCTCGCCCGGCGCGATCGAGACGGGCGGATAGCCGCTGCGAACGAGGTGCAGGTTCATCGCCAGCCGTGCCGTGCGGCCGTTGTAGTCGGGAAACGGGTGGATCGCGGCGATGTCGTGGTGCAGCTTCACCGCGGTGGCGACGGGATGCCGGTCGAGCGCGTCCTCGGCATACTCCGCCAGCGCGTCCTTCATCAGCGGGCGGACCTTCGTCCAAGCCGGGGCACGTAGCGCGAGCCGGATATCCAGCGCTGATCGGTGCGGTAGAGACCGCCCCACGTCTGGTCCGGGCCGACCGCGTAGGCGTGCAGGTCCTTGATGACCTCCTCGTCGATCGGCAGATGGCTCTTGGCTAGGTCCAGCATGTGCCGGTACGCCTTCGCGCCGTTGATCGCGTCGAGGTGCTCGGCGCACGGTCTTGCCGCCGATGGTGACGCCGTCGTTTAGGACGACGGCCGTCTCGCCCAGGCTCAGCGTGCTGCCTTCGATCGCGTTGGTGGCGTAGGTGTAGAACACCGACTCGTTCTCGACCATCGGCCAGAGCGCACGGATTTGCCTTCCATCGCGGCTCGTTTCAGCACGGTCGGTGCCCGTGCCGGGCAGCCTCGGCGGTTTTCGCGATGCGGTCGGCTCGGGTCTGGGGGCGCTTGGCGGCCTCGACCCAGCGCACGTACTCGAGCTGGTGGGAGTAGGCGAACTTCGCGAAGGCGGCGCGCACGCCGGCGGCGGCGAGCGCGGCGGCGAGATCGTCGGGCAGCATGACCTCGCGCGGGGCGTCGTCGCGGCGCAGCTCGACCTCGACCGGGTCGCCGCAGGCGGTGCCGGTCGCGGCGCGCACCGCGGCGTTGACGGCGACGTGGCACTCGGTGCCGTAAGGCGTGATCGTCGTGCGCCAGGTGTGGCCGGCGATCGTCGCTACCACTGCCACGCGCCGGCGCGGGGCGAAGCTCGCCATGACCTCGGGTGGGACGGTGACGAACGTGGTCGAGCCCGGCACGTTCCGCTCGTGCAGCACGGCGCTGAAGCGAGGGGTGGCGGCGGTCTCGTCCGGCGAGGGTTTCACCGATGCCATCGAGCTTGCTTCACTCGGGGACCGTTGCGGCCCTTGACGCCGAGCGGCGAAGCAACATTCGTATCGCGAACTCTGCGTGATCATCGCGTGGCGCCGCTCGCCGCGCCGTCACTCGTCCTCGCGCTCGCCCTCGTCGTCGCGCGTCCCGACTTTCGGGCGATCGCGGTCGCGCACCGCCGAGGACTCGCTCTAGATCAGCGGTGGCCATGGAGGGACGAACGGTCGGCCGTGTCGTCGCTGCGCGCGCAGCGCCGCGCAGACAGGACGCATGGCGACCTGCCATGGGTCGTTGCGCACCCGGTAGCGGCGCAGGTGCCGGGCGTAGCGCCCGCGCACCGTCAGCGGCGGGAACGGTCCGTACGCCCCGAACAGCGCTCGTATCGTCTGCGTGCACGCGCAGCGCTCGGGCGGTTCACCACTCATGTGTCGGCATCCGGCGTCCCCGTGTTCCGCGAACCGGTGGTCGCAGCCGGTGCAGCGATAGGTGCGAGGTCGGTGAACCGCGCCGGGCGATGTTTCGCCGCCGGAATCGTTCTCGTGCATCACGGTGTTCAGCGGTCCGGCAGCGGCGGCGGGGTGTAGCGTTCGAGGACGATGCGCATGCGCACGTCGTCCTGGCGCAGCTCGACGTAGGCGGTGCCGGTCTGCCGGGCGCTGGACACGCGCGGCACGAGGGTGGCGAAGGAGTCCTCGAAGACGGGCTCCAGGCCTAGCGGCGCCAGCTCCCGGGTCTGCCATGGGGTCAGGTCAAGCATCCGCAGCGCATGGAGCGGATTATTGACCGGGCGGGATCGGCGGGACAAGGGCTGGTGCCGGGGGATAAGAGCGGCCGGACGTGTACCGGCGTGTCCCGCTCAGCGAGGGCGTCGTATCCCAGGTGGGATATGTACCAGCTACGGGTGGTCGGCGATGGCCGGTCGTGGCGCGTCTCGGCACGCCCGCTACTCAACTCTGAGAGGACATCCTCATGACCTTCGTGAGCCTGGCTCTGGCGGCGCTGCTCTCCTTTGCCCTCGGTGCACCTTCGCGCCCGCTCGACGTCGTCGGCGGCGGCCCCTACGTCGTCGCACCGCACGACGTGGTGGGTGGCGGACCGTATGTGGTGGCTCCGCACGACGTTGTCGGTGGCGGACCGTACGTCGTGACACCGCACGATGTCGTGGGCGGAGGACCGTACTAAGGAAGGCCTTGTGCGGTTGATCGGACAATCGACGCGGCGGAACCGGAGCGGGGCGCGCAGTGCGGTCCGCTCCGTGGGGTGTGGTACATGCGTCCTTTGCCGTTGGCTCTCGCGTCCTCGTCTCCGCGCAGTCCGCTGCTGGGCGCCTATGCGCTCCTGTCCGAGGCGGAGTTCGCCGCCTGCCTGGACGAACTCGACCGGCTGCACGGGACGCTGAGCGGGTTCGACCGCACGGAGGCGGTCTTGTTGCGCGCACGGGCGCTGCTGCGCCTGGAACGGGCGGCGCCCGCGCTCGCGGCGTTGAGCTGCGAAGAGACGGTGGCCGCGGATGCGGACGTGCGCTGCTCGGTGGAGTCCCTGCGCGGCTTAGCGCTGGTGTTCGCCGGTCGGCGCGAACTGGGCATGCAGACGCTGCACGATACGATTGATGAAGCGGAGGACGGTGCGCACCCGTTCGTGCGCGCCGAGGCGCTCTACAACGCGGGCTTCGCGCACCTGCTCTGCGGCGACCACGACGAAGCCGAGCGCTTCGCGTTGCGCGCGGGCGAGCGTGCCGACGATCTCATTGCGGCGCGCGCCATGGCGCTGCGCGGCTGGGCACAGGTGGGCCGGACCCGCTACGCCGACGCGCTGCCGTTGTTCTCGGAGGCGTGGCGGATGTACGGCGCCTGCTCGGCGCGCGACGCGGCGTTCGGGGCGAGCACGCTACACGCCATCGCGACCTACGACCTGCAACTGCTCGAGCGCGACGGCGAGCCGCGTTACTACGCTTCGACGCTGCCGCACGTGTCCGGCACGTCGCTGGGGACCTTTCGGCTGCTGGTGTCGAGCATCGACGCCTGGCGGGCGGCGCTGGCAGGCGATCACCGGCAGGCGCGACGTACGAGCGCATGGGCTTCCACTGGCGGGCTGCGGCGGCGCAGCTCCAGCTCGGGCGGGAGGCTTCCCCTGAAGGTCGGCGGGCGTACCGTGCCGCACACGCATTTCTGATCGAGCGATTCCCACGCTCGTACCTTGCCCGCACGTTGCGCGACTACGCGCCTCCGCTCGCGATCCCGGCGAGCGAGAAGCTGACCCCGGCGCACGTCGCCATCGTGCGGGCGCTGTGCGCGGGCAAGTCGCCGGGCATGATCGCGGCCGAGCGCGGCACGAGCCCGGAGACGGTCCGCAATCAGCTCAAGCAGATCTACCGTCGAACCGGCCTACATTCGGCGACCGAGGTCAAGCGTAAGTTCGGGACCTTGGCGGTCTGATCGCGCGGAGTTGTGGACGGCCGGGACGGAACCGACGCTCGACCGCGCTCGACTGGCCTACTCGGGAGCGGAGGCTCATGCTCGCGTACGGCTAGGCTGTCGGTCTGTGGGAGATACGGCAAACCGACATGAAACACATCCACAACTGAAGAAACGGACGAGAATCTCGGGCGCTTCGGCTTGCCTACCGGGGTATTTGGAGCGTTCCTATGCGGAAGATAATCGTCGGCGCCATGGTTTCCATGGACGGCGTCATGCAGGCGCCCGGCGGGCCAACCGAGGATCCGACCAAGGACTTCGAGTTCGGCGGCTGGTTGATGCCCTATCGCGCTCCAGAGTCTCGCGAAGAGCTCGACGGCCTCTTCAAGGAGAAGTTCGATCTCCTCCTCGGTCGCAAGACATACGAGATTTTCGCCGCGTACTGGCCGTACTACGCCGAAAATTCGCCCCACGGCAGCATCGCGAAACTGTTCAACGAAGTCACGAAGTACGCGGTTTCGCGCTCGGGCGAGGTCGATACGAGCTGGCAGGGTTCGGCGCTCCTCCGCGACATCGCCGACGTGAAGCGTCTGAAGCAAGACGACGGCCCTAACCTCCTCACGCAGGGCAGCACCGAACTCGTGCATGCACTGCTCGCCAACGATCTGGTCGACGCGATGAGCATTTTTACGATACCGGTCGTTCTCGGCGGCGGCAAGAAGCTGTTCGCGGACGGCGCGGCGCCGCATTCGTTCAAGCTGACCGGCTCGCGCGTTTCGTCCACCGGCGTCCTCATCGGCCACTACGAGCGCGACGGTGAGGTCAAGGTCGTCGACGGTGCGCTCGATTCACCCAGCATGCGCGAGATCGCCCGTCAGGAGCGGATGAAGCGCGAAGGCTAGCCGTATTCGAAGTCGCCCCCGTGCTCCGTGTCGGGATGCGCGCTGTGGTCGATCACCGTCGGTGTTCTTCGGCGTCGTACCCGGCGTCTCCGCGGGCGAGCGTGTCCGGCTCGAGGAACGCTCCCGGCTTCATACTGCGGCTCGACTCAGAGAGCGCCGTAGTCAGGACGCCGTTAGCGTCGTGCTCTACTCGTCAACGTTGCCATTGATGCGAAGACAGATAGTAGGCCCAGAACGCTCAATTGGGCACCAAATTCCGATTACCAGCTCCTCAGTAAAGCCACCCTCTTTCAAACAAATACCACTAGCAGGTTCAATAGGTCAGCGCAACAGTTCCCTCAGTTTAGCAGCAGGAGTCCGATAAGACAAGGTTTCCGCGGGCGTTGATTCAGCCGGTGAGCAATTCGGTTTAAGTCCTTCTGCGAGAACAGCGCAAGGTCTGTGCCGTCGGGCAAGTATTGTCGGAGAAGTCTGTTCGTGTTTTCGTTCGTGCCGCGGTCCCACGTCAACGATCGCCGAAGAACGGCGGGAAGCTTTCGGATCTGCCGGCTCAGGGCCGAGACAACGCTACGAGTATCCTTGCCCGCGACCTTGACCAACATTGTGAAGCGTGATTGACGTTCAACCAACGTCGCAATATGGCTATTGCGTGCACCCGAAAGAAGATCGCCTTCCCAGTGACCAGGTACGGCTCGATCCTCGACCTCTGCGGGTCGCTCGCGAATCGAAATCGCGTCGACGATCTGTCCGCGCGCTTGTCCCTTATTGCTCGCGCTTCTTGCGCGTCGCATCATACGGCCCGAGCGTAGATGGGTCATTAGCTCCTTCTTCAGAGCTCCCCGCGTTTGCACGAATAGTGTCCGATAGATCGTCTCGTGCGAAACCCATAGCGTTTCATCGTTTGGGAATTTCGTCTTGAGTCACCCGCAATCTTGCTGCGGCGACCAATCTTGCCGCAATTTGTTCGCCACGACGGAGCGAAGTCTTGCATTCGCCGCCAAGCGGCATTTCTTAGGCCGGTGCCCTCGATCCCATGCCTTGTCATCGGCTTCGGCAGCGCGGTACTGGGTCTCACCGCCGTTCTTTGCGATTTCGCGGCTAACCGTTGATGGGGACTGCCCAATGACGGCTGCAATCGCTCGAATTGATTGTACCGCAGCAATACCTCGCGATATTTCCTCGCGCTCGAAAAGTGTGAGCGCTAATTGGGATCGCTTGCGCCCAGGCGGCGCGAATCCTCCTTGCAGGCGAATGATGCCGTGAATCGAAGCCGCGTGCTTTTGTAGCGCCCGCCCTATGTCGCTTAGCGATTCGCCGTTTTTCCAACGTGTCCATAACTCTGCTTTCTGCGATGACGACAAACCTGGTCTTCCCGTTCGGGTCATCTCGGACACCTCCGCTATTCTGGTTTTCGCTTACGGTGTTGCGCTGACCCATTGAACCCGCCCTTTCCTTAGTTGTCAGGACTTTGCCCGTACTCCTGACGAAGCGAATCTCGACCGCGACATGGTCTGGCTTCAGGATTACAAAGCTCGCGAATTGCATCGGGAATGTTTTCCAGTGGACGATCGGCTCGGCCTATACACATATTCGCCAACGTAGTTGCCAGGGTCCTTACTGATCGGCGAACTGCCCCCCATAACCGACATCGCAGCAGCCAGCACGAACGCTCGCGACATGCACGTTACCAACATAGCACCGATATGCACAACGTCTGATTAACACCGCCCAATTAGAGGTCCACCCTGCGCGCCTCGATTCTGCGAGCAGCCGCTGGGCCTTGCGGCACGCCTGACTGACGGCAGCGATAGGTGCGGCCGATCGGTGAACAAACGGAGCTGCTTATCTGACCTTTTCGTAGTACTCATCGACGTCGTCACTAATACGTAAACGGATGGTTGACCCCGAACGCTCAATCGCGAGACCGAGACCGCCGATCAAGACGTCCTCTTCGTTCGCTCCTGGCACATAAAGCAAGCGCCACTTCTTCTCAGTGATCAGAACTTGCCCGGTGCTCTTGACAAACCGAAGCCACACAGCAGTATGGTTTTGCTTTAAGATAACGAAGCTCGCAAAAGGCTCTAGAAACGCGTCCAAGGGATGATTGGTCGGATTGTACACGTACTCACCGACGTAGTCACTGGGATTTTTGTTGGCCGGCGAGCCGCATCCAGTCAACCACATATACGCTACCAATATAACCACTCGCAACGCACGCCTTACCGACATGGCACCGTTATGTAGAACATCTGGTTCACAGCACCCGTGGAGACCAGCCGGCCCGAGTCGGAGGACTGGGGTTCACAAATGGTGGATGGATGATCGTCGCGCCGTATCTAAGGGCAAGCACACCCATCGGCGAAGCGCAATGTCGCGTCGCCAGGCGACTGTCACTACCAACATGGCACCGATATGTAAAACTTCTGATTCATAGCACCCATTGAAAACCAGCCAGCTCGAGTTGGAACATCGGAATTAGGACGCCCCGTTTGGTCAAGTTCGAGCGCCGAATACCTGGCGTTAATGCTTGGCCATGATGGAACTTTGCGCAGCAAGGCTGAACGTGTCCACGGAATCGAGTTCCACTCTTCTTATCGGACCTTTTCGTAATACTCGTCGACGTCGTCATTGATGCGAAGACGGATCGTCGACCCTGAAAGCTCGATCGGGGCACCGAAATTCCCAATTACCAAGTCATCAGGAAGGGAACCGCCTCGATCTAGGTACCATTTTTCCTCGGTCGTCAGCACTATTCCTGTACTTCTGACGAAGCGGATCTCGACTGCAACATGATTCTTTTTCAGAATGACGAAACTCGCGAACTGTTGCGGGAATGTTTCTATGGGATGATTGCTCGGCTTGTACACGTATTCGCCAACGTAGTCGTCGGGATTCTCACTGATCGGCGAATTACACCCCGTCACGCAGATTCCAGCGATCAGCATAAGCGCTTGCGACGAACGCGTTATCAACATGGCACCGTTATGTAGAACGCCTGGTTCACCGCGCCCATTGGAGACCAGCCGGTCCGTGTTGGAGGATTGGCATTCAAAAATGACGGATGATAGAATGCTGACCACATCGTCGTCCTATTTAAGATCGTTACGTTAAGGTTTCCTTCGCTCCGAGACATACTGTAAGCGTACGAACCGACGAATTGAGCGGTGGGGTTTATGCCCGTAGACCAGAGGCCGCTCAGTCCGAAATTCAATTGTCCAGTCGATCTGCCGCCTCTAAGATACTTATTCACACTCGTTGCAAGACCGTACGCTCTCATCATCTGTTGCGACTGAACAGAGTCCGGCCCGAACGTCGTAGTTGTCGGTCCAACGCCCAGTGCCCACTGACTAGTCATCAACTCTGCGGTACCGACGCCGCTAAGCCAGGAAGAGAAGCTCATTCCAGGAGCCTGGCCGGCGGCCAGCGCATGGCAATCCACCTTCGTTGGAGCAGGGGGCTTCACCGGCGGCTTGGGGTGAGGATGGATGACGACACGTCCGATCGGCGGTAAGCTCGGCGGTCCGACGTTTGGCATGGGGTTCCCTGACGGATAACCGCCGCCACCGCCGGCGCACTGCGGCAAGTCGGCCGTTCCCGGATCTCCACATTGCGCCCTATTCATAGATGGTCTGCGGTCGTTCGATGCGTATTGCGATCCCTGCTGCGGCGTCAGCGACATCACGGCAGCGGGCAGCGTTTGGATGCCGGTACCGTCGAGCGTATTCGTGCCGTCGTCGATCGTTCCGGCAAACGATACGGTGATCGGCAAGCTGACATCGACGAATCCGGCAGACGCCGCTCCGGGCGTCTCGGAGACGCACTGCTGGCCCATGGGGTTCGGGGCGAACCAGATACCATATCCGGTGGCGTTATGGCGAGACGCTTGAGAGCCGTTAGGGTCCTGATCGGAAATCGTCAGCCCTGGCGATGCGCCACCCGGCGGAATGACGCCTATGCCGTCGAGAACGACCTGATCCAAGCTTGACGCGTTGTTCGTGTACAGCAAGCCGTCGCCGTTCCAGTGCCATGTGCGAGTGGTGTCCACTCCGGCACGAAAACGGTCATGCAGGACAGACTGCGCGACTCGCCCGTTCGGGCCGTAAACATACTGTGACACGTAGCCTTCTAGCGTCGTCCTCGCGACAGAGCCGCTGCCGCAGTTGCCGCTCACCTTGACCGAGTTGGTGCCGCCACTGATGAGCCTGCCCTCGGCGTCGTAGGAAAACGGATTGCCGTTGAACGATGTGGCGCGGCCGATGCCGTCGTACGTGGTCGATGCACCAAGCATCGCGCCGGTCCTACCGTCCCACTGCTGCGTACCAGATTGCACCGTGACGCCTTGAATGTTCTGATACGTGAACGCGGGCCAGGCCGTATATCCGCTGGTCAAGGGGTTGGGTGTGAAGCCTTCGGCAACCAGATCGCCCCGGACGTTATATGTCTGCGAAGCCGCCTCGCCGTTGTACCCGGTGTACCCGACGACGTCGTCCTCCGCATCGTATTGGATGCCGTCGTATGTCCCGGCGGGGATGTTGTACGTCTTTACACGCCCGAGCGTGTCGTACGACGCGTGTAACGCCGGCGTCGCGCCGAAGTCGGTACTTTGCGAGGGCCGTCCGCCGTTGGTGTAGGCATACGCCAGCGCCGAGGAGCTCGCCCCATAATTGACCTGGCGCTGCTGGAGCAGGCCGTCGATACGATACGAGTAGGCTAAGAGGTTCGTCTGCTGTACGAGGGGGTCGGAAATGCTCACCGCGCTCAACGAAGAGTCACCATACCGGTCATATGTCGTCGTTCCGCCCCCCACGGCCGTGGCCTGCCGCACGCTGCTGAGATCGCCGCGGCTATCGTACGCGTATGTCTCCGGACCGACGGTACCGGCGGTCGACTGCGCGATTCGACCGTCCGCGTCGTAAGCGTAGGACATCGCGGGGGTGACACCGCCGTCACCCGCATACTGGACCGCGGTCGTGCTGCCCAGCGCATTATATGCGTAAGACTTCGTTTCGCTGAGACCGTCCGTCGCGGACGTCAGGAAGCCCAGGGCGGAGCCACCGTCCCAGCTCAGCGTCGTTCGATACGATGCATTGTTACAGTAGACCGCTCCGGCAGACGCTCCGGCCGGGCACGGGGCGAATCCGTACTCGACGGCATGCCGGTCGAGCGCATCGTAACCAATGACCGCCGTGTCGATGAACCTGCCCGGCGCGCTTTTCTGAGTCTCGAAGACGTTCCCGTGCGCGGTGACCGAGATGCCTGAAAGCGCCGATGGAGCGCCGCCGCTGGTCAGATCGTAGAGGTTTCTCACGATCCACGGAATATCGTTGGGGTTGGTCGTATCCTTCGGAATCGACGTCTCGATCAAACGATCCTCGCCGTCGTACCAGTTTTGGGTGACCCCTGAGGCGCACGACGATGAGGTGCAGCCGTGGTGGGCCGTGACCGTCAATGGATCGCCATCGGCGTCGTACGTGAACGCCGTGCTGACGCCTGCTGCCCGTTCGGACGGCGATCGGGTCGTACTCACGCTTCCGTCGGGGTAGTATGCCGTCGACGAGGTGGTATTCCAGTTCGGCTGCCCGCCGCTCTTCGAGCAGATGGCGGTCATCGACGTGTCGTCGCCGTCCCCACTCAGCGTGGGACGTCCCGAGCGGTCGTAGTTGAAGACCCCGGTGCCGGCACCGTTGGAATAGCACCCCAACCAGCCGGAAGCGTCGTACCAGAAATCGCCACGCGGCTGACGCGTCGTCCCGTCCGGCTGCTGCGTTTGAAGAGTCGTGCCGACGAGCCGCTGTACGACATCGCCGACGACGCTCGTCGGGAGACCGAGATCGGTACCGCCCTGCCGAGACGGATCGTAGGCGACCGACTCGTGATAGCCGTTTGGCGCCGCCTTCGTGGCAGCCAAGACGATCGACTGCAGTTGCCCGTTCGGTTCATAGACGGGGGCCGGGTTCGAAGCGGAACCGGACCACACGAAGGTCTGCGCAACCGTGGACTGCGGGCACAGGGTGTCGCTCGCCGCCGGCGGCGTCGAGCCCCAATCCGCGAAGAACGCATGCGTCGCGACCGGATCGCAGTACGCCGTCAGGTTGTCATTCGCATCGTACGAGTACAAGGATGTCGGCCGAAGGGTACCCTGCGATGTCGCCGCTTGCGGCGCAGCCACGGCAACGACGTTGCCGTTGGCATCGTAGACCGCATCGGTCTCGTACGCCGCCTGGTTCGCTCCCGGCGCGAACCCCCGCGGCTCGACCGTCGCAATCAGGTTGTCGTTCGTATCCCACTGCTCGCCCGAGACGAGCAGTTGCCCCGTACATTGCTGATTCTGCGTCGTAGCGCACTGCTGGACCTGGGTGAGGTTGCCGGCTGCATTCGTCGCCCAGTTGGTATAGTGCCCGTCGCTGTCTCGGAACGTCTCGGTGGATGCGGTTCCGATCGTGCCGAGGCCGTAGCTCTCGAACAAGTACTGCGTGCTGCCGGTCGGCGACGACTGCAGCGGTCCCGAGCCCATGCCGTCCGCGACGGTTGGATTGATCCAGCCCACATGACCGATCGAGCTGAGCGATACGGTGGAGCCTACCGGCACGACGCCGAAATAGAGGTACGCTCCGTCGGTCGCGCTCGAGCTCGCCCAGCGCGGGCTCGATGCCCACACCATGTAGCGCGCGTTGTTCGACGAGGCGCCATACGAGAACATGTGCGGGACCGGCGTCGCGCTCGCGTTGTTCGAGGGCATGCTGACCACGGTCAAGTTGCCGTCGTCGTCGTATTGATACCGCACGACCGTGCCGTCGGGGCGAGAAAGGCTCGACGCCAGCCGATGGCCGTTGAAGTCCCACATCACCAGCGTCGCTTGCGCGCCCGACTGGGTCCCGGCGGTGATGTTCGCGACCTTGCCGGCTGGGCCGGCGTTGCCGTTGTCCCAGACGTACGAGAACTTCACCCAGGTATGGGTGTTGCGCCCGAAGATCTGGTACAGCCGGCCAGCGTAACCACCGGACTGCGAAACCGACCCGCTGCACGCCGCGCTCGCTTGAAGCGCGTAGAAGTAGTACGTCATGCCGTTTTTCGAGACCCATAGCATCCCGCAGTGCCCGTCCGAGACGAGGCGGGTGTGCTGTCCCGGCGGCGGCAGCCAGGTGGCGTGGTCGGGCGCCAGCGTGTAATCATAGCGCGCACCGTCCCCGTCCCACACCGTGATGGCGCTCGCGGGGTCGCCGCTGATGTGCGCGTCCCACGTGCTCGACCAGCCGTTGCCGGCCATCGACGGCGCCGATCCGTCGCTGCCGGTCACATCGTGTCCGCTTTTCAGGTTGTAGGTCCGGTGGTACGCGAGCGTGACGCCGGCATTCGGCACGGTCATGTCGTCTTCTTGGATCAGCAGGTTCCCCGTGGCGACATTGACCATCACGTGCCCGGCGCCGGGAACGCGCTCCTCCTGATACGGCCACCACGGCTTGATTCCCGTTCCCGGGGCAACGGCGCTGGTGGCCGACGACGTGGGTACCGCCGTCGGGGTCGCAGTCGGGGCGGGCGTTGCCGTGGGCGCGGGCGACGGCGTGCACTGCACGATCAGCAGCGGGTGCGTCGAGCGCTGCGCGCTGTTTGGGGCCGGCGTCGGCGTCGGCGGCGGGCAGACCCCGCAGATGCACTGGCTCAGGTTCGGGCTCGCGGTGGCGACCGGCCCAGCCGCACGGACCGTTCGCGGCGCCGGCCGCGTGACGACGGCGGTGGCGATGCTCCGGGCGAACGCCGCGCGCGCCGCCGGAATCAGAAATGGCGGCGCGAGCATCGGTGGCCCGGGTACGGCGACGCCGGTAGCGGCCCTTACCTTCGTCGTCACGATCGCGTGGACCGCGGACGGCAGGAGCATCGGTAGCGGCGTGCGCCTCGCCCGCGCCGGTATCGCCAGACGGAGCATCGGCTGGCGCGATACGCCTTGCGCGAATGCAGGAGTGGCGACTACGCTGCCGCCGCCATCATCCGCCGGCAACGGCAACCGTGCCAGGAGCACGAGAGAAAGAAGCGCTGCCGATATGGCGCGCAGGCGAGCAAACACGAAGACCCCCACACCACGTAAAGCGATGTCTCAACAGAGCTCGTACCTTACCGGCACGAGAACGCATCGAGCCATTTTGGCTTCTGAGACCACGCCCTCATCGACATCCATGCAGGCGTAAGTCGGCTTGGAAAGCCTACTGTACCGGATACCGCTTGGTCAAGTGATGAACTGCTTAGCATGCCCATGTCGGTCTCACGAGGACCGCTCTCGGGTCTGCCGTTATGGCCGATCACCGTTCGCCGTTGAAAAGTCCGTACCGGTGGTTCTCGGCGGCGGCAAGAAGCTGTTCGCAGACGGCTCGGCGCCGCATTCGGTAAGCTGACCAGCACACGCTTTGCGGCACCAAGCCCGCGCGCCGTAGTCGGTACGCCGGCAGCGTCGCGCTCCACTCAGGCCTATTGGTATTGGTTGAGTACGACCATCTGGCCGGCAATGCCGCCGACGTGGGTCTGCTCGACGTTGGCAAGAGCTCTCACGATGTCCGCGGTTGTCATGTTGTTCGCTTTGTTGGTCTGGTAGATGAGCAGCATGCCAGCGTGCTCAGGCTGCTTCGATCGGCACGACGGCGAGCTTGTAGCCCTGGCGGATCCGGTCGACGATGCTTTCGAGCACATCCAGGAAGCGGCGGGTGGTTTCCGCGTCGCCGGGGCTGCCCATATGCTCGCCGAGGTCGTGCAGCAGGCGCTGGTGATGGGCGGCTAGCTCGATCTGGAGCCGGGAGCGGGACTTAGTCATACTCCAATATCTCCGTGGTTGCCGGCGTAAGGGGCACGCCCGGCGGTTCGGCGCTGCATCATATGACTTTGCCGGGAGCCGCGTGCGGCCCGGCGTACAGCACCGTCACGATCGCCTCTTCGCGGTTCACGCGGTAGAACACGCGGTCGCCCGCAGCCACCTCGTACTCCCACGCGCCCTTGAACCGCAGGTCGCGAAGGGGAAACTGACGGCCGGGATATCGTTCCAAGGGGGAATCCGCCAGCCGCCGGAACGCGCGGCGCAGATCATCCTCCCGGCGGGACAGCAGGTCGGCCCAGCCGCGTTCGACGCGCGCGGATGCCGCCACCAAGCGATACCGCCCCGCTGGCTCACCCGGAACGCCCAGATCGCGCAATGCGCTATTCGGTCAGTAGCGCGAAGAGCTCGGCGTCCTGGGCTACGGCGACCGTCTCCGACCACTCGTGCAGGACCGCGTCGACTTCGTCCCAGCCCTGGCGCCGCTGCTCGACCGCGTCCAGCGTCGAGAGCAATTCCTCGACGAACGTGTCGAGATGCCGGGCGTCGAGGTGGCGAACCCAGGCGACCGGCGCAGGGTAGGCGGCGGCATTCCGCTCGGCCCGGCGAGCGGCGTCGACCGCCCGCAGTACGTCGCGGACCAGCCGGCCGTACCGCTCGGCCTTCTCGGCCTGGCGCCAGCGGTCGCGCTCGACGATATTGACCGCCCCGTGGGGAGAGACGATCAAAACCGGCTCGCGCTGCGCGATCCGAAGCACTTCGGCCGTCCGCCGGCGGAGGTCCGACGCCCCGTACACGTCTTGAGCCATAGGTTCATTCTACCCGACCGGAGACAAAAAGAGCAACATTTTCGGCACAGTTTGTCGAATCGGAGTTCAACTCCGGCTTTCCACTTGTAGTAGGATACGGTCATGGCCGGCAAAGAGAAAGTGTCGCTCAGCCTCGACCAGGACCTCGTGGCGGAGGTTCGCCGCCGGATCGGCAAGCGCGAGTCGTCGTCCTTTCTGAACGAGGCGCTCGAGCGCCGGCTTCAGGCTGATGCGGTGGTGCGCTATCTCGACCAGACCGATCAGGCCGCCGGGCGGGTGCCGCCGGACGTTGCCGCCGGGGTGGATGATGCCTACGCGCGTCGCTTCGAGCGCACGCGAGGCGCCAAGCAGCGCAGCCGCGTCACCTCGACCGCCGTTTGAGCGAAGCCTTCGCCTTCGACTCCGGCGCGCTGAGTGCGATGGTCCAGGACGATCCGCGCCTGCGGCGTCTGCTGCGCGACATCGTCCGCGACGGCGGGGTGGTTTGGGTGCCGTCCGTCGTGCTTGCCGAATGCTACGGCGATCCGGGCTACGACCGCGCTCTCGACGCGCTCGGAGGAGCGGAGCGCGCCGCCGTCGCCACCTCGATCCCGATGGCCAGAGAGGCCGGCCGCATCCGCGGGATGCCGGGATGCACGAGACGATCGTCGTCGCGACGGCGGCGGTCCTCCGATCGCCCGCGACCGTCGTCATGGGCGATGCAAGCCACATCCGGGACCTCGCCTGCTGCGTGCGTCACGACGTCGGCGTGATTCAGCTCAATGAGCTGCCGGTTTGAGCTTCGCTACGACCAGCAGGCGCCGATGCGGAGCAAAGCTCGCCATGACGCCCGGTCGGGACGGCGATTAACCCAAGAATATTGCGCTGATGCAGCACGGAGTCGAGTTCGACTTCAGATGCTCGTTCTGGTATCGCGGAGCGGCCGGTTTACTGAGGAGATGGGGTCGCTAGTCCTTCCGTCATCCCTGGTAACATGCGTCCGCAGAACTCGGGGTGCATAATACCGCCACTCTCGGTAACGATCTTGCGCCAGAACGTACACAGGCTGGCGAGGCCACCTTCATCAATACGCATTCCGCTAGCACCTCTCGAGATTCCAGCAACAAACACATCCGTATCGGAAAGGTTAGGCATCCGATGCTCGGCACGCAGTTTCTTCACGACATCGTCGGCGATTCGGTCCGGGGGAAGCTTATAAGTAAAAATGTCGACGCTATGGGTCTGGTGCCATCCGTTAGCGATGATGACGACGACGCGCTTAGGAACCGGTGACTGATGCAGTGCATTGCCGGCAGTGTACAGCGTGCCCAAGATATCTGATCCAGTAAACTGCTCCGGTGTGAATAGCACGGTGTGGATAGCCACGACCGCATGCCTTTCCAATCCTATTTTCTGCCTATTTATGATCAACTGATTCGTGTGATCTTTGTAGGGACCCGGAACAATCGCACTGAACAAGGGCCCGCGCCCGTAACCGGTATCGGTAATCGGAACGAGGTCGATCAGTGCATCGGTCTCAGCGCACACAAAGATAGCTCGTGCCATCTGTGCGAACTGATCCTTCTGCGGGTTCGGCGCGGTAACGCCGGCTGCAAGTAATATCTCGATCTGCGCCTTCGTCTGAAGCTCGGTCGAGACGAAGCCGTCCCGCAGGTGTGTTTCCGAGCAAGACGGCGGCGCTTCAGCTTGGGCGGCGACCGGCGGTATGAACGCAGCGGCGGCAAGGGCCGCGACCGCGACGAGCAAGCGAGTGGTCATCACTCACCGGGATTCACCCTCCCACACTTGTTTTCCTATCTTAGGTTGCTTACCCCTAGCCTTTTATGGTAGATTAACCTACCGATCGGGTGGGCGATCGTGCTCGCCGGTATGACGGGACCCCGGGTGCGCCGGGCTATGTTGGGGGAGGGCCATGGATTCCGATTCGTACAACGACCGAAAGGGTAGCGACGAGACGGCCGAGCACGAAGAAGCCCCGAAGTTCGGCTCGTATGCTGGCCGCACGTCCGACAAGATCAATACCGGTGAACGAGTCCGATATTTGCGTCAGCAGATACCGTTGCTCGGCGACGAGTGCAACGAGCTTCAACTTCAGATCACGAGCAAAGAGCAGGAGCGCAACGGGATCGAAGAGCATGGGCGGGGCTGGCCGTTGCTCGCGGTTGTTCTGATGGGAATCGTAACAATTGGACTCGAGTATTTTCCGGCAACGCAGTTCACCCAAATCTTTGATGCTAGCGACACGCAGCGGTTCGTTTTCACCGCAATCTTCACCATTGTCCCGGCAATCCTCGCCCTCGCGCTAGGCGAGCTTCTTCGCCGTTGTCGTGTACCGAGCCGACAGCGCATAATGGACACACTTTTGCTTGCCGCCGCTGCCGCATTAACGGTCACGTTTCTAGCGGTTGGCTTCTGGCTCCGGCTCGCGTACACGAGCGCATCTGCAACGGTCGCTATAGGACTGACCCCTTGGATGGAAGCGCTAGCGTTGACGTCGATCGCGACGATCGGTGTCGCGCTCACCGTCATCAGTGCGTACTATCGCGAAGGGATTAAGATGTATCAGGTATCGCGCGACCTCGCGCGGCTGCGGGGTGAGCTGGCGGAGCTGGAGAACCATCTCAGAATCGACCTGCGTGACTTAGAGCGTGCCGAGGCAGCGTACCGCGGCGAACCTGTGCCGCTGCGCACGAAGTGGTCGATTCGCAAGCCGACGCCTGTGGGAGGCATGGCTCCTGCTAGTACGGTATCCGAAAACCGTACGGCCGCGAGCACGAACGGCGTTCAGACTGAACGGATGGAGACCGTCAAGCACGACTCCCACGGTTCGGCTGGTGAAGGCGGTAACGGGGCGGCAAGCGGGGATGGGGCTCCAGTCGTTATTCCGTCGACCGGAGAACCAAAGTCCTAGCACGGTATGGTCCGCCCAAACAAGGCCTGCGCCCCGGAGGCATGAACGTGAAGGATAACGATGACCGGGCTTTGCGGTCGGAGTACTTGCAGGCCTCAGTCGCGGCCCTGAACTGCCAATGCTCCGAGCTCTCCCAAGAATTCGCAGCCGCTGCAAGTTTTCGTCGTTCGACACCGTCGAGGGATGAGGGCTGGGCGATCGAGCTCATCTCCGGCATTTCCATCCTGGCGTTCCTTGCGGATCTCTTCGCGGCATTGTTACTAAGCGAGAGAATCTCCGTACTCGATGCGGCACAACGAAACGTTAGTATTGCGATCGTCATTGCATGTGGCATCGGCCTGAGTGCATTCGCCGGCGAGGCGATTCATCGCGGCCGGGTCGATCGCTCATACCGCGCAAGCCACGCACTCGGGATTGTCGCGGTCGGAGCTGTCGGTCTCGTCATCATCGCCGTCGAATGGGGCCTTCACATCGGTCCGTCCGCCGTGCCTCATTCTCACGGGTTCGAGCTCGACGGTGTTACGATCGGAGTGGCAGTGCTTGTCGTCCTCCTCGCACCTGGTATCGCGTTCGCGCACCGGGAGCGCTGGTCGACCATGACCTCGCGCCGCCGCGCCTGGAAGCTCCGCCAAACACTGCGCGCATGTGAGCGGTGCCGCGACAAGCGATACGACGAGTTGATCACATTACAATCGCAGCTGCGCGTAACGCATCCAACGGTGCGTTATGACGCCGTCGACAATAGCGTGCCGCAGCGAAAACCCAGCCCGCGCCGCTCGGCGTCTCCGTAATCAGGCGAGGAGGGCGAGCGAGCGGTTCTCAACCCGGATCCTTTCGCTTTTTCAGGCGTCGCGGAACAGCCCGTCCAGCGCGCTCAAGTCGGTGATCCGCGTTGCCGGCGGGAGTGCTGCAACGATCGTCGCGCCGTAGCGCATCGAGGTGGCGCGGCCGTCGAGCAGGGCCACCACGCCGCGGTCGCTGGTCGAGCGGATGAGCCGGCCGAAGCCCTGTTTGAGGCGCACGATGGCGCTGGGGATCATGTAGTGCTCGAAGCCGGACTTGCCGCGTGCTTCGAGTGCGGCGATGCGCGCGGCGACGAGCGGTTCCGACGGCGAGGGGAACGGGAGGCGGTCGATCACCACGCACGAGAGCGCGTCGCCGACGACGTCGATGCCCTCCCAGAACGTGCCGGTCGCGAACAGTACCGCGTGCTTGGTGGCGCGGAACCAGTCCAGCAGCGCGGAGCGCGGCAAGTCGCCCTGCATCTTGACCGGGAAGGCGAGCCGCTCGCGCAGCAGGCCGTGCACCTCGCGCATCCGCGCGTACGAGGTGAACAGCACGAAGGCGCGGCCGCCGCTGCGGTCGAGGATCTCCTCGATCAGCGGGGCGGCGCGGCGCGGGAAGTCGGCGCTCTTGGGGTTGAGCTGCGGCGGGGCGACGTAGAGCCGCGCTTGGCGGGCGTAGTCGAACGGCGACGGCGCGACCAGCTCTTGCGCGTCGTCGACGCCGAGCGACTCGCGCAGGAAGGCGAACGAGCCGCCGGTCGAGATCGTGGCGCTGGTCAGCACCACGCTGCGCGTGCGGGCGAACAGCGCGGCGCGCAGGAAGTCGCCGATCTGGAACGGCGCGGCGTTGATCTCGTAGCGCGCGTCGCCTTCGCCGCGCTCGACCCAGGCCACGGCGTCGATCTCGTCGGCGGGGACGGCGCCGTTGCTGGCTTGCTGCGCGGCGCTCTCGATCCGGTCGACGGTCGCGATGTGGGCCGATACCGCGCGCACGGCGAGGTCGCGCCGGCGCTCGGCTTCGGCCTCGTTGTCGGTGCGCTGGCGCAGAGCGCTCTGCCAGTTCGCCTGGACCCAGTTCTCGAGGTGGTAGAAGCTCTCGCGCAGGCCGGGCAGCACGTCGAACAAGCCGTCGTTGGCGGCGACGGGGTACTTGTCGCCCGGCACGCGCGCCAGCGTCTGCTGCAGGCGGCGCATGCCTTCGTCGAGCGCGGCGTCGTGCGCGCCCGGAACGCTGTAGGTACGGTGCAGCTTGCGCATCATGCGCCCGACCGAGACCGGCGAGAGCGTGGCGGTCAGTGCGGCGGTGGCGTACTTCTCGGCCTGGTGCGCTTCGTCGAGGATCACGAAGTCGTAGGCCGGCAGCAGCGCGCCGCCGCTGACCAGGTCGAGGAAGAACAGGGCGTGGTTGACGACCACGATGTCGGCGAAGCGCGCGGCGTCGCGGCGGCGGAAGAAATGGCAGTCGGCGAAGCGGTTGCAGTACTCGCCCACGCAGTCGTCGGCGTCGGCGTCGAGCGTCTCCCAGTCCGACCCGCTGGGGGTGAAGTCGAGCTCGGCGCGGTCGCCGGTCTCGGTCCGCTCGGCCCACTGCCAGAGGCGCTCGAGCGCCAGCGACGGCGCGATCAGGCGCGTGCCGCTCTCCTTCTCGAACTTCGCCTTGCAGAGATAGTGGTTGCGGCCCTTGAGCAGCTCGACGCGCGCGTTCACGCCCAGCGCGCCCGTGACCAGCGGAATGTCTTTGCGGACGAGCTGTTCCTGCAGCGCGATCGTGCCGGTCGAGATGACCACGCGCGCGCCGGCGCGCAGCGCGGGGACCAGGTACGCGAGCGATTTGCCGACCCCGGTGCCGGCTTCGACGATGGTGTGGACGTTTTCCAGAAAGCCGCGCTCGATCAGGCGCGCCATGCGGACTTGGCCCTCGCGCGCTTCGAAGCCGGGCAGCGCGCGCGCGATCGGGCCGTCGGTCGCGAAGGCGTCGTCGACCAGCTTCACTCGCGCGGGTCTCGCGTCTCCAGCGGCGCGACCGGCGCGGCTTCCTCGTGCGGGGCGGCGTGGGGCGGGTGCTCGATGGTCACGACGCCCGGCTCCGGTTCGCTCAGGTCGGTTGCGTGGGGCGCCCTGGCGTTCGCATACGGTGCGCCGCTCGCGGCGGCGGAGCCGCCGTACGAGGCGGTGCGGTCGGCGGCGGGCTCGCCGCTCGGCGCATACGCGTAGGCGTAGGCGCGCTCGCGCTGCTGCGAGGGGATCATGAACAGCACCAGGCCGGCCAGGAAGCCGGTGATCAGGCCGCCGATGTGGCCGGCCGCGGAGATGCCCGGGACGGCGAACGTGAAGACGAGGTTGATCGCGACGACCGGCACGACTTGGCCGATCAGCGAGCGGCCGCGCTTGCCCAAGCGCAAGCCGACCGCGACGAGCGCGCCGAACAGGCCGAAGATCGCGCCGCTCGCGCCCAGCGTGGGCTGGTCGTAGTTGAACCACAGCACCGCGGCGGCCGCGCCGGCCAGCGCGATCGCGTACAGCAGCGCGAAGCGAATCCGGCCGAAGAGCTGCTCGACCAGATTGCCGACTTGGTACAGCGCGAACATGTTGAACGCGATGTGCATGATCGAGCCGTGCAGGAACGCGCCGCTCACGATGCGCCACCACTCGCCGTGCTGCACGACGGCGGGGCCGTACAGGATGCCGCGCTGCACCGCGCTGCCCCGCTCGGCGCCGCCGGTGGCGAGCTCCGCGAGGTAGACGAGGACGTTGACCGCGACCAGCAGGTTGGTGAGGGTCACGCCGAGAGCGCGGAGCTCGCCTCCGGGACGATCGCGATCGAGCGCGCCAGTTCCAGCGAGATCGCGTGCCGGCCGCCGGGGCCTTGCACGGTGATCGGGCCGCCCAGCGGGCCGCGCTCGACCACCTCGACCACGGCGGAGGGCCGCAGCCCGATCCGGTCGAGGTAGCGCAGCGTCTCGGGAATGTCCTCGCCGACCTCGACGACGCGGACGCGCCGGGGCGCTCATGTCGGCCGCCGGGATGGGCAGGCCGTGCGGGCAGAACTGCGGGTTGCCCAGGACCGCGACGAGCCGCTCCTCGACCCGCTCGGAGATGGCGTGCTCGAGCCGGCAGGCTTCCTCGTGGACCTGGTCCCACGGCATGCCCAGCATGTCGTGCAGGAAGACCTCGGCCAGCCGGTTGCGGCGCATCACGCGGACCGCGACGGTGAGGCCCTTCTCGGTCAGCTTGGCTTGGCCGCGGGCCTCGTAGGTGAGGTAGCCGTCGCCGCTCAGCTTCTTGAGCATGCCCGAGACCGAGGCCGGCGCGACGCCCAGGTCGGCGGCCAGGCCGGACGTGCTGACGCCCGGGCCTTCGCGCTCCAGGCGGTAGACCGCCTCGAGATATTCCTCGGTCGACTCTTCGAAGTGGGTGTGACCGGCCATGCAGTTCAGGACCTTCGCGCTCGGACACTCGGTTTCCCGAGCTCGGCGAAGCCGGCGAACTCCGCGCGCAGGCGCCGCTTGGCCGGTTCGGGGGCGAACGACGCTTCGATGCCGTTGCGGGCGAAGCGGACGACGGCGTCCGCGCCCAGCCAGTCCGCGACCAGGCGGTACTCGTCCAGCAGGGTCGTGCCGAAGAGGGCCGGGTCGTCGGCGTCCAGGGTCACCACGCAGCCGGCCGCGTCGAGCGCGCCGACCGGGTGCGGGCGATCGAGCGGGGCGGCGCCGGTGAGGCGGTTCGAGGTCGGGCAGATCTCCAGCGGTATCCCGCGCTCGGCGAGCAGCTCGACCACCGCCGGGTCCTCGACGGCGCGCACGCCGTGGCCGATCCGTTCGGCGCCCAGGACTTCGACCGCGGCCCGGACGCTGGCCGGGCCGGCGGCCTCGCCGGCGTGGACGACGCCGTGCAGGCCGCCCTCGCGCGCGATCGCGTAGGCCCGGGCGAACTGGGCGGGGGGCCAGTTCGCCTCGTCGCCGCCCAGGCCGATGCCGATCACGCCCAGGTCGCGCAGGCCCACCGCGAGGTGGGCGATCGACTCGGCCCGCTCGGGCCCGAAGTTGCGGGTCAGGTCGGCGATCAGCGCGACCTCGATTCCCAGCGGGCGGCCGGCCTCGTCGAGCGCGGCCCGGAGCGCTTCCACCGTGGCGCGCACGTCCAGGCCGGGGTGGAGGTACGTCCAGACCGACGGGGAGACGAACAGCTCGGCGTAGCGGACGCCCTCGGCCGCGGCATCGGCGACGTAGTCGCGCGCGATGCGAGCGTAGTCCGCGGGCTCGCGCAGGGCCCGGCAGACCTGGCCGAACAGCAGCAGGAACTCGGCGAAGGTTTCGAAGGCGTAGGTTCGGGCCGGGTCGGCCCGCTCGCCCAGCTCGATGCCGCGCCGTGCGGCGAGCTCGCGAAAGGTCGCGGCGCGCACGGTTCCCTCGAGGTGGCAGTGGAGCTGGACTTTGGGCAAGGCGGTGATATCGAGTGCGGACATCTTGACTCCGCTTCGACGTCGCGATATAGTAACCGTCGGCCGGCGCGGGGTGGAGCAGTCCGGTAGCTCGTCGGGCTCATAACCCGAAGGTCACAGGTTCAAATCCTGTCCCCGCAACCTGTACAGGTCCAGAAAGCGAAAGCTTTCTGGACCTGTTTCGTTTCCCCGGCTGACTTTCTGGTCCGAAATCCAGTTCGTACGTCGGACAGATACCTGACTTTTTGAAGCAACCGGAATCGTGACCCTTGAAGATTTGCGCACCAAGACGACCTAGACCATGGTCGCGGGCATCCTCTGCCATCCCTCGATTCCTATGGACACGGTGGGACAATGTGGACAATCACGTATCAATGGAGAGGGCCCCAGGCCAGCCTGGAGCGGTCACCGTCGCCGTGCCGTGAACCGCCTGCCGCGGTGCGATCGCCGACATGCGCGAGCAGATGAACGGCCTGATCCACCAGCGCGAGCAGCATCAGTGCGCGGTCTCGAAGAGGACGACGTCGTTCGAAGGCTCGACGAGGCCGCGACCGGGTACCAGCTTGAGGCTCCAGCGGTTCGCGCCGACGGTGATCGTGTAGATGTGCAGCGCTGGATCGAACGCGACCCAGCGCCCCTGCTGACCATCAGCGGTGATCACGGAGCCGTTGGGCAGGAAGCGCGCAGCACCGCTCACGTTCGTCTTTCCGATGTACGTGCCGACGATGGGATCGGTGCCGGACGCGCCGGCGAACGCGACCGCGCCGGTCGCCTCGAGCGTATAGTTGCGCGCGACGCGCACGAGCGGGCTGGTGGGCGGGATGACGCGCAGCACCATCTTCGTCGGCCGAGCGACCGACCCGCGGATCGCAACGCCCGACGCGCCGTCGGCGAACCGGACCCGCTTCGCATCGCACTTTGGCGTGCAGATGAGCCGGATCGTCGGGTGTCCGCCCACCGGTGCCGAGTCTTGGCTCGTGCTGACGACAGACAGCGTTACGGCGAACTGGCCGGGCCGGGCCATGAAGTACCAGTCGTGCGGGCCTTGAAAGCTGTCGGCGCTGCCGTTGTTCGGCCCGGCCGCGAGCGGTGTGGCCGGCGTTCCCTGGGCGCCTGCCGGAGCCCCGGGTACCAGCAGCTGCGCGGCGGCAAGGGCGACGGAGAGAAATACACGTTTGGTCATCCCTGCTAGCATGCCGGGCCCACGGCGCTCCGTCAACACCACCGGTGCGGACCGCCGGGCAAGGGCGGCAGCGGAGCAACCGCCGCGCTCGACGTATTTCATTCCGCATGGAGCCCAGCTGAGTCTGGTGTGCTAGGCGGGCACGAGCTGGAGGCGCTTGCCGGCGAGACGGTTCTCGCCATATCGCACGCGCCCTACAGCGGCTCCATAGGCGTGATGAACCTTGACGTGGTGACCGACAGCGGTTCCGTCTACCGCTTCGCCACCGAGGAGATCGAGGGAGAGCGTACGGCCGGCGGTTGGACGCAAGAGCACTATTCGCTCACGCTCGAGCGTCTCGTCGAAGCGAGCCCGCAAGATGAGCGAACCGGCCTGGTCGGCACGGTCGTGAAGGCGAATTCTTCAAGGCGCAGGCTGGAGGTTGCTGGTGCGCACGCACGCGTTTCCGCAACACCTCGATTTCACGACGGAGTCCGCCGGAATGAGCGAGTTCTTGAACCGATACGGTGCGGGAGGCTCCGACACGACATAGGTTCGACGTTTCACTTCCGCCGTCCAGGCTTGCGAACGACGGCTACGGCCCGCAGTACGCCGCCAGCGCCCCCGTCGCGTCGGCGCCGGCCGCCGTGCCCGTCGGCCGCGTGTACGTCAGCTTCGTGACGCCGGGGTTGTCGTCGACGATGATCTGGTGCACGACCGAGGTGCCGAAGGTCAGCTCGACCTCGTGCGCGCGCCGCCCGTCGCAGGTGCGGTCGCGGTCGACGGCCGGCTTGAGCGCGTTGTCGGTGACGTTCTTCTTCACCATCCCGACGATGTCGTCGTACGCCAGCCCGCCGTCGCTGAGCAGCGTCACGAACTCGCCGCCGCTCTTCTTCCACGTTTCCTGCGCGCGCGGCGACTGCGCCGTCGCCGTCGCGGCGACCGTGTGCTCCCAGCCCGCGCCTAGGCCGGCGAACGGTTTCGCGGCGGCTGCGGCCGCCAGGGGCACGAGCGCGGCGAGGACCAGCGCCGCCGCGCGCAGCGATGCGATTGCCATATACGCAAGACTCTACCGCGCGCCCGCCCGCGGACAGATCGTCCAACGGCCAACGCCGCCCCCGCGCCGTTCGCCACATGGCGAACGACGGGCAGGCGGTCCGCGGCGTCGCGAACTACGCCGTGACCGGTTTGCCGATCAGCCCCAGCTCCGTCCCGACCTTCTCGAAGGCCGCGAGCGCAGTTTCGATCTCCGCCGCGGTCAGCGCGCTGGAGATCTGGCAGCGCACGCGCGCGGTGCCCTCGGGCACGACCGGGTAGCCGAACCCCGTCACGAACACGCCCTCCTGCAGCAGCCGGTCGCTCAGCGCGATCGCGAACGCCGTGTCGCCGACGATGATCGGCACGATCGCGCTGGGCCCCGCGAGCGGCTTGAACCCCAGCGCGCTCAATCCAGCGCGGAAATGGCGCACGCTCTCGCGCTGCCGTTCCACCAGCGCAGGATTCGCGTCGAGCTTGTCGATCGCCGCCAGCGCGCCCGCCGCGACCGCCGGCGGGAGCGGGTTGGAGAACAGCATCGGGCGCGAGCGCTGGATCAGCGTCTCGACCAGCGCGCGCGAGCCGGCCACGAACCCGCCCGCCGCGCCGCCCAGCGCCTTGCCCAGCGTGCCGGTCACGATGTCGACCCGGCCCTCCAGCCCGAAGTGCTCGACCGTGCCGCGCCCGGTCTTGCCCATCACGCCGGTGCCGTGCGAGTCGTCGACGATCGTGACCGCGCCGTACTTCTCCGCCAGCGCGACGATCTCGGGCAGCTTCGCGAGCGAGCCTTCCATCGAGAACACGCCGTCGGTGACGACGAACGCCGTGCCCTCGGCCTCGCGCAGGCGCTGCTCGAGCTCGCCCATGTCGCCGTGCTTGTAGCGGGTCCGCTTCGCGCCCGCCAGCCGGCAGCCGTCGATGATCGAGGCGTGGTTGAGCTCGTCGGAGATGATCGTGTTGCCGGCCGTCGCGATCGTCGCGATCAGCCCTTCGTTGGCGTTCCAGCACGACACGTACGACATCGCCGCCTCGAACCCGAAGAACGCCGCGATGCGATCTTCGAGGTCGCGGTGGATGTCGAAGGTGCCGCAGATGAAGCGCACCGAGCCCGCGCCCGCGCCGTACTTGTCCAGCGCCGCGTGGCTGGCCGCGATCACGTCGGGGTCGTTGGCCAAGCCCAGGTAGTTGTTCGAGGACAGCACGATGACGTGGCCGCCCTCTTCCATGTCGGCCTCGGCCCCCATCGGCCCGGTCAGGTGACGCAGGTGCTTGTAGGTGCCGGCCGCGCGCAGGGCGTCGAGGTCGGCGGCGAGGCGGGCTGCGAAGGCGGCGTTCATGGGTGCTCCGGTCGGTCAACTCAGGACGCAAGCGCGCCGATGAGAGAAAGGATGGACCAGTCCTTCGGAACGTTGCGGTGTACGCTCCTGGACCGGCGCTCGAGCCTGCCGCTCGCCGGCGCCCGGGCGATGTGCGTCGGGCGGGGCGGGCGGATCAGCGTGCTCGACGCCGACCAGCAGGGCACGTTCGAGGCGCTCCTGCCCGAAGGCGTCTACGACCTCGTCGTCTCGGCCCGCGGCTACCTCTCGCTGACCGTGCGCGGGGTGGGCGTCCTGGCCCGCTACGCCCAGGTGCTGACGCACGGCCTGGTTCCGGGCACCGGCGCCGCGCTGGAAGCCGAGCCGGCCACCGCCGTCGCCGGCTACGTGGTCGACCGGGTCGGCCTGCCCGTCCCCGGCGCCGCGATCCACGTCAACCCCGCCGGCGCCGCCTATACCACCCGCGAGCCGCGCGGCAGCGCCTACACCACCCGCACCGACCGCCAGGGCGTCTACGTCGTCAACGGCGTCGTCCCGGGCATGTACGACCTCGCCGTCCGCGCCGACGAGCGCACCGTGGCCTTCGCCTACCTCCCGATCGCCCACGTCAAGGATCTCCTGCGGGTCGACCTGCGCGTCGTCCAGTCATAGCGCATTCGCCCGCGGCCGAGCCGCGTCTTACAGCGTCAACACGATCTTCGCCGCTTCGCCCGATTTCATCAGCGCGAAGGCCTCGTCGTACTGCTCGAAGCGCATCGCGTGGGTGATGATCGGGGTCAGGTCGACCCGCCCGCTGGTCACCAGGGCCTGGGTCTGGTACCAGGTCTCGAACATGCGCCGGCCGTTGATGCCCAGCACGGTGAGGCCCTTGAAGATGATCCGCTCGGCCAGGTTGATCTCCACGTCGTCGGACGGGATGCCCAGCAGCGCCGCGACGCCGCCGTTGCGCACCATCGCCAGGCCGTTGTTGATCGCCGAGCCCGAGCCCGACATCTCGAGCAGCACGTCGACCCCGTCGCCGCCGGTGCGCGCGACGATCCGCTCGACCAGATCGGGGTCGGTCGCGACGAACGTCTCGTCCGCGCCGACGCGCTCGGCCAGCGCGAGCTTCTGCGGGTTGACGTCGACCGCGAACACCTTGGCCGCGCCGGCCGCGCGCGCCACCGGAATCGCCATCAGCCCGATCGAGCCGACCCCGGTGATCACTACGGACTTCGTCGAGACGCCGGCCGCCATCACGGTGTGGACGGCGTTGCCGAGCGGGTCGAAGATCGCCGCCCACGCGTCGGGGATCGACGGGTCGAGCTTCCACACGTTGGACTCGGGCATGCGGATGTAGTCCGCGAACGCGCCGTCCGTGTCGACCCCGATGATCCGCACGTGCTCGCAGATGTAGGCTTGCCCGGTGCGGCACAGCGTGCAGACGCCGCAAGCCAGGTGGCCCTCGGCCGAGACGCGGTCGCCGACCTGCACCAGCCGGACCGCGTCGCCCACCGCGACGACGTGGCCCATGAACTCATGGCCGATCGTCACCGGCGGCTTGATCCGCCGCTGCGCCCAGTGGTCCCAGGTGTAGATGTGCAGGTCGGTCCCGCACAGCCCCACCGCTTTGACCTCGATCAGCACGTCGTTGGGCCCGACCGCCGGCACCGGCACGCGCTCGAGGCTGAAGCCGGGCCCGGCGCTGCTCTTGCGCAAGGCCCGCATCGTCTGGGGAATCGCCGAGGCCGCCGGCTGCTCGATAGCGGTGGGAGTCATCGAACGCGAGCTTCGGGAGCCGCCCCCGCGCATCCCGGCGCGCGAGCCCGGGGGTGCGGACCGCGAGCGCATCGGCCGATCATGGGAAGTGGCATGAATTTCCCGACCTTCGTCGACCGCGTCCACGTCGCGGTACGGTCCGTCCTCGCCCGGCCGGCCGAGGTCGCGCTCGAGGAGACGGCCTCAACCGCAACCTGGATCCGAGCCGAGTTCCGAGTCGGCGTGATCCGCACCGCGGCCGGCCTGGAAGCCTGGGTCGGGATTCGCGGCCGCATCGGCCGCCGCTGGAGCGAGGAGTACGACGAGTCCTCGGTCGAGCGCGTCGCGATTGCCTTCGCCGCCCTGCTCGGCGAGGACGAGCCCGACCTAGCCTGACGCCCAGCGATGACGCAGCCGGACTGCTAGCAAAAGCCTGGAACGGTTTTCGAAGCGCTGCTATGTCAGCTCGCGGCGCGCTGAGAGAATGTCGTATCGAATGACGGCGGTGCCCGGGGAGGTCTTGACGACGCTGCCACCGGCAAAACGAATCGACGCCTTCTTGATACGGACTTCACCCGCTCCCAGGTCTCGGGTGCCGGCGTTCTTCTTTGCGACCGCCCCAGCCATGACCAGCGTCTTGATGGTGACTCCGAACGCCGACTCGATGTCGAAGGTCAAGTCGGCCAACAGCGGCAGGATGTGGGGCTTGTCGGCGTGGCTGACCGTGACGGCGTAATCGAACCCGTGGATGCCGGTCGTCAGCGTGCTCAGGCTTCCGACAGCTGCCTCGAGACCAACCATGTAGGCGGCGGTCGCCTTGGCGAAGCGTCGGGTCGCGTTGTCGAGGTCGACGGCGGGGTCGGTGGCGGGCGTCGTAACGCTCATAACAGAATCTCCAGGTCTAAGATCAGGCTCTTCGCCAAGTCGAGCCATGCGTCCGTCTCGGCCATGCTGTACGGCTCGGCGGAGACGCTGGACCGTAGTCGGCTTCCATGCGCATCTGCATCAGGGTATCGGCATGGCGGTACGCTTGGCGCTCGTCGTACTTCCCGGACCCGATACCCGGCGTGCTCCCAGGGTCCTGGATGCTTTCCTTCTTGTTCCCAGTGTAGAGGGTGAAGACCAGCGGTGGTAGCTCGGTATGGCTGAAGTCTTGGTCAGTTACGGTCTTGCCTGCCCGACCGTGCGTGGCCTGGACCCGATATTTCCCGGCCAGAAACGACGCCAGGGCATAAACGACGTAGTACCCGCGAGCCACCGACTGGAGCCGAGCACCGCCAGCCTGGAGCGCATCACGACCGGTCTCGAGACGCTGCCGGAGCGCCTCGAATTCTGGCGGTGTGTAGTCAGCGATATTGCGCTTACTCATGCTCTCCAACCGTCGACATGATGGGCCCCACTTCCGAGTCGCCCAAGCACCGATCCAACGCCGCGGTCCGCGGCCGAACCAGCGGCGTTCCCCGACAAGACGTCAGGCTGGGACCGCGAGGTCGACCATCTCGGCGCGCCGGCCGTGTGGCGGAACCTCGATGACGATACCTTCTTTTTCGGCCGCTTCGAGATAGCCGAGAATCAGCTCGCGCGTGCGCTGGAGCGCCTGCTCCCGGGTCGCGCCCTGTGTCGATGCGAAGTCGAGCGCCGGCACGAACGTCACGAAGCCGCCATCCTCGGGCTCGATGAGCATCTGAAAGGTCGCGTTCACTCCTCGCCTTTCGGCGCGGGCGACCGTTGGAACCTTGCCCCCAGCCGCCCTACGCGCGCCGTGACGGAGCGGCGTCGAGCGCGAGTCCTTCGTGCGCGCGGCTGCCGGCGTCGAACTCGCCGCGCATCACGGCGACCCGCTTCGCCTTCGTCCGCACCGCCTGCGCGAGCCCCGCCGCCCCGACGAGCAGCAGTCCCGTCCAGAGCGGCAGCTTCACCCCGACGTCCCGCGGCGAGGAGTGCCCGTAGACCGTCGCGCGAACGAAGCGCGCCCACACCGCGGAGGCCAGCTCGTGCGGGCTGCCCGACACGTCGGGAAGCACGCCGCCCGCCGGCCGCGGCAGATCCGGCAGCAGGTGAATCGCGAACACCACCGCGACGTACGCGGCGCACACCGCGGCGGCCCACCCGGCTCGGCGCGCCGGCGCGCGCGCCGCCAGGGGCGAGTACCACGTCACGAACGCGATCGTCTTTCCATCCGGCGACCACGCCGGCTGAAATTCCGGCAGCTTGCTT
>CAXTNU010000006.1:0-4734 GCA_964245595.1 uncultured bacterium | reverse complement strand
ATGCTGATGCCGGTCGGGATGACGATCCTCACGCGCGCGGCCGGCCCGCAGCGCGAGCACGTCGCTCGCACCGAACTGGTGCAGCGCCCAGGTGAGGCTGTACTGGTCCTTGGCCGCGACCTCGGAGGCCGCGTGCGCCGGCAGCACGGACGTGAAATACGCCACCGCCGTCGCGAAGCCGACCGTCGCCAGCGACACGCCGGCCGCGACGACCGCCAAGCCGGCCAGCGGCCACCGGGCCGGGCGAAACGCCAGGAACATCGCCACCAGCACGGGCGCGGAGACGTTGGGTTCGACCAGGGCGAGCGCCGCGACGGCACCCGCGGCCGCGAGCCGCTCGCGCTCGGCCAGCAGCGCGGCGAGACTCAGCAGCCCGACCACCAGCGGCGGGATCTCGGCCAGCAGCATGTTGTCGTAGAGCGCGCTGAACAGCAGCGCGGCGCCCACGAACGGCAAGCCGAACCCGGTGATCCGGCCGAGCGCCCACGCCGCCGCCGCGACCGCGGCCACCGACAGGCCGATGAACGCGCTCAGCGCCCACCCGAACGGCAGCAGCGCGAGCAGTCCGAACGCAGCGAGCACGAACGGCGGCAAGGGTGCGGGCTCGACCACGCCGACCGCATCGTACCGGTACGACGGCAACGACCGCTCGCAATCGAGCAGCGGCTGAACCCGGTACGGGTCGTGCCCTTCACGCACGATCCGGCCCGCGCAGTAGAACGCGCCGAAGCCGCTGATCGGCGCCTTCGCCACGAATCGCCCGCCGGCGAAGGGCACGCTCAACACGACGGCGGCGAGCACGACGAAGACCGCGCTCTCGAGTCGCGTGCGCGCGCGGCGGCCGTTCATGCCGGCGGCCCGCACCCGAAGGACGACAACATGCCGACCCTCTTGAGCACGACCGCCGAAGCGGGTCCGAGCACGAGCGGCATACCACGGTTGGTACGCCCTGCGGCCGATCCGCTCCTAGGTCGATCTCCGCCGGCATCTTGCGAACCGGGCGTCGCCCTCGGCTAGCCTATGGGACCTGGCCAGAGGGAAGATTCGCACGAGTATAGCCTACGAGACGGTTCGCTGGTCGTCACTTCCAAGATGAGTGGCGGGGACTCGTCCGGATTGATCGACATCAGCCGCGTTTCGCCGGGTCTCGCCACAACGCGTCATAAACCCGCTGATGGTCGCCAGTTGAAATTGCTTCGGCGATCGTCATGAGCCACTGCCCGAACGTCGAGGCGAGCGGAGGATCGGTCTGCCATGTGTGAGTGCCTTCAGACCAAATCTCGTGCAGTGGCGTTTCGTCGTTGCCGGCGGCGAGGGGGTGGACGGCATAGGTCGATTCGGTGTGGTCCGAGCGCGCGAGTTCGATGAAGTCTCCCCAGGGAGATATGCCATCCGGGTAAAGCCAGAATTCGCGCATCGCGATGGTGGAAGCGGCGATCTCGGATGCCGAGTAGACCCGAACGATCGAGACGGCAGGATCGAGAAGCTCGAAGCCATCCGAGATCTTGAGGCAGTGCAAAAGGCTGAGAGGCAAACGACTGCTGATAGCATTTTCGCAAGCCGTCAGCGCAGGCCCGGTGGCTGGAGCCGATCGGATGATGCGGTAGTCGGCGTTCGTCGCGACTTGCTGGCTCAAAAACGTCAGTGCATCCATAGTCAACCGGGTCACGTCGAATCTGTCCCGCCAACGTTGTATCGAAGGTGGTCCGCACGCGGGATGATTATACCGTCGTTGCCGTCGTTGCCGTCGTTGCCGCCTTGCCAGCCAAGCGGTCTGTCGCAGCTCGAAAAATGGCAGAATCGACACGTTCCGCGCAACCAAGCGTGCCTTTCTTCCCCGTGCAATCCTGGAACGGCGCGTCTGGAAACGGCACCTCGGGCAGCGGGACGCCGGCCGGCGGGGCGATGCGCGGGTAGCGCACGACGAGGCGGTTGACCACGAACTCGTCGCTGCAGCGCTGGTTGGACTGCGCGTAGGCCGACGCGTCGCCGTGGTACATCACGCCGTTGTAGCTGGCGCAGATCTCGATCCATCGGGGACTTTGCACATTTATCGGCATAGATGCCTGTCTAAATTTTTACTTATGATTCTAGTGCGCTCAGGAATAAATATTTCTACCCGGCGTCACGCTGCGCGTGTACGACGCGGATAACACCCTCATCGGGCAGACGTCGGTCAGCCTTCACATCACCACGCCCGTCGCGTCGGATGACAACGCCGCCTACAAAGTCGAGTTCGGCGTCAACATGACCGAGCCCATCAGCGCGGTCGCGCGCGTCGACTGCCGACCGGCGAACGCCACCTTCACCGGCAACAAGAAGTGGACGTACGGACAGACCTGGCCCGAGAGGCTGCTGCCGCCCGCGACCGCGCAACACGAAGCCGGCGAAGGGGAGGGCGCGCGGAACACCAGCGCGATGCGAACAAGACCGCACGTGCAGGTCGCGGTGACGAAGACCTGGACCGACACCCTCGACGGCGTGCTCTACGTGCACGACGCGCTCGCCATCGCCGGCTCCGACGGCACCGTCACCATCCGCCCTTCCGACCTGACTGCTGCTGCTCCGCATGCCGCACACGGGCGTCACCAAGATCTACCGGCGGGTACCGTGACGCGTGACGAGACGCAAAGCGCCTGAGGTCGACTACCTGCTCACGGCTGCGGATGTTCGGCCTGGCAATCGTCACCCAGCGCGGCGACACCGTCCACGTCGCGCGTGAAGGCCGCACGAGCACCGTCGATCTCGAGGCGGTCACATACGACGCCAGTGATCCGCGCGACGCCTACCTGCTCTCGCCGGCGCTCGGAGAGGAACCGCAAGCCGGCGTGCGCGAGACGTACATCGCCTTCCGACCCGGGGACGAGGAGCCGATGCCGGTCGAACCGACGCTGACGGAAGACGGCACCGCGGAGATGACGCTGCGGCATGCGCTGTTCGGGCGTGACGGGGGACCGGCACGTCGTGAGGTCGCTGGACGACCTGCTGGACGCCCTCCCCTTCCTCGCGCCGCCGAACACGGTCGGTTACCACCGGGCGCGCGAGCGCACCATCGCACGCTACCACGAGATGCGTCTGAAGACGTGGGCCGAGGTCGGCAGCAGCATCGCGAACACGTTCCGCTCGAACGGCGTCCGGCACGAGTGACCTCGATGCGATGCGCTACCTTGTGGAAGATTCGCGCAAGTATCAGCCATCTACAGACGGTTCGCCAGCCGTCACTTCCTAGGGGAGTGGCGGGGACTCGTCCGGATTGGTCGGCCCCAGCCACATCGTGTCGTACACACGCTCGTGATCGCCGCTTGCGATCGCGTCGGCAATCATCGACAACCAAGCATCGAGCGTCGGTGCGAGGGGAGGGTCGGATTTCCATGTATGCCATCCGTCTAGCCAAATTTCGTAGAGGGGAGATTCGTCGCTGTCTTCCTTGGGCGGGCGGATACCGTATTCGGATTCCGTGTGGTCTGAGCGAGCGATCGAGATCAGATCTCCCCAAACCCCCCGGCCCGTTTCGTCGCCGAACACTTCGCGGCTGTCGATCGTCGAAGAGGCGATCTCCGACGACGAGTACAGGCGCAGGTACGAGCCGTGCTCGTCAACCAGATCGAAGCCGTCGGTCTCCGATAGCACTTGGCGCAGACTTCGCGAAAGCACCGCGCCGAGAGCAGCCTCACATGCCGCTATCGCATCCGCCGGCGCGCCCGGCTCAAGCGCGATCGAATAACCCTTTACCTGTGTCACCGCGTCGCGAAGGCGGCCAAGCCCGTTCATAGGTCGAACCTCGTCCACCAATCCGTGAACCGCTTATGGTCTCTTTGCGGCAAGAACATTCCGTTCGATCCTACGTTCGTGCCGCCCCAGCCCAAAGGCTTGACATGGTGGGTGTCATAGCCGCCGCCGAAGTCGCGGCTGACGCCGGTCGGCGGCAACCAGCTCTCCTTCTGGTATGCGTCCAAAACTCGCCCGCGGAATGTTTTCGTGTCCATGCGGCCGTCGCAGCCAAAAGCGCCTTGCTTCCCCGTGCAATCCTGGAACGGCGCGTCTGGAAACGGCACCTCGGGCAGCGGGACGCCGGCCGGCGGGGCGATGCGCGGGTAGCGCACGACGAGGCGGTTGACCACGAACTCGTCGCTGCAGCGCTGGTTGGACTGCGCGTAGGCCGACGCGCCGCCGTGGTACATCACGCCGTTGTATCTGGCGCAGATCTCGATCCACTGCGAGTGGCCCAGCGGCAGGTGGAGCGGGATGGCGGGCAGTTCGCAGTGCGGCCCGGGCGACGGGCAATCGGCTTCGATCTTGTCGTACTGCGGAGTGGCGTCCTTGGCATTGGGCAGCCACGACAAGAACTCCAGTTCGACGTGCTTCACCACCGCGGACGGGTCGTTGCACGTGACCGTATGGCGATAGCGGACGGGCTTGTCGTCGGTGTCCTCGACGAAGAGCTTGCCGACACACGATTCGAGCGCCTGGCTGGGCCTGCGCACGGAGGAAGGCTCGATCTGCTCTGGCTGGTCGACTGGATCTTCGGTCCAATCGGCAGACGGCGTGGGGGACGGCGCGCAAGGAACCGGGGATGCACTCGGGGACGGCGACGGAGAGGGCGCCGTTGTCGGTGCGGCGGTAGGCGCCGAGCTGGGCGAGGGCGATCCGCCCCCGCCGCTGATGATTCCCGTGGACGGCCGCCGCGACCCTGCCGGTGCGCGCTGCACCGAGGCGCCGCAACTGCCGCCACCC
>CAXTNU010000005.1:0-36535 GCA_964245595.1 uncultured bacterium | reverse complement strand
GGCGACGGCAACCGCCGCTTCGGGCGCCGCGGTGGCGGGCACGGTAGCCGGTGAAGCGGGCGTCGCATCCGGCGAGGCGGGCGCGGAACCGGGCGACGCGGGCGTCAGCGGCGCGGCGGCCGGCTCGTCGGCGCGGGCGAACACGCGCGCTTCGTCGGCGGTGCGCTCGGGCGCCATGAACAAGCCGGACAGCACGACGAGCACCGTTCCGGCGGCGCTGAGGCGGCGGCGAACGGGGTTCATCGGAACGGCTCCAGCGCGAACTGCACGTCTTGCAAGAGTCCCTCGTCGAGGATGCCGTGCAGCAGGCGAACGGGGCTGCGCGGGCTGTCGATGCGGCGGTCGGCGGCGACGTGGACGCCGGGCGGCAGCGAGGTCTCGTCCAGGCGCAGGACGTGCATCCCCGGCCGCACGCCGGGGAACGAGAAGCGGCCCTGCGCGTCGGTGCTGACCGACTCGCCGTCCTCGAGATAGATCCGCGCGCCGGCGACGCCGCGGTCGCCTTCGCGGAAGTGGCCGGTGTTCATCACGTCGGCGAAGACCCGCCCGACGATCACCGCGCGGTCGCTGAACAACCCGCTGCGCACGATCACCGTGGCGGTCGCCGCACCGCTGGAGCCGACCAGCGTGCCGGGGATGCTGCCGCTCACCGTCACGCCGTTGACCAGGCTCGTGCCGGCCGCGACGCCGGGCAGCACCACGCAGGCGTAGGTGATGGTGTGCGTGGTGTTCGGCGCGAGCGAGTCGAACTGCCAGCGCAGCGCGCGCCCGTCGGCGACCGGTTCGGCCGGGCTGCCGTCGACCGCCGCGGTGCCGCGCGCGTAAGCCAGCCCCGCGGGCAAGGCGTCGACCACGGTCGTGGTGCCCAGCGCCGTCGGCACGGTCGAGGTGAAGCCGACGGCGTACATCACGCGGTCGCCCGGCGTGACCGTGCCGCGGTCGGCGGTCTTGGTCACCGCGATCGGCTTGTTCGAGAACAGCGGCAGGTTGCCGAGCAGGCTGAACACGTCGGTCAGCTTGACGCTCTGGTCGGTCAGCGTGAAGCTGCCCGCGCGCGCCAGCGGCTGGCCGTCGAGCGAGGTCAGCTGCACGGTGTAGAGCACGCTCGTCGCGTCGGGCGTGATGAGGACCTTGATCTTGCGGTCGAGATAGCCGCTCGCGTGGATCAGGATGTCGAACGCGAACGTCGTGCCGGCCGCGGGCGCGGGAATCGTGAAGGCGTACACGCCGTCGGTGCCGGTGACGAACGGGTCGGCGTTCTTGGGATTGATCGCGCCGTCGCCGGCGGCCGGCAGCGGGATCGGCTCGAGCGTCACCGGGTCGACCAGCGACACGGTCGCGCCGCCCACCGGCTTGCCGCCGCTGGACAGGCCGTCGAAAACGACGTCGCTCTTGCCGATCAGCACGCTGGCGGGCGTCGTGCTCTGGGCCGGCATGTTGTCCGCGCTGATCGAGGCGACGTTGACGTAGGTCACGCCGAGCGCGTTGGCGGGGTCGACGGTGGCCGCGATGGTGACCGTCATCGGGACGCCGGGGACCAGCGTGCCGACCGGCACCCGCAGCGTCTGCCCGCTCAGCGTCGCGGCGGCGGGCGCGCCGTTGAGCCGCACCGAGCTCGGGTCGGCGTGGATGCCGGCCGGCACGGCGTCGCTCAGCACGGCGTCGAGCGCCGGCGCGGCGCCGTAGTTCTGGAAGCGAATCTGGTAGGTGATCGTGGCGCCCGGCTGCGACTGCTCGCTGTGCGTCTCGTCGACCGTCTTGGAGATCGGCACGTTCGCGCCGCCCGGTCCGCCCAGGGCAGGCGGGGTGGCGCTGACCGCCCACACCTTGCCGGTGTCGGACTGCAGGCCGTTGACCGTCGTGGCGACGGTGGTGCGCGCGCTCAGCGCGAGCGAGAACTTGGTGCCGGCCGCGACCCCGGTGGTGGCGAGGTTGACCACGACCCGGATCGAGCCGCCCGGCGGCACCGTCGGCGAGATCGTCGAGCCGACGGTCGCCGGCAGCGCCGTTCCGCTCGCGTCGACGAACGCCACCGCGGTGACGCTGCCGCCGCCGGTGGTGACGCCGGTGATCGTGTAGGCGTCGGGGATGTTGCTGGCGTTGGTGATGGTGAAGGTGCGCGCGATCGGTGCGCCGGCCGCGTACGACTCGCTCGCCGGGACGGCGGCGTCTTCCTTGGGCGAGACGGCGAGCGCGCCGACCGACGCGACCGTCGTCTGCACCGTGTTCGAGGTGATGGTGACGCTGTGCCCCGGCGCGTCCTCGTAGGACGCGCTGGCGGCGTTGGCGATGAGCGTGCCGCCCGACGACGCGTTCGCCCCCGCGCCGCTCTCGATCACGAGAGCGGCGGCGAGGGCAAACGCACCGAGCAGCCGGCGGGCGAGCATCGCGCTGGGGATCCGGACCCTACTTGATCGTGGTCGCGAAGGTCAGGGTCTGGGTGGTGCCCGCGGTGAGCGGGTTGCCGCCGTAGCTGCAGCGCCACGCGCTGGCCGGGCTGCCGGCGCTCGGCGCGGTCGCCGAGCCGTTGCCGGTCGTCAGCGTGGTGACGCCGTTGTCCGACAGGTAGAAGAACGAGCACTTCGCCGACGGATCGGTCGGGGCCGCGGTGAGCCCGGCGCTCAGCGCCGCGGCGCAGGCCGCCGAGGTGCCGAAGCAGCCCCAGTTGTTCTTGTTGCCCGACGCCGCGTTGGCGTTGGCCCCGTTGACGCCGTCTTCCAGGACTTGGAAGCCGCTGATGCCGGCGCTGGTCAGCGTGCCGGTCCCCGACGAGGCCAGCGTGGCGCCGCCGAAGAGGTCGTTGCTGCCGGTCTTGGGGAGCAGGTTCTGGTAGGTGATCGTGTAGGTCACCGTGCAGCCCGCGGTCGGCGCGCTGGCGCAGGGCTGCGCGCCCTGCAGCGGCGTGCCGCTGGTCGCGGCGGTCTTGCTCAGCGCGACGAAACCGCCCGCGTAGAGCAGGTCGTAGCTGCTGTTGGAGACCGTGTTGTCGCTGACCGAGGTCGCCGTGACCTGGTAGCCGTAGGGCGTGTAGACGCTCAGCGCGGTGCTCGCCGGGGGCGTGTAGCAGGCGTAGAACGTCAGGCTCGCACCGACCGCGACGCTCGCGGTGGTGTAGCTCGAGCTCGCACCCGAGCAGTTGGCGCTGGTGGAGTACTGCACGGTCCAGCCGGTGGTGTTGGTCAGCGCGCTCGCGGTGATGGTGAACGTGTCGCTGGTGTTGCCGTTGTTGATCAGCGTGTTCGGAACCGAGATCACGCTCGGCGCGGCGGCCGTGGTGTAGGTGCCGCCCGAGGTCTGGCCGCCGAACAGCGCCAGCGCCGTGTAGTCGTGGCTGTTGTCGGCCGTGCCGCTGTCGTAGTAGGCCGCCGCGCCCGCCGCGAGGCTGAACGCGCCGGTCGCCGCCGGCAGGTTGAGCGGGCCCAGGTTGAGCGCCGCGCTGACCGCCGCGTCGGTGACCCGGTTCGAGAAGCCCGAGCCCGAGCCCGGGGTCGCGTCGCTGCTGGCCCGGGTGTTCTGGAGCATGCCGTTGAGGTCGGCCGCGCTGACCGCGGTATCGTCGTAGCTGCCGGTCGAGTTGGGGCCGATCAGCAGCGGCACGGGATTGCCGCTGGTGTCGGTGGCGTTGCTGCCGGCGATGGCGTTGGCCATGTTGGTGACCGAGGTGCCCTTGGCCGGCTGCGCCGTCTCGAAGTGCATGCTCACGGCCGGGTTGGGAACGCTGGGCGTGGTGCCGGTGCCGGTCGGGGTGGACGAGAAGCCCGTGCCCTTGCCGGCGATCGAGCTGGGGCCGGTGACGACCAGCGCCAGGTAGGTGGCGCCCGCGAGCGAGGCGACGGTGGTCGCGCCGGTGATCTGGGTCCAGGTCGTGGAGCCCGAGAACGACGGGGTCGCGGTCGTGAAGTAGAGGTTCGCGCCCGTGCCGGCGTAGCCGTTGGCGGCGTTGGTGGCGACGGTCGGAACCGTCTTGAGCGCCAGCGGCACGCCCGCCGGGGCGGGGATCGCGTCGATCGCGGCGATCACGCCGCTGGCCGGGAGGCCGCTGCCGATCGAGCTCAGCGCGACCGGCTGGGTCGCGTACGCGCCGTGGTTGGCCACGCCGATGTCGTACTTGATGGTGGCCGCGGCGGTGGTCGGCGGCGTGTCCGCCTTGAGCACGTCGAGGACCGCGTCGGGCTGCAGGGTGTCGTTCTGCGTCGCCGTCGAGGCGGGGGTGGTCTGCGCGGCATAGCCCGAGCCGCCGGCGTAGGTGAGCGTCGCTGAGAGCGTCGTCGTGTCGGTCTGGTTGGCCGTCGCGACCGCGTTGCCGGTGGTGTACTTCTCGTCGACCTCGACCGTGTTGCCGGCCGGGATGCCGTACGTGTTGAGCTGCGTGTTGAGCGCCGCCAGATCGGTCGCCGCGTTGCCGGTCAAGGTGTAGCTGAAGGACCCGCCGCCCTGCGGGGTGAGGACGATCGTCGTGTCGGCCGGCGCGATCGAGCCGGTGGTGGTCGTCGCGGGGAGCGCGGTGAGCTGGAACTTACCGCTGCTGTTGCCGGCGTTGGTCAGGGTCCACTTGTCGGTGACCGTCTGGTACGGCGCGACGTTCTGCCCGGTGGTGAGGTTGGTGACCGTCTCGGCGGCCACGTTCTGCACCACCACGGTGACCGTGTTCGAGTTGGTGGTGAAGTTCGTGCCCGAGCCGTCCTGGTAGGTGGCGGTCGCGGCGTTGGAGATGTTGGTGCCGGCCGGCGTGGCGGCGTCCGCGGGCGGCGCGGCGAATGCGGCCAAGCTCGCGACGATCGTCAGCGCGAGCGCTCTCGCGAGCGTCTTCAACGTTGGTCCTTCCGTGGAAAACGAGCTCACCGAACGGTGACCTCGTACGTATAGTGAGCCGTCGCGCCCGGCTTGAGCGCCGCCGCGCTGACCCAGCGGATCGCGGTGTAGCGAGCCGGCTCGGCCTTGCGAATCTGCGGCCCGGTCGGCGTCTGGAGCACGTAGGTCGGGTTGGCCGACCACGTCCGGCCGTTGTCGAGCGAGTACTCGGCGCGCGCGCCCGGCGCCGTCGCCGAGCCGGGCACGTAGACGAAGCCCGACTGGATCTTGTCGACCGGGGTCAGCCCCAGGGCCGGCGAGTCGCCGCCGTTGACCGCGGCCAGGTCCCAGCGAATCCGGTCGCCGGAGCGGCCCTGCTCCTGAGCCACCGGAACGAGCTTGGTGCTTCCGTCGGCACCCTTCTGCACGAAGGCGCCCGAGAGCTTGAGGGAGACGACGGGTCTGGCCGATGCGGCCGCGGGCGCGAGCGCGAGCAATAGAAAACCCAGCGCGAACAAACGGCGCATGGCAGGTGCTCCCCATGGTTGGAAAGGTGAGATCGGCGAAATCCCCGCCCAACCCGATGCGAGGTTCTCTCTGGACTTTCGGCCCCCTCAATAAAGAGGGTGAGCGGTTCGGGACCTTTGTACCATGACCAGGCCCTGAGATGGTCCTTCCGGAGCCTTCGACAACCAAACAATGACAGCGGCTTGACGCGCGGTTTACAGTCGGTTGCGCCGCACGCCGGGTTCCGCTGCGCTAGCCGCCGGCTCGACCGGCGAGGTAAGGCAGACCTCGATAGCGGTGCGGCTACCGCGCGCACGCGTCGGGGCGCGCGCGGGGTGCGATGTTTGTCGACCTATCGCGGCCTCGAACGTTATCGGAACATAAGAAATACCGCTGAACATCCTTGATCTGACAAACCGAGGCCGTCCGGGTGGAAATAGCGAATAGCAAAAAGGTGCCTAATATTAAGCGCGTCGAGCGCGACATTAAGACGGTCGAAGGCTTCGATGTGGTCATCAGCGGCGATCGGGCGACCCTGCCCGGCTATGCGCCCATCTACGCGCGCTCCGCGCGCAACGCGTTCTCGGTTGCCGACTGGAAGCGGGCCCGCTTCGAAAAGAATTACCCCGATTGCGACGTTGAGGTACTCCGCGCGGACGGCCGCGTCGCGAGCGACAAGCTGACCCTGGCGAAACTTCGCGGCGAGTACGAGTAGCTCGCCGCGAGGCCTCGGTCGCCTGCTCGCGCGTCAGCAGGCGCCGGCAGCGTGACGACGAGCTTGCCGCCCGGCGCACCGAACTCCATGAGTTCGTGTGCTTCGCACAGCTTTGCGAACGGCAGTACGCGCGCCGGCCGCGCATCGAGACTTCCTGCTTCCGAGCGCATGTGCATTTCAGCTCGGTCGATGCCGAACGCGCGCAATCGAGACAACTCGGACCGCCGTATGACGTGACGGTAGCCGGCGCGAACGAGGTTGTCAGGGGATTCCGTAGCGGGCGTTACACTACAGCGAGATAGGGGCGAGTGCACGAGTTCATCGCGATGCGGCCGGCGAGCGCGCGATGATGGTTTCTGGAGCAAGGACTACAGCAATGCGTCGCTTCGTGACCTGCTGCCGTGCTCCGTGAGATCGCCCGGCACGCCACCCGCCTACTTGATGGCGTGCACGGTAGGGTCCACACGGCTCGCGCGCTGCGCCGCCGGTGCGATACCTTGCCGGCCGGACCGGGCTTGGCCCGGCGCGGGCGTGAGCCTTATCGCTCAGCCCGGCGGGAGCAGCGCGAGCTCGCTGCGGGCGGCGCGCACGACGTCGATCTCCTCGGAATCGATCGCGCGGCGGTACTGGGCGCGGGCCAGCGGGATCTTGCCCTGCAGGTTATAGGTCACCGCGAGCATGTAGTGCAGCCGGCCGTCCTCGGACGACACGCTCAAACCCTTGAGGAACGCCGCTTCGGCGAGCGCGAAGAGGCGGTGCTCGTTGTAGTCGTAGCCGAGGTCGATGTAGGCCTCGGGGCGGAGCGGGTCGGCTATGATCGCGCGGGTGTAGTAGGCGACGGCGCCCTTCCAGTCGCCCTGCAGGTCGAGAATGTAGCCGATGTCGACCAGCGCCTCGTTGCCCTCCGGCCGAATCGCCAAGGCGCGGTCGAAGTACGGGCGCGCGGTCGCGACGGCGTTCTTCTCGAGGTACGCCTCGCCCAGGTTCACCACCGCCGGGTAGTAGCTGGGTTCGATCGCCAGGCACTTCTGCAGGTGCCCGATCGCGGGATCGATCTGCTGCAGGTCGACCAGCACGTTGGCCACGTCGACCCGGGCCAAGCACGACTTGGGCTGTAGCCCGACGACGTGGTTGAATGCGTCGAGCGCGCGGTCGTACTGGTGCATGGCACGCCGGAAGCGGCCCAGATCCGACCACGGCAAGGGATCGAAGGGGTGCTCGTCGGCCGTGTACTGAGCCTTGGCCACGAACTGCGGCAGGTCGCCGGCCTTCTTGTGGGCCAGGATCAGGCCTTCGTAGCCGGCCCGGCTGGGCAGGCTCTTCTGGAACTCGGCGACCGCCTCGTCGATCCGGTCCTGGACCGCGTAGAGCGAGCCGAGCCGGTTGTGGGTCTCCTTGTCGCCCGGCTGAGCGGCGAGGATCGCCTTCCAGACTCGCTCGGCTTTCGCGTAGTCGGGAACGCGGAAGTAGAGGTCGCCCAGCAGGCGCGCGGCGGCAACGTCGGCCGGGTGGTCGGCCACGTACGGCGCCAAGCCGGCGATCGCGCCCCGGGTGTCGCCCGCGGCGACCTTGGCTCGGGCGGCGTCGAGCATGCTCGAGTCGATCGCCAGGGGCGAGTTCGCCGGAACGAGGATCGTAGTCTCCGCGAACGCCGGCCCGGCTGCGCTCAAAACGAACGCGGCGGCGGCGACGAGGATGGGGACCAGACGCATGGTTGACGCTCCTCCCTGGCGGATGGCGTTGTGCTCAGTATACGCCCCGAGCGGGAGGAGGGCCTAGCCGGGCTGCGACCTTTCTCGCGGAGTGGCCGCGCCCTGCCGCGCCGAATGCTTCCTCTGCTATGGCTACCACCACGACGAACGGCTCGGTCGGCGCGAAACGCGTCGAGAGCGACTCGATGGGGAAGATCGACGTCCCCGCCGACAAATACTACGGCGCGCAGTCCGCCCGCTCGCTGATCCACTTCGACATCGGCGACGACCTCGCACCGCGCGACGTGATGCCGCGCGAGATCATCCGCGCGATGGCGGTCCTCAAAAAGGCCGCGGCGCTGGTCAACCGCGACCTGGGCAAGCTCGACGACGAGAAGACGGGCTACATCACGCAGGCCGCCGACGAGGTGATCGCCGGCAAGCTGTACGAGCACTTTCCCCTGCGCGTCTGGCAGACCGGTTCGGGCACCCAGACCAACATGAACGTCAACGAGGTCATCTCGAACCGCGCGATCGAGATCGCCGGCGGCGAGATGGGCTCCAAGAAGCCGGTCCACCCCAACGACCACGTCAACATGTCGCAGTCCTCGAACGACACGTTCCCGACCGCGATGCACATGGCCGCCGCCGAGGCGATGGTCGCGATGCTGCCCGCCGTCGAGGCGCTGCGCGACGCGCTCGACGCGAAGGCGCAGCAGTGGGCCGGCATCGTCAAGGTCGGCCGCACGCACCTCCAGGACGCGACGCCGCTGACGCTGGGCCAGGAGTTCTCCGGCTACGTCTACCAGCTCGACGCGTCGGTCAAGCGCTGCCGTGAGGCGCTCGACGGTCTGTACGATCTCGCCATCGGCGGGACCGCGGTCGGCACCGGGCTCAACGCGCACCCCGAGTTCGCGGAGCGCGCCGCGGCGAAGATCGCCGAGCTGACCGGGCTGCCCTTCCGCTCGCATCCCAACAAGTTCGCCGCGCTGGCCTCGCACGACGAGGTCGTGTACGCTTCGGGCGCGCTCAAGACGCTCGCCGCCGGTCTGATGAAGATCGCCAACGACGTCCGCTGGCTGGCCTCGGGCCCGCGCGCGGGCATCGGCGAGCTGATCCTGCCCGAGAACGAGCCCGGTTCGTCGATCATGCCCGGCAAGGTGAACCCGACCCAGTCCGAAGCGATGACGATGGTCGTCGCGCAGGTGTTCGGCAACGATGTCGCGATCAGCTTCGGCGGCTCGCAGGGCAACTTCGAGCTCAACGTCTTCAACCCGGTCATGATCTACAACTTCCTGCACTCGTGCCGGCTGATCGGCGACGCATGCACGATGTTCCGCGAGCACGCGGTCGAGGGGCTGCAAGCCAACGAGCCGGTGATCGCCAAGTACCTGGCCGAATCGCTCATGACGGTCACCGCGCTGACCCCCAAGATCGGCTACGACAAGTCCGCCGAGATCGCCAAGAAGGCGCACCACGACGGCAGCACGCTCAAGGACGCCGCGCTGGGCCTGGGTTACATCAGCAGCGAGGACTTCGACAAGTACGTCGTCCCCGCCAACATGACGCACCCGTAGCGCTCGCGCGGCCCACGACGCGACCAATGCGAGGGGAGACGGCGCACCGCCTCCCCTTCGTCGTTCCATCGTGCAGGCTGATGGCTTCGGTCGTCGCGTCGACTGGATTACGGACGTCGATGCTTGCAGCACGGTGCGCATCGCTTGCAGATCGGTTGGCGGGACAACGACGAGCAGGATGGTGATATTTATCGCACCGACGGTAGGACTCGTTGCCACGGCCATCGCCCGTTCGACAGCATAGGCGTTCCGCGCAAGCAATAGCTATCACTTAGCGCACGAGACGGCTGCAAGTGCGCGCGAGCGTGATGCCGCGCAGCGGCACGGCGACGTACCCGGTTACGCCGGGCGCGACGGAGATGCTCGTTCCGGTCTCACGAGCGAGGTCAAACCATCGCACGCTACGCAAACCACGCGTGCTCGTGACCTGCTCGTTCTTGCAAACCACCCCTTGACCGAGCGAGCTCGGATGCCGTATGGTGGTCACCGTACCCGGAGCGTCCGTCGATGCTATATCGACGGTACGTTTGACATAGAAAATAATCGACGTACGCCCATACCGCATTATGGAATGGGCTCGTTTCGCTCATCCATCCGCCCGGTGTGGGGGTTCTTGTGAACGCTCGTCGTCGCGCTGCATGCGCAGCGTTGCTTTCGCTCGCGCTGGTGCTCGATCTGCCGCTGTCGGCCGGCACGGGTACCACGGCGTTGAGCGCGCCGGCGGTCGCGCAAAGCGCGGCTCACCCGCTGACCCGCGTGGTGGTGCCCGAGCCTGCTCGGCGCCCGCCGCCGCCGCTGCTGGCGAATTCCGCCGTGCGCGCGACGGTGACGACCAACGTGCGCCGTGTGTCGGGATTTGCGGTGGCGGGCCCGCCCATGCTGACGCCGCCGTTTTCCGCTGCGGTCGTCCGGGCGATGGTGCATGGCGGCTCGAGTTCGAGTGCACCGGGACGGGCGATTCGCGGCTCGGCGGGCGGTGTGAACCCGACGCCCACTCCGGCGCCGCTGAGCGCTCGCATATGATGCGATGAACCGCGGAACGGCCATCGCTGACCCTGACGACGGGGCAGGAGCCTGCGGGAACTCCGTGTCCGGGATCCGCACGACCTCGTATACGGCGTATTATAGGGATGGCTCGGTAAGGTACATCGAAACACCCGCGCAGCACGCCGCTTCGACGGCAAGCGGAACGTTCGGCAGCGCCGGCCACACGTTCACCTACGATCAGGACGGCGACGAGCTGACGGAGACCTTCCCTAATCCCGGTGGGAGCGGGTCTGCAACGTTCTCGAACTATTACGACGGAGCGGACAGGCTCGTGGAGGCGCAGCACGGGACCAGGATGCGGTACCTCTACGACCTTTCACAAGGCGGGACCGTTTCGGTAACGGGTTCGGGATCGTTCCGGGCGTACGGCAACCTCTACGCCCGGCTCGTCGGCCAGGGCAGCAGTTGGTCGGAGCAGGGGGCAACAGCGTTCGACGGGCTCGACCGGGCCCTCAACTCATTCCGCTACGCCTATCGTTGTTCCGGCTGTGCGGGTACGCTAAGCGCCACGACGAATGCCTACGACGACCCGAGCACCGGCCTAGGGTTGCTGGCAAGAACGACGGACGAGACGGGGATTGCGACTTCGTACGGCTATGATGCGCTGGGGCGCCGCACGTCGGTCGTCTTCGCGAACGACGGCGGGGCGACGCCGGCTCGGCAGTTCACCTACGACGCGAGTGGAAACGTCCTGACTCGGACCTCGAGCACATCGGGCACCGAGCAGTTTGCCTACGACGGCGCCGGCAACGTGCAGCAGCGCGCCGAGGGGAGCGCCCTGACGTCACCTGCGACCTACTCCTACGCGTACTACCCCGACGGCACCAAGAGCGGGGTGTCGATCCAGTCAGCCGCGTTGTCGGCCAGCATCGCCTATGCCTACCGGCCCGACGGGCTGCGCTCGTCGTTGGCCACATCGTGGAACGGCAACTCCGCCTCTTTGAACTGGGCATACACCGCCGCCGGCCGGACGCTGTCGCAGGGCGACTCGTGGGGCGGCGAGACGCTGGCGTACGACGCCTTCGGCCGGATCGCCAGCTTGGCGGTCCCCGGCGGTGCCTTCAACGGGCTGCAATACGACAGCGAGGGCAACACGACCGGCTCGAGCGCCTACGGCCTCACGACGGCGCGCACGTACGACGCGGTCGGTGAGCTGCTGAGCGACCATGACTCGCCGATGGCCTGCTCGGCCTCCCAACCGGAGTTCAAGCCGAATTGGACCACGTACGCGTATACGAACGGCGTGCTGACGTCTTCGTCGGCGATGGCGATGAACTGCGCCAACAACACGCTCACGAGCTCGACCACGACAGTCCAGAGCGATCCTCACAGCGGCGCCGCCGGCTCGCAATACACTCCTCAAACCGAACCCTCGCCGCCGCCGAAGTTCGCCGGGTCCTGCAGCAATACGCCGACCCCCAACAAGACGACCACGTTCGGCTACGACGCGGCCGGCCGCCAGATGAACTCGGCGACGACGAATACCGCCTACCCGTGGACCGGAACCTGCCTGTGGTCCAAGTCGACGTCGACGAGCACGTCCGCATCCGCGTACGACGGCGAAGGGCACGAGATCAACTACTCGACCACGCAGCAGGGCGGGAACTCGTACGTCATCGATGCGATGCAGTGGGGCGTCAACGGGCACCCTGCCGTCGTGACGCTCCAGGGACAGCCGACGCTGGATCTCCACTGGGACGGTGATGATCTGCTGTTCGCGACAACGGCCAGCGGTGCGCTCGAGCAGTTCAACATCGAGCAGCATCTCGTCGCGTAGGCGGGCAGCACCCCGATCGTGACGGACCGCGACACGAGCGGATTGCGGGTGTCCGAGCACGGCGCGTCGGGCACCGACGGCCTGTGCCGCCAGAATGCCTATACCTGGGCGAACTACCAGACGCTGCCGGTCAAGTGCGGCCAGACGGCGGGCAATCTCGGCGTGCTCGTCTACGACAGAATCGACGGGCTCGACATCGGCCACGGCACGGTCCAGGGCCGCCGCTCGTACGACGCTTCCACGGCACAATGGACGGTCCCCGACGCCTACGCGGGCGAAATCGAAGACCCGGCGTCCCAGCTCGCTTACATGTGGAACCGGAACAGCCCGTATCAGTACGCCGACCCGACGGGGTATGACGCTTGCACGTTCGGCCAGGGCTGGGACGGCGAGAATTGCGTACCGACGCTGAGGATCGGCAGTACGCAGTCGCGGCGGTCCAGCGAGAACCGCATGCCGAACGGCGAGACGGTCGCACAGACGATCGACCGTCAAAACCGCCTGATCGGCGGTGTCGGAATGGCCGCGGGAATCGTCACGCTACCCTTCGATGGCGAAGAGATCGCGGCTGCTGCTGCGCTCTCGAGGGCAACAGCCGTTCACCATATCGTGGCCAAAGCCGCCTGGCGAGCAAAGAGTGCCCGTGCAGTCCTCAAGAGACTTGACATCGATGTGAATGATGCAGATAACCTCGTCACTCTTAGTAGGGCATTCCATCAACGGCTGCATACGAATCAGTACTACGACGCCGTAAACCAAGGGCTCAGGCGTGCACAGAGCGCAAGCGACGCTCGTGCAATCTTGCAGGACCTTGCGGAAAGGCTGCAGCAAGGATGGTCGCCCTGATGAGGGTGGTTCCCAAGCGTAGAAAGGCCTATTTCGTCGTGAAGGTTTTCCTGCTTCAGCCAGCGTCGAAAAGCGGAGACTATGCTTATGAGTCCTTGTGGCCCGTAGGTGATCCCGACTGGAGCCAGGTCTGGGATTTCTGCTGTGTCCCGAAGAAACAGGAATGGAATTTGAGTCAGGCCATCGTGGCCCCGAGTGAAGTCGGCGAGCCAGTGGGCGATTTCCCTTACTTGACTCATGGTTGTGTCGTGCTGAGTGACAATGCGTTGTTGTCGCTCCAGCCGATGTTAGAGACTTGTGGGGAGTTGCTTCCACTGAAATGTATCGACGGGCGTTCATTCACCTTGTGCAATCCATATCCATGCCACAATTTTCTAGACCAAGAACACACGCAAGGGAAGCGATTCCCAGGCGGGAGGCGCTGGATGCGCATCGAGCGCTTTGTTTTTCGTCCGGCTGCAGTGCCGACGAGCGCAATCTTTAAATTGGCTGACGATATAACAAATGTGTTCTGCTCGACGGGATTTAAGGAGAGGGTAGAGCATGCCGGCCTGATCGGATTGCGGTTCCGCGAAGTTTGGAACGATGACGGCGATCCCGTTGAGACTATCAGGTTGCTCGACTTCCTGGAGTGAACGGTCATTTCGTGAACAATGCGGATAATATCGGGTTCTCATCATTGAAATGACCCCGCGGATTCTGGGCAGTTATGCGGTTTGTTTTGCCTGACGCTCACGCCACGCCGCCGGCGTGAGGTAGCCCAGGCTTGAATGGGGACGGGTCTGGTTATAGTGGCGGATCCACGCGGTGATGACGCTCTTGGCCTCATCATAGGTAGCGAAGCGGTGCTGCCAGATGCACTCGAGCTTGAGCGTGCCCATGAACGATTCGGCGACGCCGTTCTGCTCGGGCGTATGGGGCAAGATGAACTCTTGCGCCAAGCCGTAGCTGCGCGCGAGCTTGCGATAGAGCTCCGAGGCATAGACGAGGGCGTTGTCCGTACGCAGCACGACGCCGATGTCACGATCGGGCAGCACGCCAAAGCGCCGCAGCAGCGCGTCCTCAAGCGCCCAGGGGGCTTCTTTGGCATCGTTGCGCTGGCTAATGTTCCAGCCGATGCACTCGTGTCGTCCCGATGTACGTGGCGTCAGTCGCCCAGCGCACGTTCGAGACGCGCGTGACGCTGATGCTGCTCTCGACCCGCGGTGCACAGCGCTTTTTGAGCCGGCGGTGGCACTGCCAGCCTTTGAGCTGCATCACGCGCTGCACCGCCTTGCGATTGACAACATGGCCTTGCATGCGAAGCCGTGCCCAGACCATTCGGTAGCCGAGATACGGCTCATCATCGATGAGACGCTTGATGCGCTGCGCCAGCAGCTCGTCGACGATCGGTACTCGCTGACGGCAGCGATAGTACGAGGTGCTTCGCGGCACGTTCAAGAGTCGACAGACTCGTTGACGCGCTCTCTTGCCGTTGGCGACCACACGCTCGACGTCTGATCGCCCGAACGAAAAGGTCGCATCGCCTCCTGACGGATGTCGTCGTCCATCACGAGCTGACCGATCTTCGCTCTCAAACGTTTGATTTCGGCTTGGTACTTGGCATCGAGGTCCTTGCGATTCGTCTTGAGCGCCTCGATGCCGGCGCGGTGATATTCATCCGCCCAGCGGCGATACTCGTTCTGCGTGAAGCCGTATTTGCGCGCGGCTTCGGGAACCGATATCTGCCCTTTCATCACCTCGACGATGATTGCGGCTTTGCGCTGCGCGGTCCAGCGCTCGATCGGCTCGGGTTGTGGAACGGAGGTCTTCTCGGCCATGGGACACCTCGCTGGCGAAGTCTTCGCCAAGGGAGTGTCCAGCTCCGGGTGGGGTCAGATCAACAGGGCTTCGGCTTGATCGGCCTGCCCCGATCCATGGACCCAATCGTTCGCGCGTTTCTCCAGCAGACGCGTATACCAGTTGTGGACGATTTCGAGGAACTTCGTAACTACATCGCGGACGACGGGACATTGACGTTTTACAAGTGATCGAAGCCAGCCAACGACCACCCTCCGCTCGTCTCTTTGAGCTCGGGCCACCATGACGCACCCCTAGTCGCCCACTTGCGCTGAGCCTTCCAGCGCAGGGCCGTCGGGGGGCTCTCTTCTTCTTCCGTGGAAGCGGCCTGGGACATGATCGTCCGACGTCTTCTCGCCGGCGTGGCCTTGGCCGGGCTGATCGCCCCCGCCGCCGCGTTCGCCACAGCGCCGCACATCCCGCCGTCGCGCTCGACCGAAACGAGCCCGGCCCAGCTTCCCGCCGACAACGGCGCGCGGGTGTTCGCTCGGGCGGACAGCGTCGGGGCGGCGCCCACCGCCAGCCCCGCCCCGGCCGCTTCACGCAAGCCGGCCCCCGGCAAGACCAAGCCGTCTCCCGCGCCGGCCGAGGCGCCGACGCCACGGCCGACCGCCGATCAGATGGCCCGTGCCCAAGCGGAGTTCAACGACTTTGCGGCCGGGCGGATCGACCGCACCCACTACTCGGGCTACGCGAACACCCAGATCACGGACAAGACCGTCGCCGACCTCGGCGCCGCGCTCAAGTCGCTGGGCGCGGTGAAATCGTTCGTGCCGCTGCCGACCCTGTCGCAGCAGGGGATGACGGTCTACCAGTTCGTCGTGACCTGCGCCAACGGCTCGATGGACGAGTTGATCTCGTGGGACGACGCGGAGAAGATCCAGCTCATCTACTTTCGCAAGTCGCCGATCTAGCGTGGGCGAGCGGCTGAACGTAGGCGACCCGTACGACACCTCTCTCACCGCGAAGACCGACGTCGGGACGTACTTCGCCCAGTGGCGCGGGTGGAGCGACGAGGTGCGCAGCACCATGCTGCAGGCGCGCGACCTGCGCTACGGGCCGTCGGCCGACGAGACGCTCGATCTGATCGTGCCGCACACCGGCGCGCCGCTGCTGATCTTCTTCCACGGCGGCTACTGGCGCCGGCTGCACAAGGACGACGCGACCTTCGTCGCGCACGGCTTCGCGCCGCACGGCGTGGCGACCGCGATCGTGAACTACGGCCTGGCGCCCGCGCTGCGGCTCGAGGAGATCGTCGCGCAGGCCCGGCGCGCGGTGGCCTGGCTGCGCGCGAACGCCGCCGAGCACGGTGCCGATCCCGAACGGATCGTCGTGGCCGGGCATTCCGCGGGAGGGCAGATGGCCGCGATGTGCGCGGTCGACGCGCCGGTCGCGGGCGTCGCGACGATCAGCGGCCTGCACGACCTGCGCAAGGTGCGCGCGTGGACAGACGCGTGGCTCGGGCTGGACGAAGCGCGCGCCGCGGCGCTGAGCCCGCTGCTGCTCGCGCCGGCCGCGCCGACCGCGGTGATCGCCGCCACCGGGGCGCTCGAGAGCGAGGCCTTCCGCGCCCAGGGCCGCGATTTCGCGGCCGCGTGGGGCGCGCGCGGCTGTGCCGCGGCGTACGAGGACACGCCGGACGACGACCACTTCACCGTCCTGTCGCGCCTCTACGATCCCGAGGACTCGCTGGTCGCGCGGATCGCCGCGCTCGCGACCGACGCGCGCTGACCCGGAGCGGCCGGGGCCGTGGCAGCCCACACCCGGGTGCGCTTCTTGTACCACAGCTCCCAAGCGGCGCTCAGGAGCGCGATCGCGAGCACGTCGGCGTCGACGGCGGCGGGGATGCCCCAGCGGTCGACGGCGGTCGAGAACGCGAAGGCGAAGACGCCCATCAGGCTGTAGCCCATCGCCATCTGCACGCCGGTGACCGCGGCGACCTTGGCCGGCGGCGTAGCGAGGATCATCTGTTTGAACTGGTGCGTCCAGATCAGCTCGACCGCGATGACCATGACGTTGAACGCGGCCAGGCACGCGTAGAGGTTGTGCTTCAATTGCGGGATGGTGAGAAACACCGTCGCGGAGAACACAACCACCCACAGGTTGCGCGCGTGCTGGTTGCCCATGCGGATCAGGCCGCGCCCGGCGAGGTACTGGTACAAGAACGCTCCGCCGGTCACGAAGACCGATTCGCACGTGAAGAACAGCGCGGTACCGGACTTGCCCAGCCCGAACCAGATCTGGGGCACGATCGCCATCAGCACCTCGTAGTTCGCCTGGAACGCGGTAACCGAGAGGATGATGTAGAACACCGCCGAGGCAAGGTCGGCGTTCGCTCCGATGACGCGAAAGGCGCCGGTGATGTAGCCGATGCCGCCGGCCGGCTCGGCCCGCGACGCCTCGATCGAGGCGCGCAGCCGCTCCGGGTTCGGCACGACGAAGGCGAAGACGGCGGCCGCGATCACGAACGTGGCGGAGTCGAAGTAGACGATCGCCCGCAAGTCGATGAACTTGAGGACGAACACGCCGACCGCGCCGGCCAGCGCGGTCGCCATGAACAAGCTCGAGTTGAAGACCGCCGAGAACCGCTCCGTCTCGTGCGGGGTGAAGAACTGGACCAGCGCCTTGATCCGCGCCGAGTTGACGGCGTGCGAGAGCAGCGCCCGGGCGACGATCACCGCGATCGCGTACGGAAACATGTCCGCATTGGTGCAGCCCAGGAATAGCAGCGTCACCAGCGATGCGACGAGGTTCAAACCGATCAGCAAGCGGCGCGCGTCGAGGCGATCGATGTACCGCGAGCCGAACAACCCGATCGCCAAACACGTCGCCCAGTCCGCCGCCAGCACGATCGAGGCCAGCGTCGCGCTGCCGCGAGCGGCGAAGATGTACGCCACGTACGCCATCATCAGCAGCTTGGAGCCGAAGAGCGAGATGAACGACGCCGCGTACGTCAGCAGGAAGTTGCGGTTCCGGTAGGCCTTCACGGCTACTCGCCGACGATGACGATGTCGCGCACGTAGCGCTCGCACGCGGCGACCGCCGCCGTGGCCGAAGCCGCTCGCACCGCGACGCAGCCCGAACGCGCGTAGTTGCTCTCCAGCGCGGGGAGCCGGTCCCCGGCGCGAACCCGGCACTCGAGCGCGACGACGTCGTCGCGCTGCGCCAGTTGCTCGACGTCCTGCACCGCTTTCACGACCCCGCTGCCGGGGGCGATGAAGCGGATCGCGGCGGCGCCGATCGGCTCGGGCGTGCGAGCCCAGGGCTCGACCAGCCCGCAGGCCCAGGCGAAGCTCAGCTCCGCCAGATCGACGCCGTACGCGGCCCGGACCAGATCGTTGATCTTGTCGCCACCGATCCGGTTGTGGGACTCCACGATCCGAGGACCGTCGGGCGTGACGATGATCTCGGTATGGGAGGGCCCGTTGCGCAGCCCGACCAGGTCGAAGAAGTCGCCGACGAGCCGGACGATCGCTGCCTGCACCGCAGGAGCGAGCTGCGAGGGCATGGAGTGCCCGAGCTCGACGAAATTGGGGCCGGTGGCCTTGTCGGTGATCGCGACGACGTGGTGAACGCCGTCGAAGCTGAACCCTTCGACGCTGACCTCTTGCCCGGGCAAGAACTCCTCGGCGACGAAGGTCGAGCAGCCCAGCTCTCGTAAGCGTCCCAGCGCCAGCGCGATCTCGCCCGGGCCGTCCAGCCGGGTGACACCGTTGCTGCCGCCCCCGTCGACCGGTTTCACCACGATCGGGCCGCCGACGTCGCGCATGAACGCGCGGATGTCGTCCGGGCCGGAGCCCACACGCGCGCGCACCGGGCTCAAGCCGCTCGTTCGGAGCAGCTCGCGCATCCGGCCCTTGTCGCGCAGCAGCGCGACGGTCGCTGCTGGCGTTCCCTTCAAGCCCAAGTCGTCGTTGACGAGCGCCGCCACGACGATCGCCGGCTCGGTCAGCGACAGCACGGCATCGTAGCGATGACGCTCGTGGAGCACGCGCACGAGCGGCAGCAAGAGCGCGCGGTCGGTATAATCCAGCACGAGCGTGTCGTCCGCAGCTTCGATCTGGGCCTGGTCGACGAGCGCTTTGCGCTGGATCAGGGTCGTGCGGATGCCGAGCCGGCCGCAGCGGTCGAGAAGCCGCTTGTCGTCGGCCTTGGTGCCGATGACCAGCAGGTGGGCCGCGCTCACGGGTGGACCAGCACGGCGGCGTCTTCGTAGCGAATCGGGGCGTACTCCGCGAACCGCTCGAAATCACGGTACAGCGCGTCGTAATCGTGATTCCAGACCAGGAACGTGCCGCCGTTGGCGATCAGGGAGTCGGTTTGGCTCACCACCTCGCCGGGCCGGACTTTCCAGGTCATCTGGAACGCGCTCTCGATCCGCGGCTCGACCAGCTCGACGATCCGCCCGCCGCGTTTGGGGATCACGCCGTCGAAGCAGTACACTTGCTCGCGGTCGTACGGCCGGCTCGCGATCCCCGTCTCGACCTCGAAGGCCAGGTTCGTGAAGGCGATCCCGTAGTTGCGCTCCATCGCGGCCAGGCCCGCCATGCCCTTGAAACGTGCCGCGACCTCGAGGAAGACGAGCTCGTCGCTCTCGGTGTGGAACAATTCGAGGTGCGAGGCTCCGTCGGGCCGTCCCAGCGCCTCCAGCGCGGTCTCGCCGAACGCCACCATGCGCGCCACGCGCGGATCCCGGTCGCTCAAGTTGATGTCGACGTTGACCCGGCCGGATTGTACATCGAAGGAGTTCACCAGGTACTCGGTCACTCCGCCGAAGATCGTGCGCCGGTTCTGCGAGACGATGTTGACGCTGTACATCGTGCCCGCGATGAACTCTTCGTACTCGTAGTCGCGCCCGAAGTCGGCCGGCAACGCCGCGAAGTCGGACCAGGAGCAGACCTTGCGAACCCCGTCACTGCCGGCCGAGTCGGTCGGTTTGAGGATGAACGGCAGCCCGACCTCCGCCGAGATGCGGCGGAAGGCTCCCGCCCGGTCGCGGGCGGACAGGGCGGGTTCGTAGCGCCCGTAGGCCGGAACGCGCAGCTCGCTCGCCGCCACGCGCTCCTTCATCGCGCACTTGTCGCGAAACGGCAGGACGTCTTCGTACTTCGCACCGTTGAGGCCGAAGTGCGAGCGCAGCCGGGCCGCGAGCAGCACGTTCTGCTCGTCGTAGCAGTGGAGGGAGACGTGCTCGAGCGGCGTGCGCGCGACCACCCCTTCGACGGCGGCTCGGGCGGCGTCGAAGTCGACCAGCGACTCGAGCATCGGCGAAGGCCGGCGGATGCCGCACGGCACGACGTGAACTTCCGCGAAGCGCGCGCGCTGGGCAGGGCTGAGGTTTTCGGCGTCCGGTTCGGTGAAGATTCCGACGAAGTCGACGCTCCCGGGCTCCCGGAGCAGGTCGAAGCGGAAGATTCCGAAGCCGCGCGTGGAGATGACGATCGCTCGGTGCATGACGTCTGCCCTCAAGAGCCTTCGCTCAGCCAGGTGTCGATCAGGAGTTTCTCGATGGAATCGGGGTTGAACAACCGAGGGGCATCGGGCTGCTCGGCCACCAGCCGGCGGACGTCGGCCCGGCTGAACCAGCGCGCCTCCGCCAGCTCGTCGCCGTCGACGGCAACCGTTTCGGAGCCGGCGACGGCACGAAACCCGACCATCAGGCCGGCCGGGAACGGCCATGGCTGCGAGGCCTGGTACGCGACCGAGACGAGCGGGATCCCGGCCTCCTCGGCGACTTCGCGCCGGACGCCGTCCTCGAGGCTCTCACCGATCTCGAGAAAGCCGGCGAGCGCGGAGAAATCCCGGCTAGCCGCTCCCCGGTGCCGCGCGAGCAGACAGCGCGCGGGCGGGGCGGGCGCTTCGACCAGCACGATGACGCTCGGCTCGATCCGCGGAAACAAGAGCTTGCCGCACCGCCCCCGGCAGACGCGAGCATGGCCGCCGTCGCGGTTCGCGGTCGGCCCGCCGCAGGCGCCGCAGAAGCGCTGATCGCGGTGCCAGCGCAGGAGCCCGCGCGCGTAAGCCAGCAGCGCGGCCTCGGCCGCGCTCAGCTTGCCGAACAGCGCGCGCACGTCGAGCGCCGCCGCGGCGTCCACCAGCGCCAGCGCCTGGGACTCCTCGAGCGCAGAAAGATCGAGCGCGAAGGTGGCCGCAGCGCCGTCCAGCCCAAGCAAGACCGGCTCGCCGGCCGCGAGCGCGGCGCCCGCGCCTGCGGCCCGCAAGACGACCGGCGCCCGCTCCGCGCTGTCCACCAGAACCGCATCGCGCCAGAGGGGAACTACCCGCGCCGCCGGGCTCGCCAGCGCCAGCGCGACCCAAGCCGGGTCCTTGCGCGGGCCGGCCGCGCGGTCGAGGCTGCCGCCCGCGTACGGCACCGTGCGCGAACCGCTCCCTGCGGCGATCATCCTTCGGCTCACCCGGCCGCGGTCAGCGGGCGGGCCTGCGCGCCGCCCGTCGCTTCGCTCAGCGCATCGACCACGATGCTCAGACCGAGCTCCAGGTTCTCCAGGCTGACGTTCAGCGGCGGCAGACGCTTGAGCACGGTCCCGCCGCGTCCGCACGTCTCGACGACCAGCCGCTGCCCGAAGCACAGCTTGGAGACGCGGCCGGCGGTCAGCCCCGGGATGCCGCTCACGTCGATGCCCCAGATCAAGCCCATGCCGCGCACGGCCGCGCCGAACCGCGCGCGCACGTGCTGCTCCAGGTATCGCGCCACGAAGTCGCCTTTCTCGCGAACCTCGGCCGCGAACCGGTCGTCCGTCCAGTACTGGCGCAGCGCTTGCGCTCCCGCGACGAAGGCGAGCTGGTTACCCCGGAAGGTCCCGTTGTGCTGTCCCGGCTGCCAGACGTCGAACTGCGGCTTGATCAGCAGCAGCGCCATGGGTAGCCCGTAGCCGCCGATCGACTTCGCGAGCGTGACCAGATCGGGTTCGATGCCGGCCCGCTCGAACGAGAAGAACGTGCCCGTGCGCCCGCAGCCGACTTGGATCTCGTCGGCGACGAGCAGGATGCCGTGCCGATCGCAGAACGCGCGCAGCCCGCGCAGGAACTCGACCGGCGCGACGTAGATGCCGCCCTCGGCTTGGACCGTCTCGAGCACGATCGCGGCCGGCTTTTCCGCTCCCGAGCTGGGATCTTCGACTAGCCTGCGTAGGAAGTTCAAGCTGTCGAAGGGGCCCAGCGGTGAATCCGGGTAGGGCACGTGCGTCGTGCGCGGCAGCGATTGGTAGAGGCCCTGCTTGTAGTGCGCGCCGCTGGTTGCCGACAGCGCGCCCATGCTCACCCCGTGGAACCCGCCGCTGAAGGCGACGATGTTGTCCCGGCCGGTCGCCAGCCGGGCGAGCTTGAGCGCCGCTTCGATCGCGTTGGTTCCCGAGGGGCTGCAGAACTGGATTTTGTACTGCAATCCGCGCGGCTCGAGCACGTGCCGCCCGAAGGCGTCGATAAAGCTCGCCTTCGCCACCGTCCACATGTCGAGACCGTGCGCCAACCCGTCGCCCTCGAGATACGCGATCAGCCCGCGCTTCATCGCCTCGGGGTTGTGCCCGTAGTTCAGCGTGCCTGCGCCGGCGAAGAAATCCAGGTAGCGCGTGCCGTCCTGAGCGAACAGCCAGTCGCCCTTCGCGCGGGCGAAGACGGCGGGAAACGAGCGCGAGTACGAGCGAACCGCGGATTCGCTGGTCGCCGCCCGTTCGGGGGCGGTCCGGTCGACAATCATGAAAGCTCCTTTGTTTCGCTAGCGGGCGCTGGAGGCCAATGTCCCAGCGCCGATGTCGGAACGGTAGCGCATACCGTCGAAGCCGATCCGGCCGATCCGGCCGTACGCGTTGTCGCGTGCCTGCTCGAGCGACGTGCCGCGCCCGACCACGTGCAGCACGCGTCCGCCGCAAGTGACCGGCACGCCGGCGGCGCGGCGGACGTTCGCATAGAAGACGGTCGCGTCGGCGGTGTCGGGCGCGCCGAGCCCGTCGATGCGCTGGCCGGTCGCGAACGCGCCGAACGGCCAGCCGGGTTGAGCGGCCGGATCGGACGGCGCGAGCGAGCCTTGCGTGAGCGCCACGCTGCAGCGGACGCAGCCGTCGGTCTCGAGCGTCTCGCCGCCGAGCGAGCCGGCCAAGACCACCCGGCAGAGCCGGACGAAATCGCTCCGCACGCCGGGCAGCACCGCCTCGGCCTCGGAGTCGCCGAAGCGGGCGTTGATCTCGATCACCCGCAGCCCCTGGGCGGTCATCATCGCGCCGACGTAGACGAAACCCGAGTAGTCGAGCCGGTCGCGGCGCAGCCCGCGGACCAGCGGCTCCAGCAGCACGGCCCGGATCTCGTCGCGCAAGGCCGGCGTCTCGGCCGGGTGCGGCGCGATCGAGCCCATGCCGTCGCAGTTCGTGCCGCGGTCGTCGTCGCACGCGCGCTTGAAGTCCAGCGCGGTCGGGAACGGCAGGTACCCGCCGTTCCCGTCGAGCAGCGCGAACACCGAGATCTCGGTGCCGTACAAACGCTGCTCGATCACCACCCGGAACGCCGGGCCGAACTGCGCGGCGAACCCGTCCACCGCCGCCTCGGCCTGCGCGTTCGTATCGCAGACGACCGCACCGTCGCCGTCCTTGCACAAGCCGTCCGTCTTCACCACGCAAGCATAGGGAAGGGAACGCAGGTACGCCTTGGCCGCTCGGGGATCGATGAAGGCGCGGTACGGCGCGGTCGGGATGCCGTGGTCGGTGCAGAACCGCTTGCCGCGCTCTTTGCTCGCCTCGAGCTGCGCGGCCGCCGCGGTCGGGCCGATGACGCGGTGCCCGTGGGCGCGCAGCACGTCGACGTAGCCGATGGAGAGCGCGTCGATGTTCGAGACGAAGGTGAACTCGACCGAGTTTTCCAGCAGGAAGCCGAGCGCCGTCCACGGGTCGGTCAGCGAGATCGCCTCGACCGGAACGATACGATCGCGCTCGATCGCGTTCGAACCGGCGTAGAACACCGTGGCGCCGGGGTGCGTGCGGGCGAACAAATCGCAGATCGCGTGGCCGCGGCCGGTGGCGTCGACGACCAGGATGGCGGTGCTCACCTCAGCCCACCCGGACGTCGTTGGCGGCGTAGAGGTGGTCCACGATCGAGCCCCAGACGTCCGAATACCGCTTCGACCCGGCGCCGACGTCGGTGCTGCGCTCGTACGGCGAGTTGGCCCAGTCGCACTTGGGCCGGACGTGGTGCAGGTCGTGCTGCACCGTGTCGCCGACCAGCACCGACATCCGGTACGGCGAGTGGACGAAGATCATGCGAAGCCACCACTTCAGCCAGGTGGCGCCGCCGCGCCCGCAGGGTGCGGGCTCGCCGCAGAACCGCCCGAAGGTGAGCTCGTCGCGCTGCTGCGGCGACAGCTTCTCCGCCTGCGCGTGCAGCCACCAGCGGTGCTCGCTGAGGGTGTAGAGCGCGGTCGCGTTCTGAAAGCCCACCGTCACGGGGACGAACCAGAGCACCAGCCACTCGGTCCACAGCCCGGTGAGCGCCAGGACGGCAACGGTCAGGGCGAGATACGCGACCGACATCGCCAAGCGGTACGGCGGCTGGCGGCGCGCGAAGTTGGACCGGATGCGGCTCGAGAAAAAGCCCCAGTGGTGCTTGGGCGAGACGAGCAGCCGGACCAGGAAGCGCCCGAACTCGGAGCGGGACATGCCGGGCCGAGCGCCCGTGCCGAGCAGGTAACGCGTGTCGATGTCCTTCATCGAACAGGGGTACGCGTGGTGGAGCAGGTGCTCTTTGCGGTTCTCGTCGTAGGGCGCCCGCCAGAGCAGCGTCGTGAGCAGCTCGCCGACGCGGCGGTTTCCGAGCGCGGTTTTCGCCACCATACCGTGGAGCGATTGGTGGATGATCACCACGTCGAGCCGGCGCATGCCGCCCGTCGTGGTGAACCACGACAAGGCGAGCAACGGCAGCGACCAGAGTGAGAACGGCCGCAGGGCGAACGTGCCGACGGCGATTCCCAGCGCGATCTGCGCGACGCCCAGGGCGCCCGCACGAGCCGGCGTCCACGGGATCAGAGGCCGCTCGCCGGCCAACGGCACGCCGGTGACCCAGGTCAGGTAAGGCTGCAGAGCGTGCGGCAACCCGCGCATGCTCTCGCGCGGCTGCACGGTGGTCATCGCGCGGACGCCGCGTTCGGCGCGGCTCCGCCGAAGAGGATGTCGTTCGTTTCGTGCGTCTTGGGAACCGCCAGGTCCAGCGCGTTGGCCCACGTCGTGTTGACGATGGTCCGCCGTGCGTTCCCGCGGATCGGGTAGACCCGGTGCATGGTGGTGTCGGTCTTGATCACGTACGCGTCACCGGGCTCGAACGCATAGGAGTGAACCTGGCTCTGGAGGAGCGCGCCGTGCACGTCCGGCTGCCGTTTGTCCCACGCCGTGTGCGGCACCGCTTGCACGAATCCGCCCTCGCGGTAATGCGGCGCCTCGAGGACGAGCACGAAGCCGTAGGCGTAGTCGTCCCAATGCCAGCCGTGCGTGTCGCCCGACTTGTGGAGCCGGCTGATCACGTAGTGCTCGCCGGGATACGGGCAAACCGACAGCGCTTCGCCGACGATCTCGGAGAGAAACGCCTTGAGCGCGGCGGAAAAGTACAGGGCATCGATCCCAGGGCCGGCATCTTTGATGATCGGCTGCCCGACCGTCGTCATGTGGCGCGGCGTGCCGTCGGTGATGTCGAGCGCGAAGTCGCGCGCGACCCCGAAGCGGTCCATCAGATCGAACGCCTCGGCTTTGAGCGGCTCGAACAGCCGGGGCGGGCACAGCCCGCGCAGCGGAGCGACGTGGTCGCGCTGGAATTGGGCGCGCAGGTCGGCTCGTTCGCCGGCGCCGAACCGGCGCGCTAGGTGTTCGGCGAGAACGTCGTCGACGCGCGACGCGTCCGTCCGCGGCATGGCATGCTGCATCGGGTGTTCCTCTCGTTGCAAGAATTGCTGGGGGCGGGTTCGGTCAGACCGCTTCGAGCGCAGCGAACCCGGCACGGCGCGCGTTGGCCGCGTCGCGATAGTGCAAATCGTGGAGTTGCTGTGCCGTCTCCACGGCGCACCGGTCGTCGGCGACGTGGCGCCGCACGGCGGGAGCGTTCGAAAACTCGGTGATGAGGCGGCCGGCGAGCGGCTCGCAAGCGATGCCGCGGGCGCTGAGAAAAGGCACCGGCTCGAAGAAACCGCAGGTGACCGCGACCGTGCGCTCTCGCCAACCGGCGAGCGATGTCGCGGGAACGCCGAACTCCGAGAACTCGGTGAAAGCGCGCGCCGCGGCGGCGGCGGTGGCGAACCCGAGCACGGCCGAGCGCATGTCGAGCACCACCGCCGGCTGCTCCGGAGACGCGGAACGGGTGACGACGGTGCCGATGCCGTACTCGCCGTCGTTGGAGCGGCAGATGAGCTCGACACCGGTCTCGGCGGCGGCTTCCACCGCGCCGTGGTGCATGACTTTCGCGCCGCTCATTGCGAGCTCGTGCAGGCGGGCGTACGAGATGCGCTCGATCAGCCGCACATCGCACAGCAAGTTGGGGTCGCCGCTGTAGACGCCGCGGGCATCAGAGAAGATCTCGCAGCGCTCGGCCCCCAGCGCGGCCGCGAGCAGCACGGCCGTCAGGTCGGAGCTGTTCTTGCCCAGCGAGGTGGGAACGTTGCGTTCGGTGACGGCTTGCGCACCGGGAACGACGACGCAGTCCGCCCGTTCGAGCGCGGCCCGCAAGTGAACGGCATCTACTCGCTCGACGCGGGCGCGAGTATGCCGTGCGTCGGTCGTTATGCCGAGCTGGTGCGCGTTCAGCGTGACCGAGCGAATGCCGACTCGGCGCAGCGCCAAGCTCAGCATTGCCGCCGACGCCGTGTCGGCGAGCGGAACGAACGCATCGCTCGCTTGCGCATCGAGCGGATCGCCGATCGTGCTCGCGTAACCGCGCAGTTGCTCCGTCAGCCCGGCCATCGCGCTGGCGACGACGACGGTCTTGCCCGGCGAACGCCGCTTGTGCACGTATTCCGCGATGCGCAGATAGTCGTCGAGCGATCGGAACGTCGAACCGCCGAATTTAAAAACATCCAATGCCAACGCTCCCCCTTGCGGGCGCGAAACGGTCCGCGGACAAATGCCCGCGTTGACGCGACGCATCGGCAAGTCACCCGTGACGGTTGAGTTGCAGTGCTCGATACCGCCCGCTCAGCGCGGAAACGGCGGGTCGGCGGCGTTCACCCGACCGGGTGAAGCCGCTATCGTGTACCGGGACGCGCTTAGCGCTCCGACCTCGTAATACCACCCCGATCGCCCGGACCGAACGTGGTGCGGCCGAAGCGTCGTCCCCCGCACAGGTTCGTACTAGGTACCGTACTCTGCCGCCCCCGCATTGTCAAATGGACAACGGGAGGTGTGACTGCTACTGCACCTGGCCATACGGTCATGCGTACGGTCTCGAGGCGCCGCGCGTGTCAGCGGCGCTTGACCGAGTTGATGGTGAAGTTAGCGGCGGTCACGTCGACCGTGAACGCGTTGCTCTGGCCGAGATTGTCGCTGACCATCACCGTGCAGTCGCCGGGCGCGACCGACGCGACGGTCAGCGTCGCGCTCGGTCCCGAGATCGAGGGCGGGTTCAGCGTCGCGATCGTCGTGCTGCCCGTGACGCACGGCGTCACGGTGAACGGCCCGGTGTAGTTCGCTTCGGAGATCGTGACGGTCTGCGTCTGCGCGCTGGGAGCTTGCGTGAAGATCAGCGCGGTCGGGTTGATCGTCAGCGCGGACAGGTTCACCGTGACCGTCACGTTGGTGGTCTGCCCGTTGGTGTCCGACACCGCCAGCGTGCAGGTGCCCGCCGTCACCGGCGTCACCGTGATCGTCGCCGACGGGCCGGCCGCCGTGGTGGGCGCGGCGGTCGCGACCGTCTGGCCGCCCGACTGGCACGGGCCGATCGTGAACGAGCCGGTGTAGCCGGTCTCGCTCACGGTGAACGTGCCGTTCGTGTTGCCGTTGAGCGTGAGCGACGATGGCATCACGGTGAGCAGCGGCCGGTTCACGGTGACGTTCACGCTCGCGCTCTGGTTGTTCATGTCCGTGATCCCGATCGTGCAACTGCCGGTGGCCACGCCGGTCACGGTGATGGTCGCCGACGGGCCGTGCGCCGAGCTCGGCGAGACGTTGGCGACGGTCGTCGATCCCGACTTGCACGGGGAGCCGACGGTGAACGTGCCGGTGTAACCGGTCTCGCTGACCGTGAACGTCTTGGACGTGCCCGGCGCAACGCTGAGCGAGGTCGGGTTGGTCTGGATCGGGTTGAGCGACGACTGCGAGTAGATCTCGAAGGCGTAGAGCACGAAGCGCTTGAGCGTGACCGGCGTGTGCGTGCCGGTGAAGTAGAGCGTGCGGCCCACGATCGTGGCCGGCCCTTCGACGCCGTAGTTCCACTTCGTGCCGTCGTAGAAGGCGACGAAGAACTGCTTGCCGGCCGTCGTCGTCTTGGGCGGCAGCTCGACGACCAGGCCCGGCAGGCCGGGCAGTTGCGTCGTCACCAGCGGGACGAAGAACAGGTACCAGACCGGCGTTCGCGGCAGCGCGGTGTCCTGCGGCGCGAGTGCCGAGCCGGCGTCGCCGAGCCCGGCGTACTGCTCGGGTACGGTCGTCGACGTGGTCGCGTTGGCGGCGGCCGGCGGCGCGTTGCCGTTGGCATCGACGAACAGGGTCGACGTGATGCCGTCGGTGTCCGGCAGCCGCACGCTGCCGCCGCTCTGCGGGATCTGGAGATTACCCTGCGCGGAGGTGACGGGTTGCGGCGCAACCCCACCGCTCCCACCACCGCATGAAACCAGCGCCGCACCGAGAACGGCGACGAGCAGACGGCAAACGGACGACCGGACACGCATGAGCGTTCCCCCTGTTAGGCTGTCCGATTTGTTGGCAGCGCGGCGCGCGTTTCATCCGGTCCAAAGGCGGCTCCGTGCCTTCTCCGGTCCTAGTAAAAAGGGCCGTTCAGCCCAAGCGCTTCACGTAATGGTGGTAGCCGGAGCCGTACCCCAAGCGTTCGTAGAAGCGCCTGCCGGCCGGGTTTCCTTCGAAGAAGTTGAGCGACACGAAGCGGTAGCCGCGCTCGTGCGCGCGCCGCTCGACCGCTTTCATCAGCCGCGCGCCGATGCCCGCGCCGCTGCGCGCCGCCACGATCTCCGAGACGTGCAGATACGGCTCGCGGGTGAAGAAATCGCGCTCGGTCACCGCGTAGACGAGCCCGGCCACGAACGCCTCGTCGGCCGGCCCGGCGTCGCGCAGGCGCACCACTACCGGACGTGCGGCAAGACGTTCGAGGGCGCCAGCGGCACCAGCCCCAGCGCGAAGGTGGCCACGGCGCACACGCCCACCGCCAGCCACGGCAGGGCATTGGGCGAGCGCTCGTCGCGCACGTGAGCCGGGTCGATCCGGGCGAACATGACCCGCACGACCTTGAAGTAGACGTAGGCCGAGATCGCGGTACCCAAGATCAGCAGCCCGGCCAGCCACGCGTAGCCGGCCGTGACGTTGGTGGCCAGGATCAGGATCTTGCCGGTGAAGCCCGCCGTCGGCGGCAGCCCGGCCAGACCGATCAGGAAGAACGTCATCGCGGCCGCCAGCCACGGCCGGCGGTACGCCAGCCCGGCGAAGCGCGGCAGGCCGACGAGCGCGTCGCCTTCCTTCGCCATCAGGGCCACGACCGCGAACGCGCCCAGGTTCATGAAGGTGTACGCGGCCAGGTAGAAGATCGCGTAGCGCAGGCCCTGGGCGGTCTGGCCGGCCAGCGCGGCCACGATGTAGCCGACCTGCGCGATGCCCGAGTACGCCAGCAGGCGCTTCACGTCGGTCTGGGCCAGCGCGCCCAGGTTGCCGACCAGCATCGAGAGCGCCGCCACCACCCAGAGCGGAACCAGGATCGCGGCCGCCCGGTCGGGCGGGAGCGCGGCGTAGGCGAAGCGGGCCAGCACGGCCAGAGTGCCGGCCTTGGTCGCGATCGACATGAAGGCCGTCACCGGGAGCGGCGCGCCCTCGTACACGTCGGGCGTCCAAATGTGAAACGGCACCAGGCTCAGCTTGAACGCCAGCCCGACCAGGAACAAGCCCGCACCCAGCGCGAGCAGCGGGGTGGTGTGCGCGGTGGCGAGCGCGCCGAACGCGACCGAGCCGGTCGCGCCGAACAGCAAGGCCGAGCCGTAGAGCAAGAACCCCGAGGCCATCGAGCTCAGGATCAGGTACTTGAGCGCCGCCTCGCGCGCCGTGCGGCGCGCGGACATCGCGCACAGGCAGTACAGCGCGAGCGACAGCAGCTCCAGGCCCAGGAAGACGGTCATCAGCGAGTTCGCGCCGGCCATCAGCATCGCGCCGCTGGCGCTCCACAGCAGCAGCGCGGTGGTGCCGGCGACCTGATCGTCCTTGCCGATGCCGAGCGACAGCAAGAGGGTCGCGACGGTCGCGATGACGACGATCTCGGCGAACACCGTCGCGAAGCCGCCCTCGACGAACGCGCCGCCGAAGGCGGCGTAGTCGTGGCCGTACTGGGCGACGTCGACCAGGCTGGCCGCGAGCAGGCCGAGGATCGCGATGCCGACCGCGACCGCGCGGCGCGCGGTGCCGCCGCGGCTGAAGAACAGGTCGACGAACAGGATCAGCAGCGGCACGACCGCGACGATGAACGCCGGCAGCAGCGCCGCGTAGTCGGCGCCGACGGGATAGCTAACGGGAGCCGACGACACGCGATCCCTCCGGACGAATGCTGGTGGTGAAGGCCGAGGTTCCGGCCGCCGGAGCGCCGGCCGCCGGGGTGGTGGTCGCGCCGATGCTCGCGGCGAGCGCGACGACCCCGCTCGGGTTCACGCCCAGCCACAGGAAGCCGAGCACGAGCGGGGCGATGGCCAGGCCCTCGAGCCAGGTCAGGTCGCGCCGCTCGGGCAGGTCGGGCACCTCGGGGCCGTTCATGATGCCCTGGAACAGGCGCAGCATGTAGCCCGCGGCCAGCACGATCGGGAGCAGCGCGATCAGCGCCGCCCAGCCGAAGCCGCCCCGGTACAGCCCGGTCAGGATCAGGATCTCACCGGCGAACCCGGCCAGGCCGGGCAGGCCCAGCGCCGCCAGCGCGCCGAGCATCAGCGCCCCGGCCAGCTTGGGGTTGCGCGCGCCCAGGCCGCCCAGGCGGGTCAGGTCGCGCGTCTCCTCGCGTTGCTCGACCGCGTCGAGCGCGATGAACAGCGCCGCCGAGAACAGGCCGTGCGCGACGATGTAGACCGCCGCGCCCGCGTAGGCCAGCGGCTGGCCGCTGAACACCGCCAGCAGGATCAGTCCCAGGTGCGAGAGCGAGCTGTACGCGACGACGCGCTTGGCGTCGCGCTCGGCCAGCGCCGCGAGCGCGCCGTACACCAGCGCGATCAGCCCGAACGCGAACATCAGCGGCCGGGTCTGCACCATCTCGCTCGTCAGCAGCGGCAGCGCGATGGTCAGGAACCCGTACAGGCCGGCCTTGGACTGCACCGCCGAGACGACCGCGACCACCGGGCCGGGCAGGTCGGCGTACGTGTCGGGCATCCAGGTGTGAAACGGAAAGACCGGGGTCTTGATCAGGAACGCGAACGCGAAGCCGGCGAAGATCCAGATGCCCCAGGCCGTCCCGACCACCGAGGCCGGAATCGCGGTGCCGATCACGTCGGTGCTGCCGAGCACCGCGCCCAGCGCGGCGGTCGCGAGCAGCAGCGCCAAGCCGCCGACCAAGTTGTAGATCAGGTACTTCCAGGCCGAGCGCGCGTGCGCGCTGTTGGAGATCAGCACCAGGAAGACCGGGATCAGCATCAGGTCCCAGAAGAGCGCGAACAGCAGGAGGTCCTTGGCCAGGAAGACGCCGTTCATCGCGCCCTGCAGGATCAGCAGCTGCGCCGCGACGTCGCGCGTGCGCGGCCCGCGCAGGGTGAGCGCGGCGCCGAACGTCGCCAGCGCCAGCAGGATCACGATCCAGTACGAGAGCGGCCCGTAGCCCAGGTGGAACGCCGCGGTGAACGGCCGCGAGAGCCAGCGCAGCGAGGCGTCGGGCGCGTGCGGCGCCGCCACGACCGCGATGAAGACGACCGCCGCGACGGCGGCGGCGAGCAGCTTGGCCGGCAGCTCGGCGGCGCGCGGCAGCAGGTAGAGCGCGAAGCCGATCAGGATCGGCCCGAGCACGAGCGCGGTGACGGTCATCGCGAGCCTCCGAACGCGAACGCGTAGTACGCGACGAAGCAGACCACGCCGACCGCGATGGTGAGCGCGTACGCGCGCACCAAGCCCGTCTGGAAGCTGCGGAACAGGTGCCCCAGCCACTGCGCGCTGATCGCCGCCTCGCGCACGCCCGCGTCGATCCCGTGCGGGTCGAGCACGCGGTCGATCAGCTCGCCCAGCGCCCGCGCCGGCCGCACCAGCAGCCAGTCGTAGGCCGCGTCGAAGTAGTACGCGTTCCACAGCACGGCGGGCGTGCGGACCGTCTCGGCGCGCAGGCGCGGGACCGCGGCGCGCAGCGCGGCGGGTTTCCAGTAGCGCTGCGCCGCCAGGCCGAAGCCCGCCGCGACGACGAGCAGCACGAGCACGGTGGAGACCGTCTCGGAGAGCGGCAGCGCGACCGCCCCGCCGGCTTGACCGGCCGGGAAGAAGCCGTCGAAGAACTGCGCCCAGGGGCTGCGCGCGCCGCCCAGCGCGAAGTTCAGCCAGCCGATCGCGATCGAGAACGGGATCAGCACCGCGACCGGGCCCGACATCAGCCAGCCCGGCGCGTGGTGGTGCGGCTCGTGCTCCTCGGCGTGGTGGCCGGCGGCAGGCGCCGTGCCGGCCAGCTCGGGGTGGCGGATGCCTAGGTCGGACGGGTCGACGTTGCCCCGGTAGGTGCCCAAGAACGTCAGGAACAGCATGCGGAACATGTAGTAAGCGGTGATGCCGGCGGTGATCACGCCCACCGCGTAGAGGTACGGGTGGCCCTTGGAGAGCGTCTCGTACAGCACGGCGTCCTTGGAGAAGAACCCGCTGAAGCCGGGCACGCCGCTGATCGCCAGCACGCCGACCAGCATCGCGGCGAACGCGAACGGCTGGGTCTTGCGCAGGCCGCCCATCAGGCGGACGTCCTGCTCGTCGTGCAGCGCGTGGATCACGATGCCCGCGGTGAGGAACAGCTGCGCCTTGAAGAAGGCGTGGGTCAGGAAGTGCAGCACGCCCGCGTCGTACGCGCCGACCCCGACGCCCATGATCATGTAGCCGATCTGCGACATGGTCGAGTAGGCCAGGATGCGCTTGATGTCCCACTGCACGCAGCCCAGGACCGCGCCCGCGATCGCGGTCAGCGCGCCGATGAAGCCGACCAGGTTGCGGGCGTCGGCCGAGGCGCTCCAGAGCGGCGCGAAGCGCGCGATCAGGTACACCCCGGCGGTGACCATCGTGGCGGCGTGGATCAGCGCGGAGACCGGGGTCGGGCCCTCCATCGCGTCGGGCAGCCAGGTGTGCAGCGGCACCTGGGCCGACTTGGCGGCGCAGCCGACGAACAGCCCCAGGCAAACGAGGAAGACGTCCTGCGCGCTGAACGCGGTCGAGAACTTGGCGAAGACGTCGGCGTAGGTGATGGAACCGAGCCGCGCCACGATCACGAAGATCGCGAACATCAGCCCGACGTCGCCGACGACGTTCATCACGAACGCCTTGCGCGCCGCCGCCACCGCCGAGGGCTTGAAGAACCAGAACCCGATCAGGAAGTACGAGGCCAGGCCGACCAGGCCCCAGCCGACGAGCAGCCCGACGACGTTGTCGGACAGCACCAGCGTCAGCATCGCGAACACGAAGAAGTTCATGTAGGCGAAGAAGCGCGCGAAGGCCCGGTCGCCGTCCATGTAGCCGATCGAGTAGACGTGGATCAGGAAGCCGACCCCGGTGATGATCAGCGTCCAGACCAGCGAGAGCCGGTCGAGCTGCAGGCCGAAGCTCCAGCCCGGCAGCCAGTCGACCAGGCCGACGTGCAGCCCGCCCGGCGCGGTCGCGAGGCCCCACATCGAGCAGGTCGCGACGAACGGCACCCCGATCAGCGCCGAGCCGACCGGCCCCGCCCAGGATTTCAGCTGCGGGCCGAACGCCCACAGCAAAACCGCTCCGAAGAGCGGTAACAGCCAAACCAGTTCTAGCAGCACGGTCAGCCCTTGAGCGCCGCGACTTCGTCGACGTCGACGTGCGGCTGGCGGCGGAAGGTCACCGCGACGATCGCCAGGCCGATGGCGGCCTCGGCGGCGGCGACGGTGATCACGAGGAAGGCGAAGATGTGGCCGGTGTCGTTGACCCAGGCCCGGGCGTAGGTCACCAGCGCCAGGTTCGCGCTGTTGAACAAAAGTTCGATGGACATCAGCATGATGAGCGGGTTGCGCCGCACGATCACCCCGACCACGCCGATGAAGAACAGCACCGCCGAGAGCAGGATGTAGTTCTCGGGTGCGACGCTCATCGGGTCACCGGCTCGCGCTTGACGATCGGCTCGCGCGCCAGGCTGCGCTTCTTGCGCCGGCGCGGCCCCAGCGGGCCGTCCTCGTCGCCGGCGATCAGCACCACGCCGATCACCGAGACCATCAGGATGAACGCCGTGACCTCGAACGGGAGCAGGTTCTCATAGAACAGGGCGCTGCCGAAGTTGGCGACGCTGCCGAAGGCGTTGGCGTCGCCGGTCGTGCCGCCGCTGGTGATCGGCAAGACCGTCGCCGGCGCGCGCACCACGGTGGCGACGATGCCGGCCAGCGCGAGGAACGCGACCACGATCGCGACCGGGACGGTGGCCTTGGCCATCCGGTCCGGCCCGATCTCGAACGGCGCCACGCCGCTGGAGAGCAGCGCGATGACGAACACGAACAGGATCAGGATCGCGCCCGAATAGACCACGATCTGCATCACGGCCAGGAACTCGGCCTGCAGGCTCAGGTAGATCATCGCCAGCGCGACGAAGTTCACCAGCAGCCCGACCACCGAGTGGACCGGCCGCTTGGCGGTGACGGTGAAGACGGCGCTGGCGATCATCAGCAGCGCCAGGATCCAGAACGCGATCACCCGGCCAGTCCCCGCCGCTGGTCCTTGAGGATCTGACCGCGGCTGGTGGCCTCGTAGCCTTCCGCGACGTCGACCGTGTCCTTGGCCCGCATCACCCCGCCCAGGTCGGCCGGGATGCCGTTGGGCCGTTCGTCGGGCGCGGTGCCGACCCCGGCGCCGGGCGGCACCAGCAGGCGGTCCTTGGCGTAGACGAACGAGCCGCGCCGGTAGTCGGCCATCTCGAAGCGCGGCGTCAGCACGATGGCGTCGGTCGGGCACGCCTCCTCGCACAGCCCGCAGAAGATGCAGCGCAGCTCGTCGATCTCGTAGCGCGCGGCGAAGCGCTCGCCGGGCGAGCGGCGGTCGTCGGGCGCGTTCTCGGCGCCGATCACGGTGATGGCGTTGGCCGGGCACGAGATCGCGCACAGCTCGCAGCCGATGCAGCGCTCCTTGCCGTCGTCGTAGCGGCGCAGCTCGTGCAGGCCGTGGAAGCGCGGCGAGTGCTGCTTCTTCACCGACGGGTACTCGACGGTCGGCTTCTTCTTGAACAGGTAGCTGAAGGTCGTCGACAGGCCGCGCACGATCGCGCCGACGTTGTAGAGGTTCTTACGCATGCGGAGCCCACAGGGCGACGACGACCGCCGTCAGGACGAGGTTGAGCGTCGCCACCGGGAAGAGCACCTTCCAGCCGAAGTCCATCAGCCGGTCGTAGCGGAAGCGCGGCAGCGTCGAGCGCAACCAGATGTAGAAGAACAAGAACAGCGAGGCCTTGAGGATGAACCACACCAGGCCCAGGATGCCCGTGCCGGGCAGCCCGAACGGGCCGTTCCAGCCGCCCAGGAACAGCAGCGTCGCCAGGCACGACACGGTGATCATGTTGAGGTACTCGGCGATGAAGAACAGCCCGAAGCGCAGGCCCGAGTACTCGGTGTGGAAGCCGCCGACCAGCTCCGTCTCGGCCTCGACCAGGTCGAACGGGGCGCGGTTGGTCTCGGCGATCGCGGTGATCAGGTAGATCACGAAGCCGACGATCTGCGGCACGAAGAACCACGTCTTGTACTGCGCGCCTACGATGTCGGACAGGCCGGTCGAGCCGGCCAGGATCAGGACCCCGATCACCGACATCGACATCGACAATTCGTAGGAGATCATCTGCGCGGTCGAGCGGACCGAGCCCAGCAGCGGGAACTTCGAGCCCGACGACCAGCCCGCCAGCGAGATCCCGTAGACCCCGATCGAGGTCAGCGAGAACACGAACAGGATGCCGGCGTTCACGTTGCCCACGCCCCACGGCGTGCCGTCGGCCGATGCCGAGAACGGGATGATCGCGAACGTGCCCATCGCGCAGATCAGCGAGATGAACGGCGCCAGGCGGTAGATGAACGGGTCGGCGGTATCGGGGGTGAGGTCTTCCTTGAAGATCATCTTGACCGCGTCGGCGGCCGGCTGGAGCATGCCCCACGGCCCGACCCGGTTGGGGCCGGGGCGAAGCTGCATCCAGCCCATCACCTTGCGCTCGAACAGCATCGCGTACGCGAACGTGGTGATGACCACGAACAGGACGATGATCGCCTTGATCAGGACGACCAGCCAGAAGGGGACCGAGCTCACGCGGGCACCAAGGCTTTCTCCAGTCGCACGGACGGCGCGCCGCCCAGCGCGCCCAGCGGCGCGGCCAGGACGCCCTCGACCAGCGCGACCGCGCCGGGCGGGAC
>CAXTNU010000004.1:26928-39069 GCA_964245595.1 uncultured bacterium | reverse complement strand
CCCTCGCGCCGCACCCCCTCCAGCAGCGCGACGTCCCGCGCGGCGACGTCGTAGCCGGCCAGCGGCGGCGGCTGGTTCGTCACCTCGTGCGTGTCGTGCCGGGGTCGGTCGATCGTGTCCATGCGAAGCCTCCGCTCCAGCGGTTCGGCGGGACACGCATAGACCCCGGTAGAGTGCGGTGAGTAGGGAAAGCAGCCGCAAGCTCTAGAAAAGCGAGAGCCCCGGGCGCATATCCCATCGGACAGAGGCGTTTACCAGGGCTTTCCTACGTGATTTCGTCCGCCGCATGCGTTCCCTTCAACGCTGCAACGGCAAATGGAGGCGTCAGGCAAAGACGGTACGGCCGGATGTCGTCCGCGCTGATTGGCTGGCCTCGGCGAGGTGCTTTGGCGAGGGAGATTTCGGACGGCATGTGCCCACGAGTCAACGGTCGGAGCAGGCCAATGGTGCACGACGTTTCGCTGCCCTCAATTTCGATGTCGTGGACGAGTGCTATGGCGAGCAGATCCTGCCGCGTATCACCCGCGTCGCCAAAGACGATGGGTAGCACTTCACCGGCCGCTGCAGCATCGTCGAGCATCCGGCGGCCGGTGCGCCAGGCAGTCCTTTCCCGAAACACGATAGGGTCCGGCGTTTCGAACCATTCTCTCACACAGGCTTCCGCACGGAGCGTGTAGATCATCGTATCGCTGATCTCGAACATATGCTGAAATCTCCAGATACTTAAGCAACGATGCGATGTACCGCTATATAGCGGTCATCGGTTCGTACTGCTGTCTAGGAAATGCTTGATCCGCAAGCCCTCAACCTGAGCCAAGCCCTCGCGACGAATCGTGGCATATGGGTGCATCAGGCCCAGGGTCGGAACAATACTCGACAAGCCATGTAAATCTTCGCTGGCTACGGGTCCCAGTGAGACGATCGCACAAGGTTGGACGATCCCGATTTGCTCGTCGAGAAAGTGGCGGCACTCCGCGCGAAAGCGGTCCGTCGCCTTGAGCGGACCGCGCGATCTTTCCGGCTGCAAGCCCATGAGCGCGTTCGTGAAGAAACATTCTTCAGGTTGCAGGTCAGCGAATGCGATGTACTCCCGGAGCTTGCGCCACGTTGTACCGTTGATGGCCTCGGTCCCACGTTTCAGCGATCGTTCATAGCCTTCGACCTTGTCGAAATTGTGGCCCACGAACATGACAGACTGCTCGGGAAACGCCTGCGGGAGCGAGCCGCGCGGCGTGACACCTCGCCAAACGCCGTGCCCGCCGGGAAAGAAGGCAGTCCCATTAATCGGCTCGCCGACACGCCGAACGCCGTTCAAATCGCCGTCTTCGTAGTCACGGACGACCTCATCCATACGACACCGCAGTTGGGACACGACCTCGATAGTCGAACGCAGAATCAGTCCTCCCGTTCCGGTTACAGCGTGCGAATTCGCCGCGGAGGCTTCATTCCGCCTTCGTGGGTGACTCGTATTCGGCGTGCCACGCGGAGCGTTCTACTGACGAATCTCGGAAGATTTTAAGAAGGCCTAGGGCAAGACAAAAGGAACGTCTTCGGTATGGCTGTGGCGCACGGGGCTCTCAAACGAGTCGCGGCGGAAGAGGTGTTCGACGAGCGGGGCCGAGTGTTGGGGCCGGCGCTGGCCCGCGCACTGGACGTGTCGCTGGGCAGAGTGGCGAAGTCTGCCCACCTGACCGAACGCGCTCTGCGGGGTAATCCGGCGTCGGAGCGCCTGCAAAAGCCGGGTCGGAGGATCGCGGCGCTCCTGGCTCGCTTGGATCATGTTTTGGGCGCTCGCCGTTCGACGCTGATCTGGCTCAAGAGCCCCCGGCCACAGCTCGAAGATGCCTCCCCGCTCGACCTGCTCCTATGCGGCGATTTTGCATCGGTCGAAACACTGGTGCACGCGCTCGAAAGCGGTCAGTCGATCTGACCAACGTTCCCGGCTTTCGACGGCGACTCGCCGGTGTGCCGCGGATTGCGGTCGCCGGGTCGCGAAGCAGCTCGATAACATCCAGGCTGCTCGTGCCTAGGCCCTTGCCGTTCACTCCTGAAACCCTGCGCGGAAGGATGGCGCCATGAGCATGCTGTGGGCGTGGCAGGGCGACGGGCGGCTCGTGAATGCCGATGAGGTGGCGGTCGGACTGGGTCCGCACGACCAGCACCCGCGCGGGTTCGTCTGCGCTTCGACGGCGTGCGAGGCGCGCCTGACGTTCTACCGCGAGCACCCACAAGGCGACACCGTGATCCCGCCGCACTTCCAGCTGACGGCGCTGGGGGCGGGGCAGACCGCTCGGCACGACGAGGGCTGCGAGGTCGAGGACGGGTCATGGATGACGCCGACAGGCGAGCAGCCCGGGCCGGCACCGCGCACTCGGCCGCGCCGCCTGCGGCTGGAGGAGCGCGTCCACCGGCTCGCGCTGCGCCGCACGCCCGACCCGCACGCACCGGCGCCCGAGGGCGCACCCGAGCTGCCGCGAGCGGAGATTGGCACCCGCGCGGGACCGGGACCCGGCAGCGCGGCGGACCGGGCGCGCCGCCTGACCTCGGCTTCCGCGGTCGGCCAGCGGCACCGCGAGATTCGGGATGACGACGAGGGGGCGGTGGTGCTCTTCAGCGGGCGCGAGGTGCTGTGGCGCAACTTCGTCTACGAGCCGCACCGCTACGGCGAGCTGGTCGAGCGGTTCCGGTTCTTCGGCACGCCGCCGCACCGGGTCGCGCTGATCGTGCGCCCGGTCGAGGTGAGCCGGCGCGAGGACGGCTACTGGCGCCTGAAGTGCGCGCCGTTCTGGTTTCACCCCGGCGACGACATCGCCGTTCCTATGCTCGTCACGCAGAGGCGCGAGCTGTTCGGCGAGCTGGACTTCGGGCGGCTGTACGTCGCGCTGGTGGAGCTGACGATCCGCCAGTACGAGCGCGACTACGACGACGGCGACGGCCCGTTCCAGGCGACGTACTTCTTTGGCACGGTCGCCGACCCGGCCGACTTTGGCTCGCTGGAGACTGTCGGGGAATACGCCGATTTCCAGGCTCGCGTCAGCGACGAAGCGGCCTAGCAGCAGCAAGAAGCCCAAGTGCGCCGAGGTCGTCGCGGCGGCGGCAGCGTACGCTGGCCGCATGGCGCGCCGAACGGGCATCACGATCACCGAGCTGCAGGAGCAGATCTTCGCGCTGGAGGGCTTCCGCGTCTCATTCGAGCGCCTGGGCGCGAGCGACGACCCACTCCAGCCCTACGACTACACGGTGATGGCGCCGAACGGCTGGAAGGTCTCCGACTGGCAACGCGTCCGTCTGGCCGCGTACGTGCTGGCGTTTCGCGGCGTGACCGTCTACCGCGGCGACCAGAAGCCGATCGACCGTGATCTCACCTTGGGGCACCTGCGCGACAGCTACTATCGAGCGGAGTACGGCACGCTCGCGCCCGACGCGCCGGACGAAGCAGCAGCTGCGCCCGCGAAAAGCCGCAAGAAGCGCGCGCCGCTCGCCTGACGTGGCTCAGCCGTTCGCGACTACCCGGCAGGCGTCCACCGGAACCGCGAGCCGTACCGCGCTGCCGACGGCGTGGTCGTCTTGCGGGGGCGCTGAGACGCGAACTTGCTCCTCGCCGACGGCGATCAAGTAGTCGCGCGCGTCGCCGAGGTACGTCTGGCGCACGATCCGGCCGACGAGATGGTTGCCGCCGTTCTCGTCGTAGCCTGCGGACGTGTCGCCGTCCGCGGCCGGCGTGAGCCGGAGTTCGTGCGGACGCACGCACAAGGTCACCGGCCCGGCGCCCGGACCGTCCAGATCCTCGCGCACGCGCAGCCGCACCCCGCCGATCTCGGCGATGCCGGGCGCGATCAGGGTCGCGGCCAGCGTGTTGGTGCGGCCGATGAAGGTCGCGACGAAGCTGGATGCCGGGCGCTCGTAGATGTCGCGCGCGGTGCCGACCTGCGCGATGCGGCCGAGCTGCATGATCGCGATCCGGTCCGCCGCGACCATCGCCTCGGCTTGGTCGTGGGTGACGTAGACCATCGTGATCCCGGTCGTATCGTGCACGCGCCGGATCTCGAAGCGCATCTCCTCGCGCAGGTTGGCGTCGAGGTTCGAGAGCGGCTCGTCGAGCAGCAGTGTCTCGGGCTCGACCACCACCGCGCGGGCCAGTGCGACGCGCTGCTGCTGGCCGCCCGACAGCTCGTTGGGGTAGCGCTGCGCGAGGTCGGTCAGCCGCACGCTCTGCAGCACGCGCCGCACCCGGTCCTCGATCTCGCTGCGGCCGAGCTTCTGCACGCGCAGCCCGTAGGCGACGTTCTCGAACACGGTCTTGTGCGGCCACACGGCGTAGCTCTGGAAGATCAGCGACATGCGCCGCCGCTCCGGCGGCACGACCGCTTTCGCCGAGGACACGACGCGCTCGCCGACCGAGATCGTGCCGGCGTCCGGCTCGAGGAAGCCGGCCAGCAGTTGCAGCGTGGTCGTCTTGCCGCAGCCGGACGGGCCGACCAGCGCCATCACCTCGCCGTCAGCGATGGCGAGGTCGATGCCGTCCACGGCGCGGCCCGCTTTGCTGCCCGGGTAGCCCTTCGCGAGCCCCGCGATGTCGATTCGTGCCATCAGGTTCTCCGGGAGTCCATGAAGTCGCGGCCCAGGAAGCGGTACGCGACCGAGACGATCACCAGCGTGATCGCCAGGATCACCACCGCCAGGGTCGCGACGGCCTCGTAGTTGCCGGCATCGGTGAAGTCGTAGATCTGGGTCGTCATCGTCGCGGTGCGCGGGGTGAACAGAAAGATCGCTGAGCTCAGCTCGCGGATCGCGGGGATGAACACCAGCAGCCAGCTCGCCAGGATGCCGCGCCGCAGCAAGGGCGCCGTGATCGTGAACAGGGCGCGCAGGCGGGTCGCGCCCAGCGTGCGCGCGGCGTTCTCCAAGTCGGCGCCGACCGAGCCGATCATCGTGTTGAGGTTGGAGTACGCGATCGGCAGGAAGCGCGTCGTGAACGCGACGATCAGGATCGCCGCGGTGCCGTAGAGCAGGATCGGCCGGTGCGAGTACGCGGCGAAGATGCCGATCGCGAGCACGATCCCCGGCACGACGAAGGGCGCCATGCAGATGAAGCCCAGCACCGCCGCGCCGGGGAACAGCTTGCGGTTGGTGATGTACGCGACCAGGAACGCGACCAGCGTCGCGGCCGTCGCGGCGGTCGCGCCGTAGGCCAGGCTGTGGCCGATCGCGCCGCGCGTCGCGGCGTTGTCGAAGATCGCCCAGTAGTACCAGTAGAAGGTGAAGTTCGAGCCGACCGGCCCCTCGTGCCAGGCGTGCGAGAACGATGCGGCGAGCAGGGTCAGGTACGGCAGCGCGACCGAGCACAGCGGCACGAGCAGGGCCGCGCCGAGCAGCGGCCAGCGCCACGGGCCGAGCACGACCAGCCGCCGCCGGCCGCCCTTGCCGCCCACCACGGCGTACTTCTTGCGACCCAGGATGCGGCGCTGCAATAACAGTAGCCCGATCGTCACGCCGAGCAGCGGCATCGCGTACGCGGCGGCCAGCTCGGTACGGACCGGGAACTGGAAGAAGAGGTAGAGCTGGGTCGTGACGACCTGCGTGCGGGCCGGGATCAGCAAGAACGCCGGCGCGCCGAACTCGGCCAGCGCCTCGAGGAACGACATGATGAAGCCGCCGATGATCGCCGGCGCGACCAGCGGCAGGGTGATCGAGGTCATCGTGCGCCAGGCCGAGGCGCCCAGCGTCGAGGAGGCGTCCTCCAGATCGACCGGCAGCAGCTCGAGCGCGCCGGCCACGAACGTGAACGTGTAGGGCACGTTGTAGAGCGCCATCACGAAGATCGCGCCGAACAGCGAGTAGATGTTGAGCGGCCCGTGCTCCGCGTGCGTCAGCGTGGTGAAGGCCCGGTTGAGCCAGCCGCTGTTGGGCGCGGCGAGCAGAATCCAGGCTTCGGCGCCGATGAACGACGGGGTGACGAAGGCCGCCGTGATCAGGGCGCGCAGCGCCGGCCGGCCGGGCAGGTCGGTGCGCGCGATCAGCCAGGCCAGCGGCGTGCCGAGCAGCACCGCGATGGCCGCCACCGAGACGGCGAGGATCAGCGAGTTGACGATGGGCCGCAGGTAGATCGAGGTGGTGAAGGCCTCGACGTAGTTGTGCAGGGTGAGCGTCCCCGACTCGGGCTGCTGCACGCTCATCACGAGCAGCCACCCCAGCGGCACCACCACCAGGATCACCAGCACCAGGGCCGCGGCCGCGAACAGCAGCGGCCCGGCGTCGAAGCCGCGCGCGGTTCCGGCCCGACGGGCGATGGTTTCGGTCACGCTAGACGTTGAACGTCTCGCGCCACTTGGCGACCACCTCGGGCACGCCGGCGTTGAGCCGGTCGAGCTTGACCCGGTAGGTCTTGAGGCGGTCGAAGTGAATGCCGCCCGCGGCCGGGACGTCGGTGCGCATCGGCACGTTGAACGTCTTGGCCATGGTCTGGGCGTACTCGCGCGAGTAGTAGAAGTTCATCAGCAGGCGCGCGGCGTTGGGATGCGGGGCTTCCTTCATGACGGCGACCGGGGCGGTGACCAGCACCGTGTCGTCGTCGGGGAAGGCGATCGCGACGCTGGCGCCCGACGACTTCTTGTCCAGCGCGAGGCTGTCGGCACCCGGGCCCAAGGTGCGCTCCCCCGAGACGATGTCGGTCGTGGCGTCGAACACCGAGCGCCCGATCTTGGGCTCGTTGGCGGCGAACTTCTTGAAGTACGCGTCCCAGCCGTACTTGTCGTTCATCGCGATGACCCAGTTGCCGACGTAGCCGCTGAAGCCGGGATGGCCGACGGTGAGCTGGCCCTTGTACTTGGGGTCGAGCAGGTCGGCCCAGCGGCGCGGCGCGGCACCCTTCTTGGGGTTGTAGTTGATGCACATCAGCGCGATCTCGCCGAGCTGGTAGGCATCGTCAGGATCGAGGTGCTGGTACTGGGCGGGGATCTTGTCGATGTCGGCCGGCACGAACGCCGCCAGCGCGTTCTGCTTCTTGAGCAGCGGCATGTGCGCTTCGTCGGTCGAGGCGAACACGTCGACCTGGTGCACGTTGGACTTGAGGTCCTGGGTGAGGCGCTGGAACAGCACCTGGCCGGTCTGGCGCAGCAACTGTACGTCGACACCGGGATACTTGGCCTTGAACGCGTCGCGCACTTTCTCAGCCGCGTCCTGCGTGTAGTGGCCGGTCCACCAGGTGACCGTGCCCTCTTTCTTCGCCGCGTCGTAGAGCTTGGAGACGTCGGCGTCGGTCAGCTCGTTCTTGCGCCGCGCCAGCGCGAGCGCGGGGTTGCCGGCGAGCAGGCCGGCGCCGAGCGCGCCGGCCGAGCGGACGAAGGTTCCGCGAGTCGTCATGAGGTTGGCTCTCCTCCCAATGCCGCGGCGTAGACCTCGGCGACGTGCAGCGCGTGGCGTTCGGCGCCGTGCGCGATCTGGTGTTTGCAGCTCATTCCGTCGGCCACCACGAGCGTGTCGGCGCCGGCCGCCCGCACCGCGGGCAGCAGATCGCGCTCGGCCATCCGCATCGAGACGTCGTAGTGCTCGCGCTCGTAGCCGAACGTGCCGGCCATCCCGCAGCACGACGACTCGATGACCTCGGCCTCCAGGCCGGGGATGGCGCGCAGCGCGCGCACGACCGCGGGCATCGCGCCGAAGGCTTTCTGGTGGCAGTGCCCGTGCACGACCGCCTTGCGCGCGAGCGGCCGCAGCGGCGGGTTCCAGCGCCCGGCGTCGAGCTCGCGCGCGACGAACTCCTCGAACAGCAGCGCCGCGCCGGCGACCGTGCGCGCCGCGCCGGTCGGCACCAGCGCCAGGAACTCGTCGCGCAGGGTCAGCAGGCACGACGGCTCCAGCCCGACGATCGGCACGCCGCGCGCGGCGTACGGCGCGAGCGCGGCGATCGTGCGCTCGGCCTCGGCGCGCGCTTCGCCCAGCATCCCCGCGCTCAGAAACGTCCGTCCGCAGCAGAGTGGGCGCGGGCCGTCGGACGCGCGCACGAACACCGGCGCGTAGCCGGCCGCGACCAGCACCCGCTCCGCCGCGCGCGCGACGTCGGCTTCGAAATAACGGTTGAACGTATCGACGAAGAAGACGATCTCGCCGTTGCGCGCAGGCGTCGTCGATGCACCATCGCGATATGGCCGCGCGTGCCAGCGCGGCAGCGGGCGGCGCGCGGTGAAGCCGCTGACGCCTTCGAGAGCTTTCGCCAAGCCGGGGATGCGGTCGCGCAGGTTCGCCAGGCGCGCCAGCGGGCCGGCGCGGTGCGCGGTGCGCGGCAGCTCGGCCACCATGCGGTCGGCCCGCGGGATGCCGTGCTCGGCCCGGTAGTGGGCCAAGAACTCGATCTTCATCCGCGCCATGTCGACGCCGGTCGGGCACTCGCGCCGGCAGGCTTTGCACGACACGCACAGGTCCAGCGCGTCGTAGACGCCTTGCGAGGTCAGCCCGTCCGCCCCGAGCTGGCCGGTCAGCGCCAGGCGCAGCGCGTTGGCGCGGCCGCGGGTGACGTCGTGCTCGTCCTCGGTGACGCGGTACGAGGGGCACATCGCGCCCGGCGCGCTCTTGCGGCAGGCGCCGTTGTTGTTGCACATCTCGACCGCGTTGCTGAAGCCGCCCCACTCGCTCCAGTCGAGCTCGGTCTTCAGCGGCAGCGGCGCATAGCGCGGGCCGTAGCGGAAGTTGGTGCGGTCGTCCATCCGCGGCGCGTCGACGATCTTGCCTGGGTTCAGCGTGCCGGCCGGGTCGAACGCGCTCTTGATATCGCGGAACGCGCCGACGATGCGTGACCCGAACATCTCCTCGTGGAACTCCGAGCGCACGATCCCGTCGCCGTGCTCGCCGGAGTGCGCGCCGCCGTACTCGCGCACCAGCGCGAAGGCTTCTTCGGCGATCGCGCGCAGCTTGCCGACGTCGTCGTCGCGCTTGACGTCGAGCACCGGCCGGACGTGCAGGCAGCCGACCGAGGCGTGGGCGTAGAACGTGCCGGTCGTGCCGTGGCGCGAGAAGATGCCGGTCAGCCGGTCGGTGTAGTCTGCCAGGTGCTCCAGCGGCACGGCGCAGTCCTCGATGATCGAGACGGGCTTCGCGTCGCCGCGCATCGAGGTCATGATGTTGAGGCCGGCCGCGCGCACTTCCCAGACCGCGCTCTGCCCCGCGTCGTCGGTCACCTTCACGACGCCGTCCGGATAGCCGAGCTCCGCCATCGTGTCGGCCAGCGCGTCGAGCCGCACGGCCAGCGGCTCGGGTTCGTCGCCGGTGAACTCGACCAGCAGCAGCGAGCCCGGCTCGCCGCGCACGTACTTCGCCATCGTCGGCGCGAACGTCGCGATCCCGCGCGACAGCTCGATCATCGTGCGGTCGACCAGCTCGACCGCGACCGGGTCGAGCGCGACCAGCGCCTGCGTCGCGCGCATCGCCGCGCCCAGGCTGGGGAAGTGGCAGATGCCAAGCGCCTTGGCGCGCGGGAGCGGCTGCAGCGCCAGGTCGATCTCGGTGAAGTAGGCCAGCGTGCCCTCGGAGCCGACCAGCAGCCGGGCCATGTTGTGCCCGCCCGGGTGCACGCTCTGGATCGCATAGCCGCCGACGTGGCGCTGCACCTTGGGGATGCGGGCCGCGATCTCGCCGGCTTCCCGCGCGGCGATCGCGCGCACGCGCTCCACCAGCGCGCGGTAACGGGCGGGTTCGACCGCGTCGAGCGGACCGGTCGGGCCGAAGTACGCGCGCGTGCCGTCGGCCAGCACCGCGTCGATGCCCAGCACGTTGTCGGCCATGATGCCGTAGCGGATCGAGCGCGCGCCCGAGCTGTTGTTGGCCGTCATGCCGCCGATCGTGGCCCGGCTGGCCGTCGAGGGATCGACCGGAAAGAACAATCCTTCGCGCGCGAGCGCGCGGTTGAGCGCATCGAGCACGATCCCGGGCTGCACCCGCGCGCGCCGCGCCGCCGTGTCGAGCGAGACGATCGAGCGCAGATGCTTGCTGACGTCCACGATCAGGCCGTGGTTCACCGTCTGGCCGCACTGCGAGGTGCCGCCGCCGCGCGGGGTGACCGGCACGCCGTGCTCGCGCGCGATCCCCAGCGCCGCCTCGACGGCGGCCGCCGTGCGCGGCACCACCACGCCCAGCGGCACGATCTGGTAGATCGAGGCGTCGGTGGCGTACATGCCGCGCGTCGCGCGGTCGAAGAAGATCTCGCCCTCGACCTCGGCCCGCAGCCGGCGCTCGAGCCGCTGGTAGAGCAGCGGTTGCGCCGCGGTCGTCGTCACCTAAACGGTGGCGAGGGCGGGCGTTTGCGCCGGAGCCGCGAGGTGCGCCAGCGCCCGCGTGACGCCGTCGCCCTTCGCGAGGCCCATGAGCTGCAGGCCCATCTGCACGCCGCACAGCGTCCCGGCCAGCATCAGATCGTTGAACGAGCCGAGGTGGCCGATTCGGAAGATTCGGCCCTTGAGCTTGCCGAGGCCCGTGCCGAGCGACATGTCGAAGCGCTCCAGGATCAGCGTGCGCAGCGCGTCCGCGTCGACGCCCTCGGGCATCAGCACGCCGGTCAGCGTGTTGGAGAGCTCGCGCTGGTCGAGCGCCAGCACTTCCAGACCCCAGCCGCGCACTGCACGCCGCGTTGCCTCGCCATGGCGGGCGTGCCGCGCGAACACCGCCGGAAGCCCTTCCTCGTGCAGCATCGCGAGCGCTTCGCGCAGGCCGTAGAGCATGTTGGTTGCCGGCGTATAAGGGAAGTAGCCGGTCGCGTTGCTGGCCAGGATGTCGTCCCAGGCCCAGTACGCGCGCGGCAGGCGCGCGCTCTTCGACGCGGCCAGCGCTTTCTCGGAGACCGCGTTGAACGACAGGCCCGGCGGCAGCATCAAGCCCTTCTGCGAGCCGGCCACCGTCACGTCGACGCCCCAGGCGTCGTGCTCGTAGGGGAGCGAGCCCAGCGACGAGATCGTGTCGACCAGGAAGAGCGCGGGATGACCGGTGCGGTCGATCGCGGCGCGCACGTCGGCGACCCGGCTGGTGACGCCGGTCGAGGTCTCGTTGTGCACGATCGCGACCGCTTTGATCGCGTGCGCGCGGTCGTCCGCCAAGCGCGCGGCGACGGCTTCGGGATCGACGCCGTGGCGCCAGTCGCCCGGGATCAGCTCGATCTCCAGCCCCAGGCGCGTCGCCAGCTTCTGCCACAGGGTCGAGAAGTGTCCCGTCTCGGCCATCAGCACGCGGTCGCCGGGCGAGAGCGTGTTCACCAGCGCCGCTTCCCATGCGCCGGTGCCGGACGCGGGATAGATCACGACCGGGCGCTCGGTTCCGAACACCGGTCGAATCGAGCGGTCGATCTCGCGCGTCAGGTCCGCGAAGGCGGGGCCGCGGTGGTCCATCGTCGCGCGGTCGATCGCGCGCAGCACGCGCTCGGGCACGTTGGTGGGCCCGGGAATCTGGAGAAAATGCACGCCGCTGTGGAACTCGGGCAACCGCCCCCTCCTCGCCGCTCGGGCCGTGGCGGGGCGTATTGCACGCGAGTCGTCAGACTCTTGCCGACAGCCCCGCGCGCGTCCGGCAGGGAACGCCGGAGCGGCGGCCCGATAGGTGCGGTCATGGTTGCCGGAGAGACGAATCGTACGGGCGCGCCGCCGCTGGCGGGCATTCGGGTGGTCGAGGTCGGGAACTTCATGGCGGTCCCGTTCTGCGGGATGCAGTTGGCCGATCTGGGTGCAGAGGTGATCAAGGTCGAGAACCCGCGCGGCGGCGATCTGACCCGCGGCTCGGGCCCGTTCCTCGCCGGCGAGAGCTCGAATTTCGTGCGCCTCAACCGCAACAAGCGCAGCGTCGCGCTCGACCTCAAAACCGAGGTGGGCAAGACGGCGTTCCGCGCGCTCGCCGCGAGCGCCGACGTGCTGATCGAGAACCTGCGCCCCGGGACGATGCGCGATCTCGGGCTGGGCTACGAGGCGCTCAGCGCAGCGTCGCCGCGCATCATCTATCTGGCGGCGACCGGCTTCGGGAGCGACGGGCCGTACGCAGGGCTGGCCGGCTTGGACATCATCGCGCAGGGCATGTCGGGCCTGATGAGCATCACCGGCGAGCCGGGCGGCGCGCCCGGGGCGGGCGGCGGAGCGAGCGCCGCACTCCCCGGCGCCCGCGTCCGCCCGC
>CAXTNU010000004.1:12992-26918 GCA_964245595.1 uncultured bacterium | reverse complement strand
GCCGATCTCACCTGCGCGCGCTACGGCACGACCGCGGTGCGCGCCGCGCTGCGCGCGCGCGAGCGCGACGGCGTGGGGCAGTTCATCGACGTGTCGCTGCTGGAGTCGGCGGTGTCGCTGGGCGTGTGGGAAGCGGGGCGCTACTTCGCGACGGGCGAGGTGCCGCGGCCCAACGGCTCGGCGCACCAGTCGATCGCGCCGTACCAAGCGGTGCGCGCCGCCGACGGCTGGTTCACCTTCGGCGCGAACTCGCAAGCGCACTGGCTGCGCGTGTGCGCGCTGCTCGGGCTGAACGAGCTCGCCGCCGACGAGCGCTTCGCGGACAACGAAAAGCGGCTGGCGAACCGCAGCGAGCTGATCGCCCTGATCGAAGCGGTGACGACGCCGCAACCGACGGAGCACTGGTCGCGGCTCATGGGCGAAGCGGGGATTCCGTGCGGGCCGATCTGGTCGTTCGACCGCGTCTTCGCCGACCCGCACCTGGCCCAGCGCGGCTTCTTCGCCGACGCGCCGCACCCGGCGCTGGGGCCGGTGCGCCAGCTCGGCTCGCCGATGCGCTTCTCGCGCACGCCGACCCGGCTCGACGGCGCCGGCCCGCCGCTGGGGGCGGACACCGCCGACGTGCTGCGCGAACTAGGTTTGGAAGCATGATCCGCGTCGAGCGCCGCGACCGCGGCATCGTGTGGGTGACGTTCGATCGCCCGCAGGCCCGCAACGCGATGACCTTCGCGATGTGGGCCGAGCTGCGCGAGCTGGCCGAGCAACTCGCCGTCGACGACACGGTGCGGGTGGTGGTGCTCACCGGCGCGGGCACGGCGGCGTTCGTGTCGGGCACGGAGATATCCGAGTTCCGCGCGTTCGCAAGCGCCGACGACGGGATGGCCTATGAGGCGCGCATGGACGGCGTGATCGCGGCGCTCGAAGCGATCCCCGTGCCGACAGTTGCGGCAGTTGCAGGCGCCTGCACCGGCGGCGGGGTGAGCATCGCCGCGGCTTGCGACCTGCGGATCGGCACGCCGGGCGCGCGTGTCGGCGTTCCGATCGCGCGCACGCTGGGCAATTGCATTTCGGTCGCGAATATCGCGCGCGTCGCCGAGTCGATCGGCCTGGACCGGGTGAAGATGCTCCTCCTGACCGGCCGGCTGCTGGACGCGAACGATGCCCTGCGTGCCGGCTTCTTCACCGAGCTGGCGGAGAGCGACGGCGCCCTGGCGGCCCACGCGCAAGCGACGGCGGAAGCACTGACCGAACTCGCCCCGCTGACCCTGCGTGCGGCGAAGGAGATGGTCCGCCGCCTGCGCGTCGCGCAGCCGCTCCCACCGGACGAAGACCTGATCCGCGCCTGCTACGGCAGCGCCGACTTCCGCATGGGCGTCAGCGCCTTTCTGGAGAAGCGCCGCCCGAGCTGGATCGGACGCTGAGCGGGCAGATACCAGGTCGGTCGAACTTGAAAATGGTCGGCTTCACGAATCTCGCGTAGCGGGTCGAGCCGACAAGCCGCTCCTGGCCGAATCACTTCGTCGACCGGGTGCGTGGACGGACTGTCTAATCCATTGACGAACCGAGCAGAGCTCCGGTACATTCTAACGAACAACTCCAATTGCTGATAAAGCTATCTCGCCTCAGAGACGGCTCGACTTTTGCATGCTGCCGGATCAGGAGAACTTGTGAACCGTCACCGCTCGGCGCTCGCCTTGATGAGTGCCGCGATTCTCGCGTTGCCGCAGATCGCGGCGCCGGCGATGCCGCCGCCGCATTCTCCGAGACAGATTGCCGCGGCGGTGGCCGTGTCCAAGGTGCCGGGTGCGGCGCTACCGCGTCCGACGGCGCCGCCGCATGTCAGAGCCACGGGGCATGGACCCGATCCGGTGACCGCGGTGCACCCGGCGCCTGGTGTGCGAATCGTGGGTCCGCCGGCGCCGGAGGACCCGACGGGGGTGCATTCGGGGCAGGAATCGGCGCGCGAGCGGATCGCACGTTTTTTGAGCCGGCAGGGCACGCCGCCGGCGCGGACGGCCGCACCGCGCCGCGCCCCGGGGGTGCCTGTTCCGCTGGAGTCCGGTCCTTCGCCGGCCGTCCGGCGGAACCCGAGCGCCGCGCGGGTTGCCGCGGCGGTCGATTTGTCGCAGTTGAACAAGACGGGAATCAACCGCTGGTGGGAGTACGAGGAAGGAGCCATTCCCGGGGTCGGCCGGTGGCTGGTGAACCTGCACTGGCAGAACCTCATCGTGCAGGCCGACGACATGGACGTGCCTTACCGTGGGGTGGATTTGGCGTTTCGGCGGACGTACAACTCGCTGAGCGACCACGACTACGAGGATACGGACGGAGCGAGCGAGATCGGGCAATACGGCCAGGGCTGGACCAACACGTTCGATGCGCACCTGTCGACTAATACCTGTCCGGGCGGCGGTTACAGTTACAACGGGTACACCGGGTTTTCGGTGTACGACGTGGACGGTGCGCGCTACGATTACTGCTACGACGCGAGCGGGAAGCTGACGCCGCCGGTCGGGATGGAGGGGACGTCCCTGGTGCCGACGGCGGACGGCGGGTATTTCAACTGGACGAAAAAGAGCGGGGCGCAGTACGGGTTTTACGCACCGTACTACAGCGGTCAGTGGACCGCGTACTCCGGTCGGATGTACCAGTTGCGCGGCCGCAACCGCAACGACTACCTGCAGTTCAGCTACAGTTGGGACAGCGGAGACGCCTCGACCAGCGCGCACTTGAACCACCTGTACGTGATGACCGAGCGGGGAGCGATGCAGGCAGCGCTGGCGTTCAGCGACTTCGGCGGTCGGCGGTTGTGCAGCAGCCTGACCTATCCTGACGGCCGGACGCAGGTGACGTACTCGTACGATGCGGCCGGGACGCTGTGGGGAGTGAACCAGCCGGGCAACAGCGCGGTGGGAGTGAAGTGGACGGCGTACCGCAATTACCGCACCGCCGCGGGAATGACGGTGAGCGGTCCGCGCTGGAACGCGGCTTGGAACGGGTCGAGCTCGAGCGACGGCGGCTACGTGGCTTTCACGATGGGCGGCTACAAGAACGGGCAGGTGACGGGGATCTCGTACTACGGGGTGATGAACTTCACTCCGAACGACGGCACGGGAACGGCGTACTCCGGGGTGGACGGGTTGACCAGCCCGTACCGGCACACCGCCATCGCCGGCTACTCCGATCATACGAACGTTACCGACAGCGACGGCCACCAGAAAGTGGTGTGGATCGATGGGCTGGGGCGCCCGACGCAGCGCCAGGAGTACACGGGCTCGGCCTGGTTGACCATCGGCGAGCGCTGGGACGCGAACAACGATCTCGTGGCCGAGACGGATGCGAACGGGAACGAGACGGACTACGCCTACGACGCCAACGGCGACACGGTCGCCGTGGCGTCGCCGCAGGTGACGACGAGCGCCGGCACGTTCCGCCCCACCCAGTTGTTCGATTACGATGCGAACAACAACGTGGTGGCGTACTGCGACGCGAAGGCGACCCATGCCGGTGGGCACGACTGGAACGGTTCAGGGCCGCCCAGCGCGGGCGGACCCGACGGACTGTGCTCGGCCAACGGCGCATCCGCGCACGCGGTGTTCGCGTTCACGCCGCAGACCTACGAACCCAACGGGCAGCTGACCGCCATCCGGTCGCCCTTGGGGTACACTCGCTCCATTCGGTACGACACCGGGCCGCAGAGCGGGATCGATTTCGGACTACCGACCTCGGTGGCGGGCGATCCGATCCCGCAGAGCGACGGTACCCGTTCACCGCTGCAGTCGATGGTCTACGATGCCAAGGGCAATCTGGTGTGCGCCGGAACGGACGGTAGCGATGCCACCACGGTCACCGTGGTGGCCTACGATGCGTTGAACCGGCAGGTCGCAGTGGGTGACCCGGACGACGCGAGCTTGAGCACGGGATGCACCAAGACGCCGGGAATCGCGGGCTCTGCGATCGTCACCCGAACCGGGTATTTTGCCGACGGCATGGCCCGGAGCAAGCAGACGCCGGCGGAAGCCGCGGCCAACGTTGCGACCCAGTTCCAGTACGACGGTGACGGCAACGTCACCAGCGAGCAGCGGCACTATACCAGTGGCGCGGGGCCGGTTCGCAAGTGGTACGACGCCGAGGACCGGCTGATCGAGGTGCAGCAGCCGACCGATCCCAGCGATTTCTACACCTTCCCCTGGAGCACACGCTACCTGTATGACCTGACCCAGGGCGGACTCGTCTCGGTCGGTGGCAGTGCGGGTTTTCGGGCCTACGGCGGACTCTACAAGACCCAGGAAGTGCTGCCGGCCGGAACGGTCAGTGCGCAGTGGAACGAGAGCGGCTCGTCCTCGGGGCCTTCGGCGGGAACGGGCAACGGGGTGTGGCAGGACACGGCGGGAACCGCCTTCGACGCCCTCGACCGTCCCGTGGCGACCTACCGGAACACGGGCAACTCGCTGATCGCCGTGAGCAACACGTACGACGGTGGCGGCGGAGGACTGGGCCAACTATCGCAGACGTGCAACGCCAACAACGAGTGCCAGAGCTTCACCTACGATGCACGCGGGCAGAAGGTGATGACGACGTTCAACGTCGGCTCGTCGACGACCCAGTCATTCGGATACGACGAGAACGGCCGTTTAGCCACCGCGGCAAATGGAGTTGGGTCGATCACGGACGGCTACGACGCTGACGGGCGCAAGACCAGCCGCCACGAGACGGTCGGCTCCGTCCAGGCCGCGATTGCGTACTGGTACTACGGCGACGGTTCTCGCAAGTCGCTCGATATCACCGGCGGTTCCCAGAGCCTGCAAGGAATTCTCGCCTACACCTATCGCAATGACGGTGCGCTGCGAGGACTTACGGTCGGCGGATCACAGCAGTTCGCCTTCTCGTACACGGGTGGTCGCCGTCTGACGAGCCGATCGGACGGCACCGGGCAGTCGGCGCTCGGTTACACGTATACGGGCAGCGGTAGTCCTTCCTCGTACGGGTTGCTGCAAGGCATGACGGCGCCTGCGTTCGCCGAGACGGGTATCACCTACAATGCCGAGGGCAACATGGTCGCCGCGAACAGCGCGACGCTCTACGGGCTGAATTTCACGAACGTTTATACCTCGCGTGGCGAACTAGCGCAGGAGAACGCGAGCGCAGCGATGTTTGCCAACGGGACTCGAGTTACGATCACAAATTCGACCCCGCGTTCGACCCCGAAGACGGGTTCCTTCGCGTTCAACGTGTTCCAAGGCCGGAACGCTGGAACGGTATCGGGCAATACCTGCGTTGCAGGACCCGGTTGCGAGAACGAATCGAGTTGGACGTTCGGCTACGACAACGCCGGCCGGCAGACCAGTTCGGCATACTCCCAGGCCACCTATGCTCCCGATCCACCGGCCTGCTCACAGCACACGAACACCAGCGCCTACGACGCCGAAGATCACCTGGTGCAGCAATCGCTGTCGTGTACGGGAGTCAAGGGTCAGAACTCGCCGCAGCTCGGATACGCCTGGGGCGCCTTGGGCCATCCGCTGCGGATCGGCTCGCAAGGTTCCTTCGGTAGCATGCAATACGACACCCTCGGCTGGGACGACGACACGCTGCTCTTCACCGTGACTCCGGCCGGAACGATCGACGACGTGAAGGTCGGCAGCTTTGCCGACTACGTCCCCGGCAAAACGAACCCGCTGACCGTATGGGAGCGCGACGTCAATGGACTCGTATTCGGCTGCCACAACGCCGCTGGATATGCGACCGCTAACCCCAGTGGCTTTCAGCGCAACCCGCACTTCTGCGGCTACGGCAACAGTTCGTTCTCGTTCACCGGGGTGGATCAGAACCTCAACAACACGGTGGGCTTGGGCGGCATGCTGCTCATGCCCAAGGCCGACGGCTTCAGCGACGGCTTCAACACCTTCCAAGGCGTGCGCACCTACGACCCCAACGCCGGTCAGTGGACCACCCCCGACGCCTACCACGGCGACGTCCACGACCCCATGTCCCAGAAGCCATACATGTGGAACCGCAACAACCCGTATGCCTACAGCGACCCTAGCGGCTATGCGCCCTGGTGGGAAGATGTGGCGACGATGCTGTTTCGCCTCATGAAGGGAAGGCCTCCTCTCATTAGTTCAACCGAGAAGCTTGAGCACGGCGTTTTTTCGACTTCGGGTGCACTAACTTCATTCGGCGAGAGGCTCTTCCGAACGTTTTCATCCATGTCGCGCATGCGTGGCAATTATGGTTTTGGCAGCGTCGGCGATGTACAACAGGCGAACGAACTTGGAACGCTCTGGACCGGACCGGGTGCGCGCACTATGAGTGATGGCAAGGGCCTCGTGAGTAGGGACGGTTCTCGAACCTATAGGTATCCTTCATTCAAAAAAGATGGGAGTTACCAGGCAAACTTCCAAAGGCTGGATGAAGATGGCAAGGAGGTGTCTAACGGGCATTTGAACATACGTGGCGACGGGATCAATATCGGGCCCGAATATTTCGATCAGGATTCCGATTTGTCCACGGGTGGAGACCATGTGCATTTGCCCCCCGGGCGACCTCTCTGATGTACGGTAAAGGTAACCAGAAGTGGCTTCGCGGCCGTGTTCTCTCGATCGGCATAGGTGTGTACCAGCATCCACCTGAGTCCATCGTGATTGCGGACCGGCATCATTTCGCGCTTCCCGTGACGGTCGAGTTCGGCGTTGAAGGCGAAATATTTACCGAATTGATTCAATTCACTGTATGCTCGCCGTCATGGATCGACGCCGTCATCAAGGACGATGCCCTCGTTCGCGGTGAGGAACTCATGATCATGCGAACCTTCGACGCCCGCAAGCTGCGGCGAGGGATCGAGAACTTCGCGGGTAGCTGCTTGGCGCCTAGCGTTGCCGAGCTGTTTCAGAAAATGGGTCGCATCGGCTATTCCGAAATGGACGACCTTGACGAACCGCCTGCCCTGCGGCAGTATCTCGGCGACGGCGACTCCCAAAGGTACGTTCCCTTTCAGCAAGTCGGTGAGGATGGAGTGGTGAGGCAGAGATGAATTGACGCGGGCAAGGTGGCTCGGCGCCAGGTCATGTGCATACTAATCGCACCTCGAGTTGCGCCTATATTTCGGTGGAGTAAACGTGGGCCGGCTTCAGCAGCAGAGCGCTCGAGGCAATTGTCAGCGTGCCTCAACAGCGTCAATCCCGTTTCCGTATCCCTTGCTAGGCCCGAAAGGGTCAAGCAGAGCGTGCCTCGGCCGTCCCTAACCCTGGCCGTCGACTTGGGCTGTTGACTCTCGCGCTGGCCAGCAAGGCGCTCTTCGCCGCCCAGCCGGGCGTCTTCGACGGCATGACCGTCGCGCTGGCCCGCGCGCTGTGGGCGCTCCCGCTGTTCCATCGGCCTGGGCGTGGCGTGGCGGCTCCACCAGCGCGATCGCGGCGCTGGTCTTCCGGCACCCGGCCTCGACCAGCGGGCTTGGCACGCGCTCGGCCTCCTCGGGTCGTGCTGCTGGCGCTGACCCAGCGCGGCGACACGCCAGCGGTATTGCGTGGAAGACCTTTGCATTGGCGAAGGCATTTTACTTGGCTGACCATTCGCATTGCCGCCGCACTGGTCCGCACTATCATCCTGGCTGGAGCTCGGGCGGCTTACGTGATGGGGCTAGCTCTGGCTTGCTGCAAAAGCGGCACAAGACAGGACGATCACGGTTACCAATGCAAAGCTTGCTGGAGCATTGAACACACTTTTCCGATCGACGGATAAGCTGCCAGGCGGACTTTATCTGATTTGGTGGCTTACTACGTAAAGCAGATCGATGCTGTCTATAGGAATTCGGCACGATCGCGAAGTGAAGTAAGAATGTCGGAGCGGCTCTCGTATGCCTAGCGGACGCCCCGATGCCATCTTACAGATGACCGCACAGGCCAACCGCCTTGTGTTTGGAGTTGATCCAAGGCAAGACCATGAAACGGGCGTACGGCAAGTATCGATACCAGGTCTTAAACCTGGGAGATGCTGCCGCCGATTGCTGCAGGAGATGATCTTCGCATGAGCATGTACCTTGAGTGGGGCGCAAAATGCGCGAGATAGTGCAGTTTCGTATTCCGGAAAATTGGGCTTTGGAATGGCTACAATCTAGTGATGGCAAAGTCACTCGTACGGGTTCGGTCCGGATCATCAATACCCCAAGGGGTAGCGAGCTGTATGAGCGGGTGGTCGCGATCGATCGCGAGTGGCGCAAGATCGGAAGATACTTCGTTCTCGGGTATGGCATAGACCGTGCGTACGACTCGGCTGAGTTGGAGCAAGCGGATCTCTTGCTGCTTCACATCTCGAATGTCTTCGAACCGGCCGGCGAGGATTTCGACGCGGTGTACTTGCCCGACGTGCATGGTCCTGCCGAGTTTGCAAATCGGATCGGACCGTTGGTCCTGCAGTGCTCTCGTTTTCGTGGCAACTCGTTTTGCCAAACGATCGCATGCGAGCGTCTCATCTCTCCCGAGGTTCAAAAGATCGTGCGCGACCGAAGCTTCACCGGGCTCGATTTCGGTCCGGTGATGTGCAAGGGCTCGCCGCGTACGAAGACAGACTGGGCCGAGTTAGTCGTTACCGCGCCGAAGGTCGCGATAGCGCCACCGACCGTGGTCGGGACCGACCTGTCCGGTGATCCGCCTCCCAATGTCTGGGATGAGACGACCGAGTACCTTGGGCTCAACGTTCTTTCGGAGGTGTCGATTCGTCGCGACAGCTGGGATGGATCAGACTTCGCCGTTTCATGGCAGACCGTCGGAGCTCATCAAGGCTTACTGCGTCCGTATCGGCTGCTGTTCGTTTCGAAGCGCGTCTTCGAAGCGCTATCTCCGAAGATGCGACGCGGCTTAAAGGTCGAGATTGCCAAACTCGTACAATGAAAACTGGCAACAGCCGATGCAGCTACACCACGACGGAACCCTTGTACCTAACCTTACGCGAGCGTACCGGTTGGCAGAAATTAAGAGATGGCATAGGCAGCTTTGGGCGGCCTCATGGCTGGCCATCGAGCCGATGGCTCCCCTTAGATTTTCCGAACTACATGCTGAAGGGATAGCGGCGAAAGTATATGCGGGAAACAATCGTCAACGCACGTTCGATCTTGGTCAGCATGATAGTCGCCTTTGTCGTCCTGAACGCGGTGTGTTGCATTGAACTGGTACGCGCTGCCGATACCCCGGTCGGTACGTATAGCAGATGGCACCGTTCCACTGCGCAGGCAAAGCAGCTCTTGGTCGCCGTATCGATCAACTTGCTGCAATACGGATGGATGAGCGGAGTGGCCGAAGGCCGGGAAGACGCGGAGCGCATCTTGCTCGCTGAGAATTCGCCTGCGGCCGATGCTGTCCTACAGCGAATGGGGCGGTTGCCGCTCCCGCGATTCCCGATGTTCTCTCATCCGATGGCTTCCTACGTAAAGCGGATCGATGCTATTTATGGGAGTTCGGCACGATCGCGAAGCAAGAATGTCGAATCGGTTCTCCTCTGTTTGGCGGACGTCCCGATCTTATCTTGCAAATGACCCGCACGGGGCCAACTGCCTTTGCTATTGGAGTGATCCAAGGCAAGATCATGTGGCTGTGCGTGATGGTGTACCTCGCGCGCGACGCGGTCGAGGCCGTGTCCCGGTTCGTCGCCGGGTTGCCGGCCGGGAGCGAGATCGCGTTCACGTTCACCGCGCCCGGCGGCAGCGTCGAGCTGGAGCGGCGCGTCGCCGAGATCGGAGAGCTGCTGCTCACCCGGCTGGAACCGGCGGCGGTCGAACCGATGCTGCGCAAACAGGGCTTCTGCGAAGTCATGATCCTCTCGCCCGGCGCGGCGGCATGCTACCTGGGCCAGCGCCGGGACGCCCTCTGCGTTCCGCCCCGCGAAAGCATCGCAGCCGCCGTCGCCATGCGCTCGGCCGACCGGCAGAGCTGCCCGCCGACTGGGTCAGCCGCCCTGCACCAGGACGCGGCTACCAGGTTGGTAAAATCGTTAAGATGCTGTCGACGATTCTGCAGGAGATGGTCTCGGCACGAGTATGTGCCTCGATTGGGATGCGAGATGCTCTTTTGCCGGCCTCATGGCTGCCCATTGCGCCGATGCTCCCTTGGATTTTCTGAACTCCATGCTGAAGGGATAGCGGCGAGAGTACGTGCAAGAAACGATCATCAACGCGCGTTTGATATTGGTTAGCATGATGGTTGCATTTATCTTCGTGAACTCGGTGCTTTGCATCGAACCGGTACGCGCTGCCGGCGCCCCGGTTGGTGCGTATAGCGCATGGCACCGTTCCACTGCGCAGGCAAAGCAGCTCGTAGTCGCCGTATCGATCAATTTGCTGCAGATCGGATGGCTAACTGGGGCGGCGGAAAGTCGGGGAGATGCCGAGCGCATCCTGCGCGCTGCAAATTCGCTTGAAGCCGATGCTTTCGTGCAGCAAATAGGACATCTTCCGTTTGCGCGACTCCCGAGATTCTCTCATTCGATGGCTTACTACGTAAAGCAGATTGACGCAGTCTATGGGAGTTCGGCACGATCGCGAAGTAAAGATGTCGGAGCGGTTCTTCTATGCCTAGCGGACGCCCCGATGCCATCTTGCAGATGACCGCACGGGTCAACCGCCTTGCATTTGAAGTTAATCCAAGGCTGCCGCCGATTGCTGCAGGAGATGGTCTTCGTATGAGCATGTGCCTTGAATGGGACGCGGGATGCGCGAGATAGTCGAGTTCCGTATCCCAGAAGCTCGGGCTTTGGAATGGCTACAACCAAGTGATGGCAAAGTCCATCGTACCGGATCGGTGAGGATCATCAATACCCCGCGGGGTAGCGAGCTTTACGAGCGGGTGTTGGCGATCGAGCGTGAGTGGCGCAAGAGCGGAAGATACTTCTTTCTCTCGTATGGGATAGACCGTGCGTACGATCCGGTCGAGCTCGAGCAAGCGGATCTCCTGCTGCTCAAGATACTGAATATCTTTGAACCGGCCGGCGAGGATTTCGACGTGGTGTACCTGCCCGACGTGCATGGTCCTGCAGAGTTTGCGAACCGGATCGGACCGTTGGTCCTGCAGTGCTCTCGTTTCCGTGGCAACTCGTTTTGTCAAACGATCGCATGCGAGCGTCTCATCTCTCCCGAGGTGCAAAAAATCGTGCGCGACCGAAGTTTTACCGGGCTTGATTTCGGTCCGGTGATGTGCAAGGGCCAACCGCGTACGAGGACGGACTGGGCCGAGTTAGTCGTCACCGCGCCGAAGGTCGCGATAGCGCCACCGACCGTGGTTGGGACCGACGTGTCCGGTGATCCACCTCCCAATGGCTGGGATGAGACGACCGAACACCTTGGGCTTGCCGTACTTTCGGAGGTGTCGATACGCCGCGAGAGCTGGGACGGATCGGACTTCGCCGTTTCCTGGCAGACCGTCGGAGACCATCAAGGTTTACTGCGCCCGCGTCGGCTGCTGTTCGTCTCGAAACGCGTCTTCGAAGTGCTATCTCCAAAGATGCGACGTGGCCTGAAGTTTGAGGTTGCCAACCTCGTTTAATGAGAACCGACAATAGCCAATGTAGCTGCACCACAACGGAACTTATACTAACCCTACGCGAGCTTACCGGCGGCAGGATTCCGGGAATGGGACGGGCAGCTCTTTTGGCAGCCTCATGGCTGGCCACCGGGCCGATGACCCGCTTGGATTTTCCGAACTACATGTTGAAGGGATAGCGGCGAGTACGTGCAGGTAACGATCGTCAACGCGCGTTCGATGTTGGTCGGCATGATAGTTGCCTTTGTCGTCCGGAACTCGGTGCTTTGCATCGAACCGGTACGCGCTGCTGGCGCCCCGGTCGGTACGTATAGCGCATGGCACCGTTCCACCGCGCAGGCAAAGCAGCTCGTGGTCGCCGTATCGATCAATTTGCTGCAGATTGGATGGCTAACTGGGGCGGCAGAAGATCGAGGAGATGCCGAGCGCATCCTGCTCGCTGCAAATTCGCCTGAAGCCGATGCGTTCGTGCAGCAAATAGGACATCTTCCGTTTGCGCGACTCCCAAGGTTCTCTCATTCGATGGCTTACTATGTAAAGCAGGTCGACGCTGTCTATGGGAGTTCGGCACGATCGCGAAGTAAGGATGTCGGAGCGGTTCTCCTATGCCTAGCCGACGCCCCGATGCCATCTTGCAGATGACTCGCACGGCAAACCGCCTTGCAATTGGCAGTTGATCCAAGGCAAGATTTCGGCCCGGTGACGTGCAAGGCTCACCGCGTACTATGGCGGACTGGGCCGAGTTGATCGTACCGCGCCGAAGGGTCGCGATAGCGCCACCGACCGTGGTTGGGACCGACCTGTCCGGTGATCCGCCTCCCAATGTCTGGGATGAGACGATCGAGCGCCGTGGGCTCAACGTTCTTCGGAGGTGTCGATTCGTCGCGACAGCTGGGACGGATCGGACTTCGCAGTTTCATGGCAGACCATCGGAGGTCATCAAGGCTTGCTGCCGTATCGGCTGCTGTTCGTCTCGAAATGCGCGTCTTCAAAGCGTCGTCTCCGAAGACGCGACGCGGCCTAGAAGTCGGCATTGCCAAACTCGTCCAATGAAAACCAGCAATAGCCGATGACGGCTGCTTTGCCAAGGATGAGTATGGGCGGCGCTGTATTTCTCATACAATGGACGGGATCAGCAAGACCGCGCTCGGGGTCGGCTCGCTGCGCGCGCTGCACCGCCTGGTCGATGCCGAGCCGTGGGTGATCGACGACCCGGTGTCGCTTGCGCTGTTCGGCGATGCGGCACGGTATCTCGCGCGGCACGACCCGTCGTCGCTCACGGCGCCGGCACGGGTTCAGTTGCGCGCCCACGTCCTGGTGCGCAGCGCGTTCGCCGAGGACCGGCTGCGCGCGGCGGTAGCGCGGGGCGTGCGCCAGTGCGTGGTCCTGGGCGCCGGTTACGACACGTTCGCGTACCGCCAGCCGGCGTGGATGCAGGGTGTGCGGCTGATCGAGGTCGATGCGCCGGCCACGCAAGCTGACAAGCGCGCGCGGCTCGAGCGCGCCGGCATCGCCGTGCCCGAGAACGTCGCGTTCGCACCGATCGACTTCGAGCGCACCTCGCTCGCCGACGGGCTCGCGGCAGCGGGCTTCGATGCCGGCGCACTGGCGTTCTTCTCGTGGCTGGGCGTAATGGTGTACCTGACGCACGACGCGGTCGAGGCCGTGTTCCGGTTCGTCGCCGGGTTGCCGGCCGGGAGCGAGATCGCGTTCACGTTCACCGCGCCCGGCGGCAGCGCCGAGCTGGAGCGGCGTGTCGCCGAGATCGGAGAGCCGCTGCTGACCCGGTTGGAACCGGCGGCGGTCGAACCGATGCTGCGCGAGCTGGGCTTCGGCGAAGTCACGCTGCTTTCGCCGGCGCTCGCGCGGCGCTATCTGGGCGAGCGCAGCGACGCGCTCCGGCTCCCGGCGCGCGAAAGCATCGCGACCGCGCTCGTCACGCGCCCGGCGAGCCGCTGAGCCGCTCGTCCAAGCGGGCGCGCACGGCGGGCCACTCGGGGGCGACGATCGAGTACATCACGGTGTCGCGCTGGAAGCCGTCGGGGAGGCGCAGGTGCATGCGCATGATGCCCTCGCGGACCGCGCCCAGCCTTTCGATCGCGCGCTGCGAGGGGATATTGCGCGCGTCGCACTTGAGCTGCACGCGCAGCATGCCCAGCCGCTCGAAGGCGTGGGCGAGCAGGGCCCGCTTGGCGGCCGGGTTGACCCACGTCCCCCGGTATTCCGGCAGGTACCAGGTCCAGCCGATCTCCAGCCCGCAGTCCGCTTCGCGAATCTCGCCGTAGCGCGTCGAGCCGACGATCCGCCCGTCCAGCTCGGCGACGAACGGCAGCATCGTCCCGGCGGCGCGGCCCGCCAGCCCCGCGATCTCCTTCTCGATGCCCGCGAAGGTGAGCTT
>CAXTNU010000004.1:0-12982 GCA_964245595.1 uncultured bacterium | reverse complement strand
GGCGAGCTTGGCGGCCTTGGTCGCATCGACCTCGGCCGGGGTGGTCGTGTACCGGGTGGGCTACGGGCGGCGCGGCCGCGGCGATCGGCCCTTCGTCGGCCGGGGTCAGCGGGCGCAGCACGAGCGCGCCGGCGCGCAGGGTAACGGGTTCGAGCACGCGCCCTGATTCAGCGGTTACGGGAGGGCGGCCCGCCGCTGGCCCAACCATGCACGGCGGCACCTCCCCTGCAGTATTGCAGAAATGCTGCAATTCCGGTATAACTAAATCATGGTCGGCAAACCACGAAAGATTCTGGTGGAAGTCTCGGACCGGGGAACGATCACCCTTCCAAAGCCATACCGGGACGCCAGCATCTACGAGCTCAGGCCTCGCGCAGGCGGCGGTTTCGAGTTGATCCCGCAGCACACGGTCGATGCCGCTCAGGCGTGGTTTTGGTCGGAGCGCTGGCAGAAGATGGAGCGCGAAGCCGACGCGGACGTTGCCGCCGGCCGGGTCGTACGATTCAACTCGGCGGACGATTTCTTAGGCGAACTGGATCAGCACTGAAGTACGAACGAACCCAGTCGTTTCTCGCGGACTTCGCCGGCCTGAACGAGCGCGAGAAGACCCTCTTCAAGACGGCGGTGCGCAAGCTCAACGCGGCATACGAAGCGCACCTCGCATCGGGAAGCTCGAACCGCTTGCGGTGGCCGAAGAACCTCCGCATCAAGGACGTCGAAGGCGCGCCCGGCATATGGGAGATGACCTGGTCCTTCAGCGGTCCGGACGGTCGCGCGACTTTCGAATACGTAGACATCGAGGGTGAACTCGCGATCCGCTGGCGGCGAATCGGTGGGCACGGCGTATTCGAGTCGCCTTAGCCGAGCGTTCGCCGGCTCGTTGCCCACAGTTGAGTCAGATTGGGCAAGCGATCCGGTCAGCCGCCCTGCACCACGACCCGGCGCTGCGCCGCGCGCCAGATGACCGCCGCGAGCGCGGCGAAGACGACGAACCAGCCCAGCTGCACGGCCATCGCGACGAGGTAGCGCGAGGGCGGGATCGTTCCCAGGTAGATCAGCAGCGGGGTGGAGTAGACCGCCGCGAACGGCAGCGCGAGCACGATCTTCTGCAGCGCGCCGGGGAAGAACACGAGCGGAATGATCTGGCCGCCGAGCAGGTCGCTGATCCAGCGCACCATGGCCTGCACGGCGAACGTCTCCAGCGTCCAGAACGCGACCAGGTTCATGCAGAAGTTCAGCGCGAAGTTGACCAGGTAGCCGAGCGCGAAGCTCAAGGCGAACGCGGCCAGCGCGGGCGGCGCGGGCACGTCGATCCGCACGATGAACAGCGAGAGGACCAGCGCGGGCACGATCATCACCGCGTGCAGCAGCGTCATCCCGACCCCGTCGCTGAAGAAGTAGAGCGGGAGCGAGATCGGCTTCATCAGGTCGGTCGCGATCGTGCCCTCGCGCACCTTGTCGCGGATCGCGCGCGTGCCGTCGATCTCCAGCACCAGCGACATGAGCAGCGCGACCGAGGTGTAGGTCAGCACGGCGTGCAGCGGCACCCCGGCCGGGGCGGCGTTCTGCGCGTACAGCGCGTCCCAGACCGACTTCATCAAGTACAGCCGCAGCAGCAGCGAGCCGACGTTGGTGAAGACCTCCATCCGGTAGGTCGCCTCGCGCGAGAACGCTTTGGCGGCGAAGGCGGCGTAGGGGGCGGCGAGGGCGGCGAAGGTCACGCGGCGCTGTAGCCCTCGACGTAGATGCGGCGGATGATCGACTCCAGCTCGGGCTCCTCGATGGTCAGGTCTTGGATGCCGTAGCGCTCGGCGACGCTGCGGATCAGCGCCTCGGCCGAGGTCGCGTCGCGGTCGAAGCGCAGCCGCACCACCTCGCCCTCGTGCGAGATCAGCTCGGCGCCCGGCACGCTCACCTCGGCGGCCGGGCGCGAGAGCGTCACGACCAGCGTGCGGTGGGTGCCGTAGCGGTCGCGCAGGTGCTCGATCTCGCCGTCGTACACCAGCGTGCCCCGGTCGATCAGAACGATCCGGCGGCAGAGCCGCTCGACGTCGGCCAGGTCGTGCGTGGTCAGGATGAAGGTCGTGCCGCGCTCGCGGTTCACCTGGGCCACGAACTCGCGGATCGCTTCTTTTGCCACCAGGTCCAGGCCGATCGTCGGCTCGTCGAGGAAGACGACCCGCGGGTCGTGCATCATCGCGGCCGCGAAGTCGCCCCGCATGCGCTGGCCCAGCGAGAGCTGGCGCACCGGCGTCCGCAGGAACGGCCCCATGTCGAGCACGTCGGTGAAGTGCTCGAGGTTGGCCCGGTAGCGCTCGGCCGAGACGCCGTAGATCGCGCGCAGCAGCTCGAACGACTCGATCAGCGGGAGATCCCAGTAGAGCTGCGAGCGCTGGCCGAACACGACCCCGATGTTGCGGGCATTGGCCTTGCGCCGCTCGTGCGGCACCAGGCCGGCGACCTTGATCGAGCCCGAGGTCGGGACCAGGATGCCGGTCAGCATCTTGATCGTGGTCGACTTGCCGGCCCCGTTGGGACCGATGTAGCCGACCAGCTCGCCCTCGTCGAGCGCCATCGTGACGCCCTCGACCGCGACCTTGTCCTCGTAGTCGCGCGAGAACAGCGTCCGCAGCGTGCCGGCCACCCCGGGCTGCCGCACGAGCGAGCGGAAGACCTTGCGGAGCTCTCGCGTCTCAATGATCGGCATACGTCGATATAGCTTCGCCGCTAGACCTGCTTCGCCATGCGCACGATGGGCAGGGTCTCGCCGTTGGGCATCAGCGTATCGGCCCGCTCCAGCGCCGCGTAGCCGTGGCGGGCGTAGAACGGCACCCCGGTCAGGGTCGCGCCCATCTCCAGCCGGGTGAAGCCGGCCTCGAGCGCACCGCGCTCGCAGGCGGCCAGGACCAGGCTGCCGATGCCGCTGCGCGTGCGGTCGGGGTCGACGAAGAAGGCCCGGATCTTGGCCGCGTCGCGGGCCGGGTCGAGCAGGTCGTCCGCGCGCCCGGCGAAGTTGTCGCCGCCGTAGAGGGTGGCGTGCTTGCTCCAGCCGCCGCAGGCGACGATCCGTGGCGGCTCCTCCATCTCGGCCACGAAATAGCTGCCGTCCGCGATCAGCTGGCTGTCCACGTCGTAGACCGACGCCAGCGCGCCTTCGATCTGCGCCGGCGTGTAGTCCGGCGCGTGCAGGACGCGCACGGAGGCCTGGATCAGCGCCCGCAGCGCGGGGACGTCGGCCGGCACGGCGGGCCGGATGCGGATGTCCATCGGCCCACCTCTTTGTGCCGGGCGGAGGCCGCCCTCCGCGCCGGGTGACGCCGCCGGGGCTAGGAAAGATGGCCCAAGGGGATTGCGGCGTGCGACGGGGCAGAAGGGAGACCGTGACCGCCTCGGCCGTGAGCGCCCCCCGTACGTCCCGCCTGCCCGTCGCCTTGGTGATCGCCGCGCTGGGGATCGTGTTCGGGGACATCGGGACCAGCCCGCTCTACACGCTGCGGACGTGCTTCCTGATGGCCGGTGCGAAGCCGGACCTGCACAACGTGCTGGGCATCTGCTCGCTGCTGTTCTGGGCCCTGGCGCTGGTGGTCTGCCTCAAGTACGTCGGCTTCATCATGCGGGTCAACCACGATGGCGAGGGCGGCATCCTCGCGCTGCTGGCGCTGGCCTCGCCGCCGCGCGCCTTCGGCGCGCTGATCGGCTCGGGCGTGCTGACCACCGTGCTGATCATCGGCTCGACGATGCTGCTCGGCGACGGGGTGATCACGCCGGCGATCTCGGTGCTCTCCGCCGTCGAGGGCATCAGCCTCGTCTCGTCGGCGTTCCAGCCGTACATCGTGCCGATCGCGCTGGTGGTGATCGTCGGGTTCTTCGCCCTCCAGCGCGCGGGCACCGAGGGGGTCGGGCGGCTCTTCGGGCCGGTGATGTTCGTCTGGTTCGTGGTGATCGGGGTGCTCGGGCTGTTTCCGATCCTGGCCCATCCCGAGGTGTTCGCGGCGCTCAACCCCATCCACGCGGTGGCGTACGCGGCCCGCAACGGCTGGACCGGCTTCACCATCCTGGGTGGCGTGGTGCTGGCGATCACCGGGGTCGAGGCGCTCTACGCCGACCTCTCGCACTTCGGCTACAAGCCGATCGCGCTGGGCTGGTACCTGCTGGTCTTCCCGGCCCTGGTGCTGAACTATTTCGGGCAGGGCGCGAAGCTGCTGGCCGACCCGCGCGCGCTGCAGAACCCGTTCTTCACCCTCGCCCCGGCCTGGGCGCTGCTCCCGCTGGTGGTGCTGGCGACGATCGCGACCGTGATCGCCTCGCAGGCCCTGATCTCGGGCACCTTCACGCTGGTCGAACAGGCCATCGCGCTCAACCTCGCGCCGCGGGTGCTGGTCCGCCATACCTCGCACCACCACAAGGGCCAGGTCTACGTGCCCTCGATCAACCGTCTGCTGGCGGTCGGCTGCGCGCTGCTGGTGATCACCTTCGGCTCCAGCGCCAAGCTGGCGTCGGCGTACGGGCTGGCGCTGACCGGCACCATGCTCTGCACCTCGATCGCCTTCTACGTCGTCACCACGCGCGTACTGGGCTGGCCCAGACGCTTCACCGCCCCGCTGGTGGCCTTGTTCCTCACGATCGATCTGAGCTTCGTGATCGCCTCGCTGCCCAAGATCCCCGGCGGCGGCTACATACCGCTCGGGATCAGCCTGGTGGTCGTGACGATGAGCCTGACCTGGCTCGAAGGCCGCCGCAAGCTGACCCGGGAGCTCGCCGCCCAGCAGACCCCGGTCGACGAGGTGATCGACAAGCTCCCCAGCGGCGTCGGGAGCAGCAACGGGACGATGGTGTTCCTTACCCCCGACCCGCGCGGCGTGCCGTTCCTGGCCCGCCACCGCTGGGTGCGCGACCGGGTGCTGGAGGAGCGGATCGTGCTGCTCAACATCGGCCGGGCCGCCAGCCCGTACCTCGACAGCGAGACCGACCGGGTTTTCGTCGAGCGCCTGTCGCTGCGGCTGATCCGGGTCACCGCCCGCTTCGGTTACATGGAGACACCCCGCATCGATCCGATCCTGCGGGCCTGCAGCGCGTTCGGGCTGGAACTCGACCGCGACGACACCTCGTTCTTCTACGCCGACCCCAAGATCGAGGCGGCCCCGGCCGGCAAGGGCATGCCGGGCTGGCGGCGCGAGCTGTTCGTCACCCTGCAGCGCAACGCGCGCCCGCTGCCCGACGACTTGAGGATTCGCGCCGAGCGGCGGGTCGAGCTCGGGGTAACGGTCGAGTTGTGAAGTCATCGACCGCCGGCCCGGCCGCGGCCCGGCGGGCCAGCGAACCCAGCATCGCCCGGCTGCGCTCGTCCGAGCCCGGCCCGACCGACCCCCACGCCGGGCTGCCGGTGCTCGGGCTCGCGGCGCTGGGGGTCGTGTTCGGCGACATCGGGACCAGCCCGCTGTACGCCTACAAGCAGTGCTTCGGCAGCGGCCACGGCTTCGCGCCGACGCCCGAGAACGTGCTGGGCATCCTCTCGCTGATCACCTGGGCCCTGATCCTGGTGGTCTGCCTGAAGTACGCCACCGTCGTGCTGCGGGCCGACAACGACGGCGAGGGCGGCACCTTCGCGCTGCTGGCGCAGCTCCGGCCCGGCACCCGGGTCGGCATCCCCGCGCCGCTCAACGCCCTGGCGCTGCTGCTGCTGTTCGCGGCCGGGATGGTGTTCGGCGACGGCATGATCACGCCGGCGATCTCGGTCCTCTCCGCGGTCGAGGGGCTGGCCGTCGCGACCCCCGCGGCGGCCCCGTTCATCGTGCCGATCACGATCGGCATCCTGATCGCGCTGTTCGCGGTCCAGTCGCGCGGCGCGGGCAAGATCGGCGCGGTGTTCGGGCCGGTGATGCTGGTGTGGTTCCTGGTACTGGGCGTCGCGGGCGGGATCGCGATCGCGCACGACCCGCGCGTCCTCGTCGCGCTCAACCCGGCCCACGCGGTCGGCTTCCTGCTCCACAACGGCTGGTTCTCGATCCTGGTGCTGGGCGCGGTGGTGCTGTGCGTGACCGGGGTCGAGGCGATGTACGCCGACCTGGCCCACTTCGGCCGGCGCCCGATCTGGCTGGCCTGGTACGCCGCGGTGTTTCCGGCGCTGCTGCTCAACTACTACGGCCAAGGCGCGCTGACGCTGATCGATCCGGGCAAGCTGGCCAACCCGTTCTACGGGCTCTACCCGGGATGGGCCCTGATGCCGATGATCGTGCTCGCGACCGCCGCGACGGTGATCGCCTCGCAGGCCCTGATCTCGGGCGCGTTTTCGCTAACCCAGCAGGCGGTCCAGCTCGGCTACCTGCCGCGCCTGAAGATCGTGCACACCTCGAAATCGGTCGAGGGCCAGATCTACATGCCGTTCGTGACCATCGCGCTGGCCGTCGCCTGCGTCGCGCTGGTGCTCGCCTTCCGCAGCTCGGACCGGCTGGGGACCGCGTACGGTCTGGCGGTGACGATGACGATGCTGGCCGACTCGATCGCGATCGGCTGGGTGATGCGCGGCCGCTGGAAGTGGTCGATCCCGGCGATCGCCGCGCTGGTCGCGCTGTTCGTCGCGATCGACGGCGCGTTCCTGATCGGCAACCTGCCCAAGCTCTTGGAGGGCGGCTACGTGCCGCTGGGGATCGCGACGGTGATCTTCACCCTCTTCACGACCTGGGTCGCGGGCCGGCGCCGGCTGGCCATCGCGCTCTCGGAGCTGGCCACGCCGATCGAGGAGTTCATCGCCGAGGTCGACGGCCAGCCGGCCAACACGACCGATTCCACTGCGATCTTCCTCACCCCGCACCCCGAGGGCATCCCGTTCGTCCTGCGCCACCACTGGCTCAAGTCGCGCATGCTGCACGAAGAGGTCGTGCTGCTGACGATCCTGAGCAAACGGCGGCCGTACGTCAACCCGGCCGATCGCGTGCAGATCGAGCAGCTCGTGCCGCGCCTGACCCGCGTCACCGCGATGTACGGCTTCATGGAGACGCCCAACGTGGACGACATCTGGGCCCGCTGCCGGCCCCAGATCCCGCCCGAGATCGAGCTCGAGGAGGCGGACTACTTCCTGGCCCGCCCGCGCATCGTGCCCCGCGAGGGCAAGGGCGCGTTCCCGGGCTGGCGGCGCTGGCTGCTGGGCTACATGATGCGCAACGCCAACCCGTACACCGACTCGCTGGGCATTCCGCCCGACCGCATCGTCGAGTTCAGCGTCCCGCTGCGCGTATGATCGTCACGGTCTCGCGCGCGTACGGAGCCGCCGGCCAGGCGGTCTCGCGCCGCGCCGCGGAACGGCTCGGATACCGGCTGCTCGACGAGGAGCTCGACGTCGTGGTCGCGACTCGCCTGGGCACCTCGCCCGACGTGGTCGAGAGCGTCGGCGACCGCCCGCGCGGCTTCGGCGAGCGGGTGATGGAACAGTTCGGCGGCGGGCTGCCCGAGCTCGCGCAGCCGGCGGCCTCGCGCGACGACGACCTGATCGCCGAGCGCAAGCGCGGGATCGAGCTGGCGGTGCGCGAGGCGGCCGAGGCCGGTAACGTCGTCATCATCGGCCGGATGGCGGGCGCGATCCTGGCCGTGCGGGCCGACGTGGTGCGCGTCTTCATCAGCGCGCCGCTGGGCTGGCGGATCGCGCACGTCGCCGAGTCGCTGCGCGTGAGCGAGGCCAAGGCCAAGGCCGAGGTCGGGCGGATCGACGATGCGCGCCGGGAGTACGCGCGCGAACACTACCGCGTGAACTGGGGCGACGCGCGCAACTACCACCTCGTCGTCGACACCGCGCGCTTCGGGGTCGACGGCGCCGGCGACGTGATCGCGGCCGCGGTCCGCGCGGCGGGCGGGTGAACACCGCCGAACCGCGGGTCCCCGATCGCCGGCCCGGCTTCTTCGGCGCGTTCCGGTTCCGCGACTTCCGCCTCTTGTGGGGTGGCCTGCTGGTCTCCAACCTCGGCACCTGGATGCAGTTCACGGCGCTGGGCTACTACGTCGCCTCGCTGGCGCCCAACGCGCGGGTCGGCGCGCTCGACATCGGCCTGCTCGGTGCGGCGCGCGCGGTGCCGGCCCTGCTGCTGTCGCCGTTCGCGGGCGTGGTGGCCGACCGCTACCCGCGCCGGCGCGTGCTGCTGATGACCAACGTCGCGACCTCGCTGCTGTCGTTCGCGATCTTCGTGCTGATCGCGACCCACCACGCGCCGCTGTGGACGCTGATGATCACCAGCGGCTTGGCCGCCGCGACGCAGTCGTTCGACGCGCCGGCGCGCCAGAGCTGGGTCCCGCTGATGGTGCCGCGCGAGTACGTCGGCGGCGCGATCGGCTTCAACTCGGTCGCCTTCAACGCGCCCAGCGTCGTCGGCCCGCCGCTGGCCGGGCTGCTGATCGCCGGGATCGGCGTCGCGCCGTGCTTCTTGGTCAACGCCTTCACCACGCTCGCGGTCGTGATCGCGCTGAGCTTCATGAAGCCCGCGCCGCCCAGCAGCACGCGGCGCGGCGACGTCGTCGGGGCGATCGTCGAGGGCGTGCGCTTTTTGTTCGGCCACCCCGTGCTGCGCTGGGTGATCCTGCTGCTGATCGTCACCTCGCTCACCATTCGGCCCTACAACTTCTTGCTGCCGGCCTACGCGGTGCACGAGGTGCACACCGACGCGCGCGGGCTGGGCTGGCTGATGGCGGCCGCCGGTGCGGGCGCGATCCTGGGCGCGTTCTTCACCGCGGCCGGCGGCGAGCGGCGCGGCACGATCTGGATCGTCTCGGGCGTGGTCGGGTCGGCGGGGGTCGGGCTGCTCGGCCTGACCACGCAGTTCGTGCCCGCCGCGCTGATCCTGACGGTCGTCGGCGCGGCCACGCTGAGCTTCATCGGCTCCTCGAACATCCTGCTCCAGACGCTCGCCCCGGACGACATGCGCGGGCGCGCGCTCTCGGTCTACGGCATGATCTTGCTCGGCCTGGTGCCGCTGGGCTCGCTGCTGGTCGGCGCGGTGGCGGCGGTGTTCGAGCTGCGCTGGACGTTCGTCGGCGCGGGAGTGGCGGCGGTCGCGGTCGCGCTGTGGATCGCGTTGAGCAAGCCCGAGATTCGCGCGGCATGACCGGCGTCTTCTTGACCGTTCTGCTGGCGGGGCTCGTCGCGCTGGCGCTGGCCGCCAAGCAGCTGCGCGTGCCGTACCCGATCGTGTTCGTGATCGGCGGGCTGGTGCTGGCGCTGATTCCCGGCGTGCCGACCGTGAAGCTCGCGCCCGGGACGGTGTTCCTGCTGTTCTTGCCGGCGCTGATCTTCGGCGACGGCTGGACCACCGACTACCGCGCCTTCAAGCGCTACGCGCAGCCGATCTTCTCGCTGGCGATCGGCCTGGTGATCTTCACCGCGACGGTGGTGGCGTTCGCCGCGCACTGGCTGATGGGCATCGACCTCGCGCTGGGCTTCGTGCTGGGCGCGATCCTCTCGCCGACCGACGCGGTGGCAACCGACGCCATCGCCGAAGAAGTCGGCCTGCCGCGCCGGCTGGCCACGATCATCGGCGGCGAGAGCCTGATCAACGACGCCAGCGGCCTGGTGATCTACAAGTTCGCGGTGATCGCGGTCGCGACCGGGGCGTTCTCGCTGCTGGCCGCGACCGCGCAGTTCTTCTACGTCGCGATCGGCGGGGTCGCGCTGGGCCTGGCCATCGCTTGGCTGATCGCGAAACTGATGGCGGCGGTCAGCAAGTCGGGGCTCTCGGACGAGACGATCGCGGTCTCCATGTCGCTGGTGACGCCGTTCGCGCTCTACGTGCCGGCCGACGCGCTGGGCGCTTCGGGCGTGCTGGCGGCGCTGACCGGCGGCATCTACCTGAGCCGCAAGTCGTCGCAGATCTTCGATGCCTACGCGCGCATCGCCACGGCCAGCGTCTGGAGCCTGCTGTTCTTCGTCTTCAACGGCGCGGCGTTCGTGCTGATCGGGCTGCAGCTGCGCGGAATCGTCGGCGCGCTGCACGACCGGCCGCTGGCGACCTACGTCGGCTGGGGCGTGGCGATCGCGCTGGTCGTGATCGCGGTCCGCTTCGCCTGGGTGTTCCCGGTCGCGTACGGGCGGCGCCGGCTGTTTCCCAGAGTGCGCGAGCGCGAGGGGCCCGATCCGCCCCGGACGTGGACCGTCGTGCTGAGCCTGGCCGGCATGCGCGGCATCGTCTCGCTCGCCGCCGCGCTGGCGCTGCCCGAGCGCACCGCGAGCGGCGCGCCGTTCCCGGGCCGCGACTTGATCCTGTTCGTCACCTTCGTCGTGATCCTGGTGACGCTGGTCGGCGAAGGGCTGCTCCTGCCGGTCCTGATCCGGCGCTTCGGCATCCGCGACCCGGACGACGACGGCGCGCGCTTCGTCGCGCTGGCGAAGGTGCGCACCGCCGAAGCGGCGCGCGATCACCTGCGCTCGCTCGAGCCGAGCTTCGCGACGCCCGCGGAGTGGGAGGTCGCCGGCCGCATCCATGCCGACTACGAGCAGCGCGCGACGCACTACGCCGCCCACCTCGACGGCGCCGGCGCGAACGGCGACGAGCGGCAGCACGAGGTCGAGCGGCGCCTGCGCCGCGCGGCCTACGCCGCCGAGCGCCGCGCATTGAGCGCGCTGCGCCGCGGCGGCGAGATCAGCGACGCGGCCTACCGCAGCCTGGAGTGGGACATCGACCTGGCCGAGTCGCGCCTGGAGTGAGCGCGGACGGGGCCGGCGCGCGAGTGCGGCTGTAACCCGGCGCCGCCCGGCGCGGTATGCTCGCGAGCAGGCCGCTGGGCCGCACAGGAGGGTCTCATGCTCGTCCGCACGCGCATCGACGCCGGGGCCGAACTGCAGCGCGCGTTCGCGCTGCTGCAGCGCCACTGGGTGCTGGCCATCCCGCCGGCGGTGGCCTCGCTGCTCTTCACGATCTTCATGGTGTTCGTGATCTTCTCGGTCGTCGCCGGGCTGGTCGGAGCGGGCGTGCTCGCCGCCAACGGCGGCGCCGGCCAGCCGCTGGGCGCGCTGGTGGGCCTGGGATCGCTCTCGCTGCTGCTGGCCCTGCCGCTCTTGCTGCTGCTGCTGTTCGTCGCCAACGCGCTGACCGTCGTCGCGGCCGAAGACGCCTGGGAAGGACGCGCGCCGGACTTCGGGCGCGCCTTCGGCGTGGTGCTGCGCAAGCTGCCCGACCTGCTCGTCGTGGGAATCGCGATCGGCGCGCTGGCGATCGTCCCGGCGATCTTGTCCATCGTCGGAATCGGCCTGGTGCTGCTGCTCGCGCTGGGCTACCTGACCATGTACGCGCTGCCGGCGATCGTGCTGGGCGGCGAGAGCGGCTTCGCCGCGCTCGGCGCGTCGTACCGCCTGGTGCGCTCGGATTGGCAGACCAGCGCGATCGCATTCGCGGTGATGCTGGGCGTCGCGCTGGCGGGGCAGATGGCCAACGCGCTGATGATCCACCTGCCGCTGGTGAACCTGGTGTCCTCGTTCGCGATCGGCGGCTTCACCAGCGCCTACACCGCCCTGATCGCGGCCCGCTTCTACGCCCTGCAGCGCGCCCAGCAGTAGAGGCCGCGCGCCCGCGCGGTGAAGACGGCTCGCATGAGCGCGAACCACGCACCGCCGGGCGGGCCGCTGGCCGGCATCCGCGTCCTCGACCTCTCGACCGTGGTGATGGGGCCCTGGACGACCCACATCCTGGCCGGCTACGGGGCCGAGGTGATCAAGGTCGAGCCGCCCGCCGGCGACGTGATGCGCCACGCCGGCCCGGCCCGCCATCCCGGGATGGGATCGCTGTTCCTGTTCATGAACCGCGGCAAGCGCAGCATCGCGCTCGACCTCAAGCGCCCGCAGGCGCGGGCCGCGCTGCTGCGCCTGTGCGCGAGCGCCGACGTGCTGATCCACAACATCCGCCCGGCCGCGATGGCGCGCCTGGGGCTGGGCTACGCCGACGTCGCGGCGGTCAATCCGCGCCTGGTCTACACCAGCCTGGTCGGGTTCGACCAGCGCGGCCCGTACGCGGCGCGGCCGGCCTACGACGATCTCGTGCAAGGGGTGGCCGGGATGGCGGCGCTGTTCCGGCGGGTCGACGGGGGCGAGCCGCGCTACGCGCCCGAGCTGCTGGCCGACCGGATCACCGGCACGAACGCCGCGCACGCGGTGCTCGCCGCGCTCTACCAGCGCGAGCGCACCGGCGCGGGCCAAGCGCTCGAGATCCCGATGTTCGAGACGATGGCCGAGCTGGTGCTCAGCGATCACCTCGGCGGGCTGCTGTTCGACCCGCCCGCCGGCCCGGTCGGCTACGAGCGCATCCTCACCCCGAACCGGCGCCCGCTGCGCACCAGCGACGGCTACGTCTGCATGCTGCTCTACACCGAGAAGCACTGGGCGCGCTTCTTCGATTTGGTCGGCGAGCGCGCGCGCTTCCAGGCCGACCCGCGCCTGAGCGATCCGGCCGTGCGCCGCACCGACTACGACTTCGCCTACGGCGCGGTGGCCGAGCTCGTCGCGCGCCGCCCGACCGCGGAATGGCTGAGCGCGCTCGAAGCGGCGGACATCCCGGTCGGCCCCTTGTCCGACGTTGAGGATTTGGTTGCGGACCCGCAGCTCGCGGCGACCTTTTGGGACACTACCGAGCACCCCAGCGAAGGAGGGGTGCGCGTCGTGGGCCGGCCCGTGCAGGGCAGCGCGCTCGGTGCTGACCCGCGCGGGCCCGCTCCGCGCCTGAACGAGCACGGCGCGGAGATCCTGCGCGAAGCGGGCTACGGCGAGGCGGAGATCGCGGCGATCTTGCCGCCGTGACGGCGAGCGGTGCGGCGCCGCCGCCCCAGCCGGCTGGGATATGGCTCAGCGCCGCCAGCCAGCCCGACTAGCACCGCGGCCGCCGCGGTTCAGCGCTTGGGGGCGGCTAAGAAATAGTAATCCACGAGCCGGAAGCCGGCCGATTCGAGCGCCGAGCGGTCGCGCCCGGCGACGCTCTCGGTCGCGGCGCAGACGCGCCGGCCCGCCGCCTCGAGC
>CAXTNU010000003.1:16930-43300 GCA_964245595.1 uncultured bacterium | reverse complement strand
GTCCGAGCGCGACGCCGGCTCGGACGTCGCGGCGTTGACGATGCGGGCCGAGCGCGACCGCGACGACTACGTGCTCGCCGGCGAGAAGACCTGGATCTCGAACGGCGGCATCGCGGACTTCTACGTCGTGTTCGCGCGCACGGGCGAGGCGCCCGGCAGCCGCGGCATCAGCGCGTTCGTGATCGACGCCGACACCCCGGGGCTGGAGGTCGCCGAGCGGATCGACCTGATCGCGCCGCACCCGCTCGCGGCGCTGCGCTTCACCGACTGCCGCATCCCGGCCACCCGCCGGCTCGGCGCGGGCGGCGAGGGCTTCAAGCTGGCGATGCGTTCGCTGGACATCTTCCGCGCCAGCGTCGCGGCGGCCGCGCTGGGCCTGGCCCGGCGCGCCTTCGACGAAGCGCTCGCGCGCGCGAAAGGCCGCACGATCTTCGGCGCCCCGCTGGCCGACCTGCAGCTCACCCAGGCGGCGCTGGCCGAGATGGCGACCGGCATCGACGCCAGCGCGCTCTTGACCTACCGCGCCGCCTGGGTGCGCGACGTGCAGGGCGCGCCGACCACCCGCGAGGCCGCGATGGCCAAGCTCACCGCGACCGAGACCGCCCAGCGCGTGATCGACCGCAACGTCCAGATCCACGGCGCGCTGGGCGTGCGGCGCGGCACGGTCGCCGAGCGGCTGTACCGCGAGATCCGCGCCCTGCGCATCTACGAAGGAGCGAGCGAAGTGCAGCAGCTCATCATCGCCCGGCAGGTGCTCGCGTGAGCGCGCACGTCGATACGTTCGCGCGCGACCACCTCCCGCCGCGCGACGAGTGGCCGGAGTTCCTGTTCAGCCTGCCCGAGCTGCGGTATCCCGAGACGCTGAACTGCGCGGCGGAGCTGCTCGACGCGACCGTCGCGCGCGGCCTGGGCGAGCGCCCGGCGATCGTCACCCCGCAGCGCCGCGTGACGTACGCCGAGCTGCTGGCCGAGGTGAACCGCATCGCGCACGCGCTGCGCGACGAGCTGGGCCTGGTGCCCGGCAACCGGCTCTTGCTGCGCGGCTTCAACAACGACGTGATGGCCGCGGGCTGGCTGGCCGCGGTGAAAGCCGGCCTGGTCGTCGTCACCACCATGCCGCTGCTGCGCGCGAAAGAGCTGACCGACGTGATCGGCGCGGCCGAGGTGACGCACGCGCTCTGCGACGCGCGCCTGCTCGACGACCTCGAGGCGGCGCGCCCGGCCTGTCCCACCTTGCGCCACATCGTGCTCACCCACACCGACGCACCCGACGGCCTCGGCGCGCGCATGGCGCGCCAGAGCGCGGCCCCGTTCACACCCGTCGCGACCGCGTCCGACGACGTGTGCATGATCGCGTTCACCTCGGGCACCACCGGCCGCCCGAAGGGCACGATGCACTTCCACCGCGACGTGCTGGCGACGTGCGACACCTTCCCGCCCTCGTCGTTCGCTCCGACGTGCGACGACGTGTTCGTCGGCACGCCGCCGCTGGCGTTCACCTACGGCCTGGGCGGCGCGCTGCTGTTCCCGCTGCGCGCCGGCGCGTCGACCCTGCTGCTGGAGAAGCCGGCGCCCGAGACGCTGCTGGCCGCGATCGAGGAGTACGGCGCGACGGTCTGCTTCACCGCGCCGACCTCGTACCGCGCGATGACGCCGCTCGTCCGCCGCGAGGCGATCCGCAGCTTGCGGGCCTGCGTGTCGGCCGGCGAGACGCTCCCGGTCGGTACCCGCACCGCCTGGGAGAACGCGACCGGCGTGCGCATCATCGACGGCATCGGCTCGACCGAGATGCTGCACATCTTCATCGCCGCGGCCGGCGACGCGATCCGTCCCGGCGCGACCGGCACGCCGGTGCCGGGCTACGCCGCCTGCGTGCTCGACGACGAGGGCCGCCCGCTCCCGCCCGGCAGCGTCGGCCGCCTGGCGGTGAAGGGCCCCACCGGCTGCCGCTACCTGGCCGACCCGCGCCAGCGCGACTACGTCCAGCACGGCTGGAACGTCACCGGCGACGCCTACCTGATGGACGAGGACGGCTACTTCTGGTACCAGGCCCGCACCGACGACATGATCATCTCGGCCGGCTACAACATCGCCGGCCCCGAAGTCGAAGGTGCGCTCCTGGAACACCCCCGCGTGCTGGAATGCGCCGTGGTCGCCCACCCCGACGAAGACCGCGGTCACATCGTCAAAGCCTTCGTCGTGCTGCGCGACGCCGGCACGAATGCGAGCGCGGAAGCTAGCGCTGCCGATCCCGATAGGGACCGTGCGGTGCTCGCGGCCGAGCTCCAGGACTTCGTCAAGGCGCGGATCGCGCCGTACAAATATCCGCGCGCGATCGAGTTCGTCGATGCGCTCCCGCGCACGCAGACCGGCAAGCTGCAGCGCTTCAAGCTGCGCGGCGAGGCGAGCGCGTGACGATCTTGCAGCCGCCGGACTGGCCGCGCCCGAAGGGCTACTCCGCCGGCGTGAGCGCCGACGGCACGATCGTCTCCGTCAGCGGCCAGATCGGCTGGGACGAGCGGGGCCGGTTCGCGAGCGGCGCCATCGCCGGCCAGGTGCGCCAGGCGCTGCGCAACATCGTGGCCGTGCTGGCCGAGGCCGGCGGCCGGCCCGAGCACATCGCGCGCCTGACCTGGTACGTGACCGACAAGCACGAGTACCTCGCGGCGCAGCGCGAGATCGGGGCGGCGTACCGCGAGGTGCTGGGGCGGCATTTCCCGGCGATGTCCGTCGTCGCCGTCGCCGCGCTGCTCGAGGACGAAGCGAAAGTCGAGATCGAGGCGACCGCCGTCATTCCGCGCTGACCATCGGGGGGCGGTCCGCTCGCGCGGCGTATGCCTGCGACACCATGGCCAGAATCTCGTTTCGCATCGTGTTCGATGAGTCGGTCGCGATCGGACCCGGCAAGATCGAGCTGCTGGAGCGCATCGCCGCGCAAGGCTCGATCTCGGCCGCCGGCCGGGAGATGCGGATGTCCTACCGGCGCGCCTGGACGCTGGTCGACGAGCTGAACGGGACGTTCAGCCGGCCGCTGGTCGCCAAGCAGCCCGGCGGCCGCAACGGCGGCGGCACCGTGCTGACGGCGCTCGGGCGCGCGGTGATCCGCGACTACCGCGCGCTCGAGACGATCGTCCGCGAGCGGGGCGGGCGGCACGTCGCCGCGCTCGAGCGCGCCGCGCGCAAGCGCCCGGCGAAGCAGCGCTGACCAGCGGCACTCACTCCTTGGCGATCATCACCTCGGTCGCTTTGACGATGACGCGCACGCGGTCGCCCTCTTTGAGCCCGAGCGCCTCGACCGAGCCGCGCGTGATGGCGGCGACGATCGTCGCCGGGTCGACCTCCACGACGACCTCGGCCATGATGGTGCCGAGCTTGGTCGACACCACCGTTCCCGGCAACTGGTTGCGAGCGCTGATCTGCACGAGCGTCCTCCTTCAGGGAGCGGAGCGGATATCGATTTCCACGACGTTGCGAACCCAGCGCGCGTTGCGCTTCTCACCGGGAACGACGACCTGGTACGGGCCGAGCCTGGCCGGCAGCGGCTGGCCGTCGCGCCGGTCGGCGAGCAGCACGACGCGATCGGTGAACCCCGGGTCCAGCTCGGCCAGGGCGAAGACGGCGCGATAGCCGTCGGCCCCGCGCACGACGACGTACTGCGCCAGCGCCGGACCGCGCATCGCCGAGCCGGCGGTCGCGCCGGCGCGGGCGAGAACGGCTTCGACGTCGGCGCCGGCGTACGTCGCGCTGGTGCCGTGCTCGTCGGTCACGGTGACGGTGCGGCGCGGCAAGTCGCGCAGCGAGTCCGGCGCGAGCACGACCGAGACCCCGGGCAGCGGGCTCGCGCTCGGTCCGGCAACGGCTTGCGCGACGGCGGGAAGCGGCATCGCCAGGACGAGGACCGCGGCGAGCACGCGGCGTGCCGGTAGCTTCATGCGCCGTCCTTCGACGAGCACCCGCACCCGGACCCGCGCTCGCGGCGAGAGGAAAGGTCGCGCCGAATCCGTATGCGCTATATCCGCTCGAACATAGCGAGCGGCTCGATCCGCAGAAAGGCCACCGTGACCCAGACGCGCTCCAGTTGGCTTCGCACCGGCGCCGCGCTCGCGACGGCCGCCGCGCTCCCGGCGGTTCCGGGCCGCGCGCTCGCCCAGAGCACGCCGCTGGACGTCGCTTACGCCGGCTCGATGACGTCGCTGATGGAGGGCCCGGTGAAGGCCGCCGTCGAGCGGCGGCTGGGCGTCGCGTTCCAAGGGCGCGCGCAGGGTTCCAACGCGCTGGCCAACTTGATCGTGAGCGGCGGCCTGCGGCCCGACGTGTTCGTCTCGGTCACCGCGAGCCCGATCCGCACCGTGCTCGCGGCGGGCAAGGCCAAGACCGCCGTGCCGGTCGCGCGGACGTCGATGGTGATCGCCTACAGCCCCAAGAGCCCGGTCGCGGCGCAGCTCGGCGCCGCCGGCAAGCGCGGCGCCGCGCCCTGGTGGCGCGTGCTGGAGACGCCCGGCACGCGCTTCGGCCGGACCGATCCCGTCACCGATCCGCAAGGCCGCAACATCATCTTCGTGATGCAGCTCGCCGCAACGTATTACGATCAGCCCGACCTGGCCCAGCGCATCCTCGGCCCCGATCAGAACCCCAGCCAGATCTTCGAGGAGCCGACCGTCGAGGCGCGGCTCCAGAGCGGCGAGCTCGACGCGGCCTCCGCCTACCGCCTGCAGCCGGCCGCGTTCGGCCTGCCCTACGTGGCGCTGCCGGCGCAGATCGACCTGAGCGACGACCGCCGCCACACCGACTACGAAAAAGCCGCGCTCACGCTGAGCGGAAAAACGTATCACCCCGAGCCGCTGGTCTACTACGCCACGATCCTCAACGACGCCGCGCACCCGCAGCAGGCCGCGGCCTTCGTCGCGTTCCTCGCCGGCAGAGAGGGCCAGGACCTGTTCCGCCAGGCGAACTACGACCCGATCGGAAGCGCCGCCCCGCTGCAAGCCTAAACGGTTCTGCACGAGAGACAGCTACGCGTTCACACGAGCGCTTGATATCGCACGAGCGCATTATTCGCCCATAGTCGAAGCGGCGCTAGAAGATCGACCCGACCGTTCTCCGCAGTCGCCACGAGATCGAAGCCTTCATCGCTGGAGTTGTCAAAGAGAATTCCACGGTCGACTTCGGCTAGCACGGAAGGCAGGGCCGTCAGGCTGCGCTGCCAGCGCCGACGGATATCGGCTTCAGGTACGCCATGCCCGCCTCGCGCGACGCGTTCTCGAACCCGGTGGAGATTGATTTCGACAGTCTCCGTACCGATATACAAAAGCTGCGTGGAGTAACCAGCGCCTCGCGCTGCGGCGACATACCGAAAAGCGTTGCGTCCTGCGAGCGTCGTTTCGATCAACAGGTTGCCGCACCGTGCTATCGTCGCATCGATGAGCGCGAGCGCCGCACGGCCGCCGCCGACCGCACTAACGCGGCCCTTGCGTGCGATGGCGTCCGGGTCGACCAGCGTCACATCGGGCGGCAGCAGCTCGCGCGCTGCCCAAGCGGTGAGGGAACTCTTCCCAGCCCCGTTCGCGCCGCCGACGATGGTCAGCGTGATGGTGGCCGGCTCCCGCGGCTGGCCGGCTCGGCCCGTTCCCGGTCACGCTGCGCCTTGAGGCCACGGCGAGCAAGCTCGGCGACACGCTGTGCGAATGCCAGCCAGTCGCCGCTTTTGTTCGTGTCCGATCGATCACTTCCGGAATGCATCACGACCTCCATACCATTGAGAATAATGCGCCATAGCGCGCGGCTCGGGCCACGACCAGATGTACGGCGTTCTTCCTCAGCTTACCGCCAGCACGACTTTGCCGAACTGCTCGCCCGCGTTCACCTTTTCGGCCGCTTGCGCGACGTCGTCCAGCGCGTAGACCGCGTCCACCGCAGGTTTGAGCGAGCCGTCGAACAGCGCCAGCATCGCCGCGAAGTCGGCGGGCGAGCCCATCGACGAGCCCATCACGTCGAGCTGCTTCCAGAACAGCGAGAACATGCGGATCTTCGCGTCGCCCGTGGTGCCGCCGTAGGTCACCACGCGAGCACCGTAGCGCGCGGCGTTGAGCGCCTTGGCGAACGTGTCGCCGCCGGCCGAGTCGACGATCAGGCTCGGGCCGCCGTCGACCGCGCCGACTTCCTTCTCCCACTTCTCGCTGGTCTTGTAGTTGATCGCCACGTCGGCGCCCATCGCCGTCGCGCGCTCCAGCTTCTCGTCGCTGGACGACGTCACGATCACCTTTGCCCCGAGCTTCTTCGCGAACAGGAGCGCGAACGATTGCACGCCGCTGCCGATGCCGGGGAGCAGCACCACGTCGCCCTTGGTGCAGCCGCCGCGGGTGACCAGCGCGCGGTACGCGGTCACGCCGCCCAGCGGGATCGCCGCCGCCTCCTCGTCGCTGAGCGAGGCCGGCGCGGGGTGGACGTTCTCGGCCGGCACGGCGATGTACTCGGCGAAGGTTCCCTGGTGCGGCATCCCGAGCACTTGGGCGCTCTTGCGCCAGATGCGCGGATTCTCGCCCCAGCCCAGGGTCGGGTCGATCACGACCCGGGTGCCGACCGCCGGCCCCCGCGCGCCCTCGCCGTGCGCCGCCACCGTGCCGGCGCCGTCGGAGCCCGGGATGCACGGCATCACGATCCCCGGGTAGAGCCCCTGCGAGATGAACACGTCGCGCCGGTTGAACGCCGCGCGCGCGATCTTGACCAGGATCTCGCCCGCGGCGGGCGCGGGGTCCTCGACCTGCTCGACGCGGAACTTCGTGGGACCGGCGTCACGGTCGATCTCGTGGAGGCGAACGGCTCTCATGCGCTCGCGCTTGGACCGCACGGCTGCGATTCCCCGCACAAGGGCGGCGAACGGGCGTGGGGAAGTCCCCGCGTCTCGGATCGGAGGGGGAATGCACGACAGGCTCGGTCCGCCGCTGGCGAAGCGGCTCTCCTTGCTCGACGTGCGCGTCGAGGCCAATCGGTGCCTCAACTGCTATGACGCGCCGTGCGTGCGCGCGTGCCCGACCGGAATCGACGTGCCGCGCTTCATCGGCCTGATCGGCAGCGGCGATCTGCTCGGCAGCGCGCGCGCGATCATGGACGCCAACCCGGTCGGCGCGAGCTGCGCCCGGGTCTGCCCGACCGATCAGCTCTGCGAGGGCGCCTGCGTGTACGCCGCCGACGCCAGCCCGATCCGCATCGGCGACCTGCAGCGCTACGCCACCGACTGGGCCATCGCGAGCGGCGCGACGCTGTTCGCGCCCGGCCCGCCGACCGGCAAGCGGGTGGCGGTGGTGGGCTCGGGACCGGCCGGCCTCTCCGCCGCGCGCGAGCTGGCTCGCCTGGGCCACGCGGTGACCGTGTTCGAGCGCGATCCCGAGCCCGGGGGTCTCGACACCTACGGCATCGTCCCGTTCCGCCTGCCGGCCGCGATCGCGCTCTGGGAAGCCGAGCAGGTGCGCGCGCTGGGGGTCGAGATCCGCTGCGGCGTCACCGTCGGCGAGCCCGTCACGGCGGGCGAGACGGCCGGCACCGCGCGCGGTGCCGTGGTCGCCGCCGATGCGCTGGTCGCTGAGTACGACGCGGTCGTGCTGGCCTGCGGGATGGGCCGCGTGCCACGCCTCGGCATCCCCGGCGAGGACGCGGCAGGCGTCTGGGACGCGCTCGACTTCATCCGCATCGCCAAGGGCGGCGCGACACCCGGCCCGCTCGGCAAGCACGTCGCGATAATCGGCGGCGGCAATACCGCGATCGACGCCGCGACCTGCGCCAAGCGCCTGGGCGCGCCGTCGGTGACGATGTACTACCGACGCGGCGAAGCGCGCATGACCGCCTACGACTTCGAGATCGACTTCGCGCGCCTCGAAGGGGTCGAGTTCCGCGCCTGCACCCTGCCGCGGCGCGTGCTGGTGCGCGACGGGCGCGTGGCGGGGCTCGAGCTGGTCGCGACCGCGCCCGACGACAGCGCCGTGCCGGTGCCGGGCAGCGAGCACGTCGTACCCGCCGACACGGTCGTGCTGGCGATCGGGCAGCAGCGCCGCGGCGCGCTGCTCGACGCGTTCGGGGTCGCGCACGACCGCGGCATCGCGCTGGTCGACGCGATGATGCGGACCAGCAACCCGCGGGTCTGGGCCGCCGGCGACGCGACCTTCCGGCCGGGCGGCATCGACGCGATGGTGGTCGAGGCCGCGCAGCGCGGCAAGACCGCGGCGTACGGCATCGACATCGCGCTGCGCGCCGCGGCCGGCGAGGCAGGCTGATGGCCGATCTCAGCAGCGACCTGGGCGGCATCCGCAGCCCCAACCCGTTCTGGCTGGCCTCGGCGCCGCCGACCAACTCGGGCTACCAGGTGATGCGCGCGTTCGCCGCCGGCTGGGGCGGCGCGGTCTGGAAGACGCTCGCGCTCGAGCCGATCGTCAACGTCTCGGCCCGCTTCGGCGGCTTCGACCACGCCGGCAAACGGATGGTCGGGATGAACAACATCGAGCTCATCACCGACCGGCCGCTGGACGAGAACCTGCGCGAGATCGCGCAGTGCAAGGCGGCCTACCCCGACCGCGCGATCGTGGCCTCGCTGATGACCGACTGCACCCAAGCGCGCTGGCACGAGCTGGTGCGCGCGGTGCAGACCGTGCCGGTGGACGGGTTCGAGCTCAACTTCGGCTGCCCGCACGGGATGTCCGAGCGCGGCATGGGCTCGGCGGTCGGCCAGGACCCGGAGCTGGTCGAGCGCGTCACCCGCTGGGTGAAAGAGGTCGCCGAGGTGCCGGTGATCGTCAAGCTGACCCCCAACATCACCGACGTGCGCTACACCGCGCGCGCCGCGGCGCGCGGCGGGGCCGACGCGATCAGCCTGATCAACACGATCAACAGCCTGATCGGGGTCGACATCGACACCTGGCTGCCCGTCCCGCACGTCGACGGCCAGGCCGCGCACGGCGGCTACTGCGGCCCGGCGGTCAAGCCGATCGCGCTCAACATGGTCGGCGCGTGCGCGCACGACCGCGACGTCCGCATCCCGATCTCGGGCATCGGCGGAATCGGCGACTGGCGCGACGCGGTCGAGTTCATGCTGATGGGTTCGACCAACGTGCAGGTCTGCACCGCGGTGATGCACCACGGCTTCCGAATAATTACCGATATGGTCGAGGGGCTCTCGAACTACCTCGACGCGCGCGGCATCGCGTCGGTGCGCGAGCTGGTCGGCGGGAGCGTGGCGCGCTTCGTCGACTGGAACGACCTCAACCTGGACTACGCGGTCGTCGCGCGGATCGATCCCGACCTTTGCATCAACTGCAACAAGTGCTACATCGCGTGCGAAGACGCGGCGCACCAGTGCATCGACCGGCCCGCCGACCCGCTCGCCAAACCGGTGGTCGACGAGGAGCACTGCGTGGGCTGCAACCTGTGCAGCATGATCTGCCCGGTCGACGAGTGCATCACCATGGTCCGGGTCGATCCCGGCACCACCAAACACACCTGGAGAGAACGGCTATCGGTACCATCGTAAGGGGCGGCACGGTCGTCACCGCCACCGACTTCTTCCCCGCCGACGTGCTGATCGAGCAGGGCACGATCGCCGCGATCGCGCGCAGCATCCCCGACCTCGGCCACGAGACCGTCGACGCCTCGGGCGCGTACGTCTTTCCGGGCTTCATCGACCCGCACACGCACCTGGACATGCCGTTCGGCGGCACGACGACGATCGACGACTTCGCCAGCGGCACGGTCGCCGCGGCGCTGGGCGGCACGACCACCATCGTCGACTTCGCCCTGCACCAGAAGGGCGACACGCTGGCCAACGCGGTGAAGACGTGGCACGGCAAGGCGGACGGCAAAGCCGCGATCGACTACGCGTTCCACCTCACCATCGCCGACGGCCGGCCCGAGACCATCGCGGAGATCCCGCGCATGATCGAGCGCGAGGGGGTCAACTCGTTCAAGGTCTTCATGGCCTACAAACACGTCCTGCAAGTCGACGACGAGACGATCTTCCGGGTGATGAAGGCCGCCGCCGAGTACGGCGGCCTGGTGCAGGTCCACGCCGAGAACGGCGACGTCATCGAGGTCACCGTGGCCGAGGCGCTCGCGGCCGGCAAGACGGACCCGAAGTACCACGCGCTGACCCGCCCGGTCGAGCTCGAAGCCGAGGCGACGTCGCGCGCGATCCGCCTGGCCGAGGTGTCCGGCGCACCGCTCTACGTCGTGCACGTGTCAAGCGCCATGGCCGCCGACGCGATCAGCGACGGCCGCAAGCGCGGGCTCTCGATCTACGGCGAGACCTGCCCGCAGTACCTCGTCTGCGACAGCAGCGACTACGACCGCCCGGACTTCGCCGCGGCGAACTACGTGATGTCGCCGCCGCTGCGCGAGAAGCGCGACCAGGCCGTGTTGCTGGCCAAGCTCAAGAACGGCGAGCTGCACAGCTTCGGCTCGGACCACTGCTCGTTCAACAACTGCGGCCAGAAGGAACTGGGCAAGAACGACTTCTCGAAGATCCCCAACGGCGCGCCGACGATCGAGGACCGGGTCGCGATCCTGTTCGAGCACGGCGTCAACCGCGGCGCGATCGGGCTCAACCAGTTCGTCGCGCTCGCCTCGACCAACCCGGCCAAATTGTTCGGCCTCTTCCCGCGCAAGGGCACGGTCGCGGTCGGCAGCGACGCCGACCTCGTGATCTGGGACCCCAAGATCGAGCGCAAGATCTCGGCCGCCGCCCACCACATGCGGGCCGACAACAACATCTTCGAGGGCATGACCGTGCGCGGCATGCCGCGCTACGTCTTCTCGCGCGGCCGCAAGCTCGCCGAAGGCGGCAACTTCGTCGGCGACGAGCACGGCGGCACCCACCAGAAGTCCGCGCCCTTCCGCCCCGTTCAGTTATAGTGCCAAAGGAATCCAGCGCATGAGCGACATCGTCACGATCGGCTTGATCCAGGCCCACCACGACACCGACGGTGCGGAGCCGGTCGAGGTGCACAAGCGCGTCGCGATCGCCAAGCACGTGCGCATGGTGCGCGAGGCGGCGGCGCGCGGCGCGCAGATCGTCTGCCTGCAGGAGCTCTTCTACGGGCCCTACTTCTGCACCGAGCAGAGCCCCAAGTGGTACGAAGCCACCGAGCACGTTCCCGACGGCCCGACCACCCGCCTGATGCAAGACCTCGCGCGGGAGCTTGGCATCGTGCTGATCGTGCCGCTCTACGAGCGCACGATCAGCGGCATCTACTACAACACCGCGGTGGTGATCGACGCGGACGGCACGGTGCTCGGCATCTACCGCAAGAACCACCTGCCGCAGGTCGCCGCCGGCCCGGCCGGCTGCGGCTTCTGGGAGAAGTACTACTTCAAGCCCGGCAACGCCGGCTACCCGACCTTCCAGACGCGCTTCGCGCGGATCGGCGTGTACATCTGCTACGACCGCCACTTCCCCGAGGGCGCGCGGCTGCTCGGCATGAACGGGGCCGAGATCGTGTTCAACCCCTCGGCGACCGTCGCCGGGCTCTCGGAGTACCTCTGGAAGCTCGAGCAGCCCGCGCACGCGGTCGCCAACGGCTACTACCTGGGCGCGATCAACCGGGTCGGCTTCGAGACGCCCTGGAACATGGGCGAGTTCTACGGCCAGTCGTACTTGGTCGACCCGCGCGGCCAGATGCTCGCCGTCGGCTCGCGCGACGAAGACGAGGTCGTGATCGGCGAGATGGACCGCCGGGTGATCGAGGAAGTCCGCAACACTTGGCAGTTCTACCGCGACCGCCGCCCCGAAACGTACGGCGCGATGGTCGAGATCTGAGGCGGTTCCTTCGATGACCACCCAGGTCGAGCGAGACGGGATCGTCACGCTGACGGAACCGGTCGCGCGCACGGCCGCCGCGCACACCGACCTCTGGAACGACGACCTGCGCCCATGCACGCCGAGCGAGCACTCCTGGCGCGCGAGCCGCTTCGCCAGCTTGTGGATCGGGATGTGCCTGTGCATCCCGACCTACTCGCTGGCCAGCGGCATGATCACGCTGGGCATGAACTGGTGGGAAGCGGTCCTGACGATCTTCACCGGCAGCGTGGTGGTGCTGCTGCCGATCCTGCTGGTCGCGCACGCCGGCACGCGCTACGGCTTTCCGTACCCGGTGTTCGCGCGGTTGTGGTTCGGCACGCGTGGCGCGCACGTCCCGGCGCTCGCGCGCGCGGTGATCGGCGCGGGCTGGTTCGGGATCAACTCGTGGTTCGGCGGCCAGGCCCTCGACGCGATCGTGAGCCACGTCGCGCCGGCCTGGGCCGCCTTCGGGCCGCACCTCGCGGTCGCGTTCGGCGCGTTCTGGCTGCTCAACGTCGGGGTCGCGATGCGCGGCCCGCAGGCGATCGGCCGGCTCGCCGCGTTCGCCGCGCCGACGCTGGGCCTGGCCGCCGTCGCGCTGTTCGCCTGGGGCATGTCCGCCGCGGGCGGCGTCGGCCCGATGCTGGCCGCGCCCGCGACGCTGCACGGCGGCTCGTTCTGGGCCGCGTTCTTTCCCTCGGTGATCGGAGTGGTGGCGTTCTGGGCCACGCTCGCGCTCAACATCCCGGATTACTCGCGCTACGCGGTCAGCCAGCGCGCGCAGTTGCGCGGCCAGCTCGTGATGCCGGTCGTGATGGCGGCGTTCGCGTTCGTCGGGATCGCGGTCACCTCGGCCTCGCTGGCGGTCTACGGCAAGGCGCTCTGGAACCCGGTCGACCTGCTGGTCAGCTTCCCCGCCCCGGTGGTCGTGATCGGCGGCATCATCGTGATCCTGTCCTCGATCACGATCAACGTCGGGGCCAACGTGATGGCGCCCGCGCGCGCGTTCGAGAACCTCTGGCCGCAGCGGATCACGTTCGCCGGCGGCGCGATCTTGACTGGGCTGCTGGCGCTCGCGATGCAGCCCTGGTACGTGCTCTCGACCTTCAGCACGTACGTGTTCACGTGGCTCGGCACGTACGGCACGCTGCTCGGCCCGTTCGACGGCATCGCGATCGCCGACTACTGGCTGGTGCGCGCGAAGCTGCTCGACCTGGCCGCGCTCTACACCCCCGGCGCGCGCTACGACTACGCCGGCGGCTGGAACTTGCGCGCGATCGGCGCGCTGGTCAGCGGCTGGATCCCGCCCCTGATCGGCCTCGCGTTTCCGCCGCTGCACTTCCTGTGGTCGGGCGGCTGGTTCTTCAGCATCATCGCCGCCGGCCTGGCCTACGCCGCCCTGATGCGCGCGGACCGCTCCCTGCTCAGCCCCGCGGAATACGAGGCGATCACCGAGGTGGCGCCCAGCGCGCCGTTGCTGGTCGTGGCAGCGGAACCGCGGCCGGCGTAAGTAAGAAGCGGTTGGTCTCGTACCGGCCACGGTGGACCTAGGGCAAGCCGTCAACGATGCCGCGCAAGCCGAGGGCCAGGGCAAACCTCCGGCCGCGTCTTCAGCTCCTCGGCGGTCGTCGAGCGCATCTTTCGGCCCCCTTTGCCAAAGCCTTTGGTGACATGTCGAGCAACCAAGGCATCGGCGGATGGTTCGATAGTATCGACCGGACGACAAGCGATCCGGGCGCCTTCATCAGGAGTGCGGCAATGGCACGTCAGCACAAGCGAACGCTCAAACCGAGTTCCGCGGCACCGAGGTCCGGAGAGCTTGTCGTTCCGGGGTCCAGCAAGCGCACAACCGCGGTATCTCCCAAGAGCCAAATCATCGAGCGCTACATCGTCGGCGACCCTCACCGCGTCGAGCAACTCCGCGCCGACCGGCAGTGGTTCTCCGACCACCAAGCCGAACTAGCTCGACAGCTGCCGAACCGGTTTCTCGCAATCGTCGGACAGCGGGTAGTCGACAGCGACTCCAACCGCGAAGCGTTGGCGCGCCGAGTCTACGAACGAAGTGAACCAGCCATCTTCATGCCTCATACGGGTGAAGAGACTGATACGGGGGCCGCAAAGCAACCCTCCCCCCGGGTCGAACGCTGAGCCGCGCGTCGACCTGGTCATACGACCGAAGCGGCATTCGACCGTCTCCGCGCATCAGCGTCTACCTGAGCGCACCGTTCGAGAACGCGGCTCCGGTCGTGCTCCGCGGCTTGTTGGACACCGGTGCCACCCACACGTTCGTACCGCTCGATGTTTTAGAAGGGTTGGAACTAAAAGCTATTGATATCGGGCGCGTCGAAGACTTCTCGGGAGACCTACACGAGGTCGAAATCTATCTTGCCCGCTTGACGATTCCCGAACGGTTCTCTGCCGACATACGAGTCTACGCAACCGCTAGCGAGGCGCTGGTCGGGCGGGACGTTCTCGACCTGCTGCGCGTGACGTTCGACGGTCCCGCACGAAGCATCGTCATCGAATCGTGAACACGAACGTGCTGTCCCGCGAAGATCGAGTGCAAGCGGCCGCGCGCCGCAAGATCGCAGCCGGTGCGGCAGCGTCCCTGGTACATGTTGAGCGCCATGCGAGCGAGGCGTTGAATGTCTATCGAGGCGTGCGGTTCGTAGCGGTCGTGTTCGACCTGGACGGCACGGTCGCCGACGCTCCCATCGCGCGTCCCGACGTGCGTGCCGTACTGGAGCGGCTGGTGGAAGCCGGCGTGCGGGTCGCCATCGCGACCGGGCGCGCCCCGACCGACCGCGCGCTCAAGCTGATGCGCGGCCTGGTCCACGAGCGCTATTACGACCGCGTGCTGATCGGCTACCGCAACGGCTCCCAACTGGGCCGCATCGGCAGCGAAACCGTCGAAACGCTCACCGCGCTCGCGCCCGCCGACTTCGACGCGCTCCGCACGGCGCTGGAAGCATGTCTGCCGTCGCTTTCGCCAGAGGTCGTGCTCGTCGCCGACACGCACGCGCAGCTGACCCTGCGCGCATTGCCGGCGGCGACGCCGGACGAGCACGTCGTACCGTCCGAAGAGCTGCTCGCCCTCGCCGAAGACGCCATCGCGGCAACGGGCGCGGTCGCCAAAGCGGCGCAGTCGCCGCACCACGTCGACATCGTCCACCCCAGCACGTCGAAGTGTCGCATCGCGGCGCTGCTCGGCGCCGATGCGCACCCCGTGCTGCGCATCGGCGACACCGGCAGGTGGCCCGGCAACGACTTCGAGCTGCTGGCCGACCCCTACGGGCTCAGCGTCGACGAGGTCTCCTCCGACCTCGCCGCCTGCTGGAACTTCCTCCCGCCCGATCTGCGCGCGGTCGAGGGCACTCTCCACTACCTCGCGCAGCTCGACGTCGTCGCGCCCGGCGCCGTCGCGTTCGGCGAGCGGTTTTTGTCCTGAACGGCCGCCGGCGCGGTTCTCCTTCGTGCGGGCCGGAACGGCGCCTAGTAGACGAGCTTACCGATCTTGCCGCCAGCTTCGCCGAACCAGAGGTTGCGATCGGGCCCGACGGTGATGAAAGCAGGTGCACCGGATGTACCCGACGGGGTCGCATACTCGGTGATCGCGCCCGTCGTGGAGAGGCGCGCGATCTTGCCGGCCCCGGATTCCGTGTACCACAGGTTGCCGTCGGGTCCGGCCACGATGCCCAACGGATCGTTACCGCCGAACGGCGTGCCGCACGTTCCACTCGCACCTGTTCCGGGCAGGTACGTGAGACTGCCGGCGGTCGTGATCCGGCCGATCGCGTTCATCGCGCCTTCCGTAAACCACAGGGCACCGTCGGGGCCGTTCGCGATAATGCTCGTGCAGTTGGCCTTCAAATTCGTCGGAAACTCGGTAATGACGCCCGCGGTCGTCACCCGAGCGACGTTGCCGAGCTCCGATTCGACCTCCCACAAGTTGCCGTCCGGGCCGGCCGCGAGCGTCCCCGCTCCCGCTCGTGACGAACCGTGATCGAGAGAATACCGGATCAAGCTCCCATTGGTCGTGATCCGATCGATGCCATGAGCCTCGCTGAACCACATCGCACCGTCGGACCCTGCGACGATCCCCGAGAGGATGTTCGGATCGCCGACGGCGTACGTGTTCACCACCGTACCAGCCGGCGACAGCACGGCTATTTCATTATAACTATCCGTGATCCACAGGTTGCCGTCGGGGCCGGTCGCGATACCGCCCGGATTCCCGTGAACTGCATACTCGCTCACCGTACCGCTCGTCGTGATCGAACCGATCTTTGCCGACCCCGATGCGGCGAACCACAGGTTGCCATCGGGCCCGGTGGCGAGCGCGCCGATGCCGCTGATCGCCGGCACGGGGTACTCGACGATGCTCGGGACGACGCTGAGCGGCGCTTGAGCCGAGCCCACCGAGACGGTTCCTCCATAGGTCGCCAAGCCGTCGTACGCAACGGTGATCGCGTCGGACGGAGCGGCGAACGTTGCGGAGCTAGCGACCAGTCTTCCGCTCCCATTGGCGGCGTCATCCGTCGTCGTGACGGAAATCGGCGCTAGCTTGGCGCCGGCGTCGACGAATGGCTCGCTCCCGACGATCGTGGCGCCTGCGGCATCCTTCACGACGATCGCCAGAGCGAAGCGGCCACTGCTCCCGGCCGGCAGCGAGACCGGCGAGGGCGCCACGGCGATCGATGCGACGACCCCGCCGAGCGGCACGGTGAGGGTGTTCGCACCAGCGGCGACGGTCTGTACCGTCGTTCCGGCCGACAGGACGTTTCCGGTTCCGCCAGGCGCATCGTGCAAGGCGGCGGTGAACGTCACCGCGCCGAGCGGCGCCGTCAGCGTTCCGGCACAAACACTCGTGCAATCGACAGTCGTATGCTGCGGTGCGCCGCCACCCGCGGCGAAGCTGATCGTTGCCGACTTCGTAGCGGGGGATACGTACTGTGGGCGCCGCCCTCGAGCGCTGCCGCTCGGACCGGGCACGGCGATCGAGAACGAGATCGCCGCGCTGACTGGAACCGCACTCGGGCCGGGGCTCGGCGTCGGCGTCGGGAGTGGTGGCGGTGAGGGCACCGCCCCGCCGCCGCCACCGCAAGCGGCTAAGCCGGCAGACAACGCGATCGCGACGGACCGTACTGCAGCGTTCGACAACTCACACCTCGACAAAGAGAACGCGGCGCCGCCTGAACAGCTGCCTTCGCGCGCACGGTTCGCCATAGCCGCTGTTTACGCCCTTGCTCGCCGCATGGTCCTTTGCATGGTATTTACGCGCGCAAGCGAGTACGACGCGTCGACGCCGTTTCCGTTACCATCATGGACGCGGGCGCGCTAAAGCTAACCCCGCGAGGTCGCGTAGGCCTGCTCGAGCTCGCCGACCGCGCCGTCGATGATCGCCACCGCTTCGTCGATCTGCTCGTCGGAGATCGTCAGCGGCGGCGCGACGTGCATCACGTTGAAGCGGCCCATCCCGTAGGCACCGCGCTCGCGCAGCGCCTTGAAGAGCGTCGGCATCACGCCCTGCGTCGGCCCCTGCCACGGCACCAGCGGGGTGTGCTTCTCCCGGTCGGCGACGAACTCCAGCGCGAAGAACGCGCCCACCCCGCGCACCTCGCCGACGATCGGGTGCCGCTCGCGCACGCCTTCGAGCCCGGCGCGCAGGCGCGGCTCGGCCGCGGCGGCGTGCGCGAAGACGTGCTCGTCGCGGTACGCGCGCAGCGTCGCCACGCCGGTCGCCATCGCGAGCGGGTGGCCGGAGTAGGTATGGCCGACCGGCACCGGCTTGTCGTCGAACGCTTTGGCCAAGCGCTCGCGCAGCAGCACGCCGCCCAGCGGTACGTACGCCGTGGTCACGCCCTTCGCGAAGGTCAGCATGTCGGGCACGACGCCGAAGCGCTCGCCGCCGAACGCCGCACCGGTGCGCCCGAACCCGGTCATCACCTCGTCGAAGATCAGCAGGATGCCGTGCGCGTCGCACAGCGCGCGAATCCCGGCCAAATAGCCCTCGGGGTAGACGATCACGCCGTTCGAGCCGCTGATCGGCTCGATCAGGACCGCCGCGATCGAGGCCGGGTTCTCGGCCGCGATGGTGTCGGCCAAGTGGCTGAGCGCGCGCCGGGTCTCCTCGGCCGGGTCGGCGGTGAAGAACGGGCTGCGGTACGGGAACGGGGCCCAGAAGCGCGCCACGCCGCCCATCACGCTGCTCGGCTCGTTGAGCCAGCGCCGGCTCTCGCCGGTCAGCGTCGCGGCGCCGGTGCCCGAGCCGTGGAACGAGCGGTACGCGGTCAGGATCTTGGCGCGCCCGGTCAGCGCGCGAGCCAGCTTGACCGCGTCCTCGTTGGCCGCCGCGCCGGCGGTGGTGAAGAACGCCCGCCCGCCCTCGTCGCCCCAGGGCGCGATCGCGATCAGCGCTTCGCCCAGCTCCGCGCGCGCGTCGTTGAACCAGTTCGGAGGCGAGAAGCACAGCCGGTCGACCTGCTCGTGCATCGCCGCCAGCACCGCCGGGTGCCCGTGGCCGAGGTTGGCCGCGACCAGTCCCGAGGTGAGGTCCGCATAGCGCTTGCCGTCGGCGTCGTAGAGGTAGATGCCCTCGCCGCGCACGATGACCGGCGGGTCGAGCGGCCCCTGCGCCAGCCACGGCGTGAGCACGTAGCGCGCGTGTTTGGCCTTGAGGGCGTCGGCGGCAGCGATCATGGGACGAAACCTCCAGTCGGGACCGCTTGCGGACGCCCCGCCCGCGTCCCTGCCGCGCACGGCGCTCCGTGCGCTCGCTCCGGCAGCCGGCACGTGCTGGTTCGACGAGTCAGCGTTTGCGGTCCAGCGCGGCGAACAAGGTCGGCAGTGCCAGCGCGAAGCCGGGCAGGGCGTCGTGCGCGATGACGTCGTTACCGCGCAGCACCTGCACGCCGCGCGCGCCGTGCAAGCGCACCGAGCGATCGCGTGCGTCGATCACGATCACGAGCAAACTGCCTGCGGCGAGATACACACCGATCTTGTGCTCCACGTGGCGCTTCACGCGGCTGGGCGACAGAATCTCGATTGCGACGTCCGGCGCGAGCGGCGGCGCTTGCAGGTCCATGCCCTCGAGCCCGGCCAGCCGCGGGTTGGAAACGTACGCTAGATCGGGGACGAGCGGGCGCCGAACCTCGCCCGGCGGCGCGACGCGAAAGCGCCACTCGGGGGCAATCTCACCGCGCCCTGCGGCCCACGGCCACAGCGCATAGCTGAGCGCCGCCTGCAACCGGCCGTGGTCGCGGAACGGGCTCATCTTTTGCACCGGCCGGCCCAAGATCCACTCGGTCTCGGGCTCGGTGTCGGGCAGGACGATCTCTTCGGTGTGCATGTTGTCTTCACACCGACGCTATCACGCGAAGGACGAGAACGACAAGGCTAGACGGTACGCCGCCGCTAGTGCGGCATGTAACCGCCGATCAGCGCGGCGAGCTGGCTCCAGCCGTGCGCGAGCAGGCGCGGCACGAACTCGGCGAACGCGACCAGCGTCGCGAGCGCGTGCTCGGGACCGACGGTGATCCAGGGCAGCCCGACCAGGATGATGATGCCGATCCAGCCGATCAGCGGCGCGAACGCGCGCAGCGGGCTGCGCGCGACGACCGTGCCACCGACCAAGTCGCCGAGCCGGCGGTGCCCCGGAAGCAGTGCCAGAAAGCCGCCGATCAGCAGCACGTCGACCGGGCGCAGCAAACTACGCAGCAGCGAGCGGCCCAAACCGACCATCCGGCCGCGCGCCGCGTACACGTGCAAGCCGAAGGCGAGCTTCCAGAGCGTCGTGCCGAAGATCGCCTCGGCCAGCCAGACGTACACCAGCGCGACGCACAGCCCCAGTCCGAGCGTCGCGTCGAAGCCGCCTTCGCTGTTGGTCGGCAGGCCGGTGAGCGGGTTGACCGCGATCAGCGCGTAGGCGAAGGTGGTCGCGATCACCCCGACGGTCGCCAGATCGAGCGCGAACGCGAACAGCCGCGCCAGCACGTACGCGACCGGATTGCCGAACACGTACCGCGGGCGCAGGGGCGCGGACGGCGCTGCGATGGCGGGCGGCGGTACCGGCGCGCTGAGTGCCGCGCCCGGCGTCAGCGGAGCCTCGCGCACGATCGGGTGCTTGGGCAAGAGCGAGGGCGCGAACGGCGAGGCGGGCGCGGCTTCGTACGGCTCCACGCCCCCGAGCTCGGTTCGCGGGCGCGGGAGCGGCGCGCCGACGGCCGGCATCGCGACCGTCGGCTCGAGATCTTCGTCGCGGAGCGGCGGCTGCTCGCCCGGCGTTCGTGCGTCCATGCAGCGCTGATACCCGCCCGGGCTCGGCTGGTCTCGGCCCGTTACACGAAGCCGCTGGCGGCGGTCGCGCCCTTCTTGCGCAGCTCGGCCTGGCGCAGCTCGACCCGGCGGATCTTGCCCGAGCGCGTCTTGGGCAGCTCGGGCACGAACTCGATCGCGCGCGGGTACTTGTACGGCGCGGTGACGCGCTTGCAGTGGTCCTGCAGCTCCTTGACCAGCGCGGCGCTTCCCTCGCAGCCGGGCCGCAGCACCACGAACGCCTTGACGATGTTGCCGCGGTCCGCGTCGGGCGAGCCGACCACCGCCGACTCCGCGACCGCCGGGTGCTCGAGCAGCGCGCTCTCGACCTCGAACGGCCCGATCCGGTAGGCGCCCGACGAGATCACGTCGTCGGCCCGCCCGACGAACCAGAAGTAGCCGTCGTCGTCCACCTGGGCCCGGTCGCCGGTCAGGTACCACTCGCCCCGGCGCGAATTGCGCGTCTCCTCGTCGTTCTTGTAATAGCCGGTGAAGAGGGTCGGCGGGTCGCCGCGCAGCGCGATGTCGCCGGTCTCGCCCGGCTCGCAGACGGCGCCCTGCTCGTCGACCACCGCGACGTCGTGGCCCGGCGTCGGCATGCCCATCGAGCCCGGCCGCACCGGCACGCCGGGGCGGTTGGCGACCAGCAGGGTGTTCTCGGTCTGGCCGTAGCCGTCCAGGATGGTCAGCCCGAAGGCCGCCTTCCAGCGCTCGATCACCTCGGGATTGAGCGGCTCGCCGGCGCTCACGACGTGCCGCAGCTTCGGCAGCTGCCAGCGCGTGGCGAGGTCGGGCAGCTTGACCTCCAGCCGGTACTCCGTCGGAGCCTGGCAGAGCACGGTCACGCCCAGGTCGCGGATCAGGTCCAGGCGCTCCTCGGGCGCGAAGCCGCCCTCGTCGAGCACGATCGGCGCGCCGCACGACCACGGCCCGAGCAGCACGTTCCAGAGCGACTTGGCCCAGCCGGTGCCGGCCGAGCACCAGACCAGGTCGGCCGGCTTGACGTCGAACCAGACCTCGGCCTGCATCCGCTTGGCGTAGGTGTAGGCGACCCGGTGGACCACCCCCTTGGGGTCCTTGGTGGTGCCGCTGGTATAGACGATGTAGGCCAGGTCGTCGCCGGCGGTCGGGGCGCCGTCCCAGGGCTCGGCCGCGGCCAGCAGCGGGGCGGCGGCGGTCCAGCCCGCGCGCTCGCCGCCGACCAGCAGCCAGGTCCGCACGTCGGGCGTTCCCTCGCGCATCAGGTCGATCTCAGCCGCATTGCTGGCGTGCCCGATCACCGCGGTCGCGCCGCTGTGGACGGCCCGGTACTGCATGTCCTTGGCCCGCAGCTGCTCGGCGCCCGGGACGGCGACCGCTCCGATCCGCAGCAGCGCGGTCATCGCGAACAGCCAGTCGGGAAGCTTGGGCAGCACGATCTCGACCCGGTCGCCGTGGCCGACCCCGGCCGCGCGCAGCACGCTCGCCCAGCGCTTCGAAGCGTCGGCGATCTCGGCGAAGCTGTACTCGCGGCGCTGTCGGCCGGCGTCCACGAACAGCAGGCCGCGCCGGTCCTCGCGCGCCAGCCGGTCGACGACGTCGCGCGCGAAGTTGAAGCCGGCCGGAACGTTCCAGGCGAAGTCTGGCATGACCGAGGATTCGCAAGCCGCCCCAGCGCACCCGCTCCGGATGGCAGCCTTCGACCCGGCCCGCATCCTGCGCGCGTCCCAGATTCGCGTCGGCGACTTCCGGGCCCGCGGCGTCCCCGCGATCCTGCTCGGCGTGAGCGCGGTCGTGGCGGTCGCGGGCACCTCGCGCCTGCTGCGCGCGGCGGCTCCCGCGCTGCCCGAGGTCTTGCGCGAGGCCAAGAGCCTGGTCGAGGCGATGCGGCGCGACCAGCCTCGGCTCAAGCCCTAGGCGGGCGGGCGCGCGCCGACCGAGATGGCTCAACCGACCGGCCCCGCGGGCTCGCCCGAGCGGTCCGCCCAGCAGGCGGCGCTCGACGCGTTGCCGGTGGTCGCGTTCGCGGCCCGGCCGGACGGCTCGCTGAGCTATGTCAGCCGGCGCTGGTACGAGGTGACCGGTTCCCGGCCCGGCGAGCTGGCCGACGCGGTGATCGGGCTGCTGGCGCACGAGGACCGGGCCGGCGCGCTGGTGCGCTGGAAGAGGTCGGTCGCGACCGGTGAGCCGTATGCCGACGAGGCCCGCATCCGCATCGCCGACGGCAGCTACCGCTGGATGGCGGCCCGCGCCGAGGCGGTGCGCGATCCGCGCACCGGCGCGGTCGCCGAGTGGTTCGGCACGCTGACCGACATCGACGAGCAGCGCCGCGCCGACCGCGAGCGCGACATGCTGACCGCGCTGGTCGAGAACAGCACCGACTTCATCGGCGTCGCGACGCTCGCGGGCAGCGCGCTCTACGTCAACGAGGCCGGGCGGCGCCTGGTCGAGGCGGGCTCGCTCGACGACGTGCGCCGCACGAGCCTCTTCGACTACTTCCTGCCCGAGGATCTGCCCTACGTCGAAGAGGTCGTCATGCCCGCGCTGGCGCGCGACGGGTACTGGACGGGCGATTTTCGCCTGCGCAACCTGCACACCGGCGAGCCGGTCGACGTGCGCTTCAACGTCTTCCACATCCGCGACCCGCACACGGGCGAACCGGTCGCGATCGCGACGGTCAGCCCCGACATCCGCGAGCGCGCGCGCTCGGAGCGGCGCCTGCGCACGCTGGTCGACGCGGGCGCCGCCCTCGCGCGCTCGCTCGACTACGGCGCGACGCTGGAGAACCTGGCCGATCTGCTGGTGCGCACGGTGGCGTCCTTCTGCGTGATCGACGTCTTCGCGACCGACGCCAACGGCGAGCGCACGATCGAGCAGATCGCGGCGGTGCACGCCGAGCGCGACAAGCGCGAGCTGATGGCATGCATGAAAGCGTTCGTGCCGACCGCCGCGCACCTCGCGCACCCGGTCACCCAGGTGTTCCTCACCGGCTCGTCCTCGCTCGTCGCGCACGTCGACGACGCCTGGATCGAGCAGGCTGCGATCGCGCCCGCGCACGCCGCGCTGCTGCGCGCGCTCGCCCCCGGCTCGCTGCTCACCGTCCCGCTGACGGCCGGCGGCGAGGTGCTGGGCGCGCTGACCTGCGGCCTGAGCGCCGGGGACCGTGCCGCGCCGTACGACGCCGAGGACCTGTTCTTCGTCGAGGAGCTCGGCCGGCGCGCCGGCACGGCGATCCAGAACGCGCGCCTCTACGCGCGCGAGCGGCGCATCGCGGTGTCGCTGCAAGCGGCGTCGCTGCCGCGCACCTTGCCGCGCTTCGGCTTCGTGCGGCTGGACGCCGAGTACCGGCCCGGCAAGGCCGAGGCGACGATCGGGGGCGACTGGTACGACGCGTTCGCGCTCGCCGACGGGCGGCTCGCGCTGACCGTCGGCGACGTGCTCGGCAAGGGTCTGCACGCGGCGATCACCATGACCAAGCTGCGCCAAGCCATGCAGTCCGCCGCGATGGTCGATCCCGATCCTAACGTGATGCTCGACGTGGCCGACAAGACGCTGCGCATGCACGACCCCGACGGCTACGCGACCGCGATCGCGGCAGTCTACGACCCGCGCACGCAGGTCACGACCCTGGCCTCGGCCGGGCACCCCGGGCCGGTGCTCGTGCGCGCCGACGGGCGCAGCGAGGACTACAGCAGCCCGGGCTCGCTGCTCGGCCTGCGCTCGGACGGCGAGCGCGCGACCGAGCCCGTGCCGACCGCGCCCGGCTCGATGCTGGTGTTCTTCACCGACGGCTTGGTCGAGGCCACGCACGACTTCGACGAGGGCAGCCGGCGCCTGCACGATGCGCTGCTCGACCCGGCGGTGACGTGCGCCGTCAACCCGGCCCGGGCGATCGTCGAGGCGGTCCTGCGCGGCACGGAAGCCGGCGACGACATCGCGGTGCTGACGGCCCGCTTCGCACCGCTCGCCCAGCCGGGCTGAAGCGCTCGCTCACCAGGGCGCGGTCACCCGGAACACGATCCGGCGCGGCGCGTTCCACTGGGTCGTGTTGAAGCCGTTGTTCACCTTGATGACGTAACGGTGGTCGAACAGGTTCTCGACGTCGAGCTGCCAGCCCAGGCCCGCGCGCCGCTCGGCGCCGCGGCCGAGCGACGCGTTGACGACCCAGTGCGCGGGCAGCCGCCCTTCGCCGCTCTCGAACTCGACCGGAAACCCGGTCCCGTACTCGGCCTGCAGGGTGGCGAACGTGCGCAGCCCGGGGCCGAAGCGGCGGGTGTAGAACGCGTTGCCGGCCCAGGTCTGGTCGTGGTCCTCGGGCTGGAGGGTCAGGTCGCCCACGGCGTCGGGCGGGAACAGGAACGTGCCGCCCGAGATGCCGCCGGCCTGCGCGCGCTGGTAGGTCAGCGACAGGCCGGCGTCGGTCGCCGCGGTCGTGCCGTCGAGCCGCAGCTCGAGCCCGCGGTCGCGCCCGACCGCGTTGTTGAACACCGCGAAGAGCGGGGTGTTCGCGAGCTGCGTGGTGTCGAGCACGTTGACCGCGGTGCGGTCGAACGCGTTGAGGTAGCCGCGCAGACCGGGCCGGAACGTGCGCGCCAAGCCGACCTCGACGTAGGTGTCGCGCTCGGGCTGCAGGTCGTAGAGCGGGGTCGCGCTCGAAGCGGTCTGCGTCACGACCGCGTCGCGCCGCGTGTCCTCCAAGCTCGGCGCGGAGTAGAGCCGGCCGACGTAGCCGTGCAGCACGGTGCCGCGCGCGATCTCGGCGTTGACCTCCAAGCGCGGGCTGAGCTGCGCGCCGCCGGTGTAGCCGGTGCTGCGGTCGTAGCGCAGGCCGGCGTCGACCGCCAGGCGCGGCGTCGGAGTCCACTTGTCCTCGGCGTAGAGCCCGGTCTGCGAGCCGCGCTGCGCCGCGCGGTCGGTGAAGTCGGGTGCGCCCGCGATGCGGATCAGCGCGTCGGAGCGGAAGCTCTCCTGCGAGAGATCGAGCCCGGCCTTGAACGCGTGGCGGTCGCCGGCGCGGAACACCGACGCGCGCAGGCCGGCGTACGTCGCCGCGCGGTCCTGGCGCAAGCCGTTCTGCGGCGCGAGCGTGCCGTCGTCGCCGACCACGTTGGCCAGCACGTCGCGCTCGAGGTCGCCGTCGTAGGCGACCCAGTTCGCGCGTGCCCACGGCACGAGCCGCAGATACCCTTGCCCGTCTTTCGAGGTGTGCGTGTACGACAGGCTGGCGAAGCGGTCGTACTCGCGCTGCACGTCGTCCGTGCCGGGCGCCGCGACGTAGGGCGACGCCGCGCTCGCCACGGTGTTGATCGGAATTTGGAACGACGCGTACTGGTTGGAGAGGTCGGCCGCCAGCAGGTCGCGCTCGCCCAGCGGGAGCGCGATGCGCAGGAACTGATCGGAACTGGCCGACGCGTCGTGCTGCGCGTCCTTGGACGGCGCGTCGAGCCCGCGACTGGAGCGGGAGCCGTTGAGCGCCAGCGCGATCTCGGCCCGGCCGGCGCGCAAACGCTCGACCAGCCGCGCGTCCGAGGTGCCCAGCGCGCCCGCGCCCAGAGTGAGCGCGCCGCCCGCGCTCTGCTCGGTGCCGCCGCTGACCACGTTGACGATCGCGCCCTGGCGCGAACCCCCGAACTCGGCCGGGAAGGCGCCGGTGAACACCTCGACCGCCGCCGCGTTGCGCGGGTCGATCAGCTGCGCGAAGTTGGAACTGGGCGACTGCGGCAGCGGCGCGCCGTCGAGCTCGTAGGCCAGGCCGTGGAAGCCGTGCGCGACCGGCTCGTCGTACGAGAAGCGGACCACGCCCGGGACCTGCTCGACGACCGCGTCGAGCCGGCCGTTGCGCGGCAGCGCGGCCAGCCGCCGCGCGCCGAAGGCGTTCTCGGAGACGGGCGTGCCGCGCACGCCCGTCGCGGTCGAGGCGGTTCGGCCGATGACCGGCGCGGCCAGCAGGGCCACGTCGACCACCGCGTCCGAGGCGACGTCGACGGTGGCGACCGCGCTGCCGGCGGGGGTCGCGGCGCGCAGGATGTAGCGGCCGAACGGCACCCGGGCGAAGGCGAAGCGGCCGTCCGGGCCGGTGGTGCCGGTCAGCGCGGTGCGCTCGCCGCTGAGGGTCACCGCGACGCCGGCCAGCGGTTTGCGGTCGGCGCCGGTCAGGGTGCCGCGCACGATGCCGACCACGTCGGCTCGAGCCGGAGCGGCGGATGCGACGATGGCGACGCCGCACGCCAGCGCGGCGAGCGTCGGAAACAGGGGTCGGG
>CAXTNU010000003.1:0-16920 GCA_964245595.1 uncultured bacterium | reverse complement strand
GGTCGGGACACGGTGTGGTTCTCCTCCGGTGCGGGTGGGCTGACGAGCGCCGCGAGGCGCGTGGATCAGACCCGGACCGGAGGGGCGCGCGAGGACCGGCGACGCGCGAGGCGGACGCCGGCAGGGACCAGGACCAGGGTGCGGCGCGGCGCCCAGGGCGCGTCGGCGCCGGGCACGAGCAGGCGGAAGGCGGCGACCAGCGCGGCGACCAGGCGGCCCGCCGAGGCCAGCAGGACGACCAGCACGAGCAGGCACAGCGCCGCGAGGACCAGCCCGAGCGCGAGCAGGATCGGACAGAACCCGTCCGCCCCCGCGACCGGCATCGCCATGCCGCGGTCCATCATTCCGCCGGCCATCGCGCCGGAGGGCATCGGCATGGCGTGCGCGGCGAACAGGCGGTGCCCGCACAGCCCGGCCCCGGCTCGGATCAGCATGGCGACGCCCGCGGTCGCCGTACCGGCGGCCACGGCCAGGATCGCCAGCACGGCCAAGCGCGCCCGGTCCAGCTGCGTCATCTGCCCTGCAACGTACCCCACCGAGCAGCGGATGCCTGGCGCGGCGGCGGGTCCGCCGCAGGGCGAGGTCGTAGACTGGCCGTTCCGTGATCGATCACATCATAACCGCGATGCTGCGCGAGACCATGCCCGACGCCCGCGTGGCCGTCCGCGACATGACCGGCACCATGGACCACCTCGAGGTGTTGGTGGTCTCGCAGGCGTTCGCGGGCGTCTCGCCGCTCGACCGGCACCGCATGGTCGAGCGAGCGCTCGCTCCGGCCCGCGCCGACGGGCGCATCCACGCGCTCCAGATTCGCACCGCACTCCCCGAGGACCAGAACTGACGATGGCTGACCTGCACGACGAGATCAAGCGCGAGATCGCGGACAACACGATCCTCGTTTACGGCAAAGGCACCAAGGACGCGCCGCGCTGCGGCTTCACCGCCGAGACGATCCAGTTCTTCAACCAGTTCGGCTACCCGTTCGCGGTGGTCGACGTGCTCGAGAACATGCCCAAGCGCAACGCGCTCTCCGAGCTGAGCGACTGGCCGACCCTGCCCAAGGTGTTCATCGGCGGGCAGTTCTACGGCGACACCGACATCCTGGGCCCGATGGCGCAGAACGGCGAGCTGGCCAAGCTGCTCGAGACGGCCTTCGCCGGCCAGGACGTGAAGCCGACCATCCAACTCCGGTAGTGCTGGAGCTCTACGAACCGGGGAGCGAAGCCGCCTGGCTTCGCTCTTTCCGTTTCGCGCTGGAGCTGCGCCCGCGCTTCGCCGAGACCGACGCGCTGGGCCACGTCAGCAACACCGTCTACACGACGTACTGGGAGCTGGCCCGCCTGCGCTATCTCGAGGCGATCGGCGAGGCCGACGACGCCAAGCGCCAGATCCTGGCCTTCAACCACATGACGGTCGAGATCGCGACCCGCATGCTGCGCCCGTGCTACTACGACGAGCCGCTGCTGGTCCACGCGCGGGTCGTCGCGCTGGGCCGCTCGAGCATGACCATGGAGCACGCGCTCAGCGCGGTCGAGAGCGAGGAGATTCGGGCCTTGGCCCGCATCGTCGTGGTCGCCACCGACGGCGAGGCCGGCGCACCCTGGACGCTCGGCCAGCGCGCCAAGCTGGAAGCCTTCGAGGGCCGCACGCTGTAAGCGTGCGGCCCTCGCGGTTCTAGCCGCCGATGCGCTTGCTCAGCGAGAGCCGCACGTTGCGCGGCCCGTAGGTGTTGGCGTTGAGCAGCGCGCCCGCCAGCGGCGCGCCGGCCGTCGTCGCCGCGCCGGTGATGTACGGCTGGAACTGGCCGCCGTACTCGGTGATGTAGTCGTTGCCGAACGTGTTGAACAGGTTGTCGACGTTGAGGTTGAGCGCGTACCCGTGCCCCAGCGACAAGCGCGCGTTCGCGTTGGCGATGAAGAACGCCGGCTGGAAGAGCGAGTTGTTGGAACCGTAGTAGGTCTCGCCGAACGAGAGCAGGCCGCCGTTGCGCGAACGGAAGCGAATCTCGCCGTACCCTTGCGAGTACGGGATCGACTGGTTCGAGACGCCCTGCGAGCCGCCGTAGAAGTTGACGCCCGAGATGACGCCCAGATTGCGGACCGGCACGTTCGAGCCGGGGTTGGCGTAGAACGAGAGCGGCACGTCGATCGGCATCGCCTTCTGCAGCGAGCCCTGCACCGTGTAGCCGAACCCGACCGCCGGGTCGCGCCGCAGCGAGAGCTCGATGCCCTCGTAGCGCGCGCGCGCCAGGTTGGTCGAGCCGGAGCTGGTCAGCGGCACCGCCGCCGCCGGGCCGGTCGGCTTACCGGTCGCGTCCCCGGCCTGGTAGGTCGGCACCGTCACGGTGCCGTTGGCGTACTGCGAGGTCGAGATGAGCTGGTCGAACAGGTTCGTGTAGTACACGTCGCCGGAGAACACGGTCAGCTTGTCCGGGCCCAGCCGCACGTCGCCGCCGAAGTTGTAGCCGAACGAAGTCTCGGGCCGGATGTTCGGGTTGGCCTCGGTGTTGGTGGCGAAGTTGTTGGAGCGGTCGATCAGCGGGGCGGTGGTGACGCGCGAGTAGAGGCCGATGTACGGCGGCGCGATCGCCGAGCCGAGCGAGAAGCGCAGCGACGTGTCGGGGTTGACCCGGTACGTGCCGCCCAGCCGCGCGTCGTAGTGCGACTTGTGCTGGTCGGTGAACGTCGCGCCGTTGGTCTGCGAGTAGTGGGTGTCGTAGTTGTTGAAGTAGTTGCTGAACGTGAGCTGAGCGCGCGGGCCGACGTTGGCGATGTAGCGCGCGAGCAGCGTGGTGAAGCTCTGGCCCGAGGTCGGCGGCACCGTCGCGGCGAGGCTTCCGCCGGGAACGTAGGTCGCGACGTTGTACTTGCCGGTCACCGATTTGGTGGTGTCGAGCGCGACGCTGAACAGGTTTCCGGTATCGCCGAACGGGTGGTCGACCTCGAGCGAGTAGCCGTGCAGACGGTCCTCCTCGGAGTCGTTGAAGTACGCGGCCGGAACCGTCAGCACGGCCTGCTGGCCGGTGTACGTCTGCGCGACCGGGGCGACGGGGCAGGCGGCCTTGACCAGCGCGACCGGGCAGACCGAGGCGGTGCCGTAGAGCTGGGTCGGGATGAACCCCGGCTGGCTCGCGTACTGCAGGCCGTTGTACTGCAGGCGGCTGATCGAGGCCGAGTAGGCGCGCGCCAGGATGTTGTTGGTGCCCAGCGTGGTGCGCACTTCGCCTTGGAAGATCGGCTCGTTGTTGATCTCGTACTCGTGGGCCGGCGCGAACACGTTGTCCTCGCCCTGGACGAAGCCCGCGGCCGGGCCGGTCACCGCGTTGTAGGCGGCGGCGGGATTGAACGCCGTCTGCTCCAGGTAGATGTGGTTGCCGTTCTGCTCGGTGTTGGTCTGGCTGCCCAGATAGCTGGCCGTGAACGTCGTCGCGGGCGAGAAGCTGTAGCGCAGCTTGACGAGCTCGGACTTGCCGGTGTACCACGAGCTGGTCGGCAGGCCGGCGTACACCAGGCTGGTCGACTGGTTGAAGTACGTCTGCGACGTGCCCGGGATCGTCCCGTTCTTCGTCACGGCCGTGGCCAGCGGCTGGCCGTTGATGAGCCAGCTGTTGTTCACCGCGGTGTACGAGGTGAAGTTGTCCAGCGGGCCCGGCGTGCCGGTGACCGCGTAGTCGACCACGAAGCCGAGCTTGCCCTTGGCGACGGTGTTGGAGTACCCGAAGTTCGAGAACGTGCCGCCGAAGCTGTCGACGCCGAACGTCTCGTAGCCGGACGGCGTGCGGGTCGGATCGAGCGTGCGGTAGTTGACCGTGCCGCCGATCGCGTAGTTGACCTCGGGCGCCGCGGCGCCGGGGCCCTTGACGACCTCGACCGACTGCAAGAGGAACGAGCTGAGGAACGTGCTGACGTAGTCGCCGAACGCGCCCACCGAGATGGCGTGGCCGTCGATCAGTGACGCGGTCTCGAACGACAGGCCGCCGCGGATGTTGGGGAACGTGATCGCTCCGGGAGCGGCGCCGTTGCCCGAGGTGGCGGGCAGGCTGATCACCAGGCCGGGCGTCTGGTTGAGGACGTTCTTGACCTGCGGCTGGCCCTGGTCGACGAAGGTCTGGGTGTTGATCACGTTCACCGACGCCGGTGAGGCGTTGAACGTCGAGCGCGAGAACGAGGTCCGCGTCGAGCCGATCACCCGCAGGGTGGAGAGCGTCGGCGCGACGAGCTGGACGTTGAGGCTGACCGGCGCGCTGGCCGTGACCGCGACGTCCTGCTCGCTGCCGGACTGGAAGCCGCTGCGCGTGACGGTCGCGGTGTAGACGCCGGGCGCGACCTGGAGCGCGTAGCGCCCCTGCGCGTCGGAGGTCGCGGTGTAGACTTGAGCACCGCGCAGGGTGACGGCGGCTCCGGCGATCGGGGCGCCGGCGGTGTCCGAGACGGTGCCGGACACCTGCGTCGTGGTCGTCGGCGCCGTCGGCGGCGGCGTGGCGCTCTGGGCGAACGCCGGTGCCATGCTGAGAGGTCCACCGGCGAGCGCGACGAGGGCCACGGCGCACAAGACGCGTGACAAACGGGACACGATTCCTCCTAGAGGGAGAGCGTGGGGAGCACCGTGCCCTGGCGGCGCGGCGCACGAACCACCCGACGGGAGGCCCGGCGGGCGTATCCTACAGGCTGAAGGTTAACCGCGACTTAAAGGAGCACCCGCCGCTCGGTCTCGCATAACCCAGCGTTGACGCCGGCTGGTAGGGTTCACCCGCTGGGCGCAAGACGTCCCATCGCCCTTCTCTCGAAAGGAACTCCGTGCGCACACCTTACCGTGCGGCCGCGGCCTTGGCGTTGGCCCTGGCGGGCTTCGCCGGTCCAGCTCTCGCGGCACCGGCCGAGCCGGTCGTCGCCCAAGCCACGGCCCAGCAGACCACGCTCGCCGGCGTCGTGACCGACGCCCGTGGCCGGCCGCTGCCCGGCGCGACGGTCACCGTCTCGGGCGCCGGCGGAACGCGTACCGCGCGGACCGCCGCCGACGGTTCGTTCGCACTCGAGCTGGGGCCCGGCGTCTACAGCGTGGTCGTCAACCGCGGCGGCTACCAGACCGCCCAGAGCGACGACGTGGCCCTGGTGGCGGGCGCGAGCACCCGCCTGACGATCGCGCTCCAGGAGTCGTCGACCCAGTCGCTGCGCACGATCGGCCGCGTCTCGACCAGCACCAACCGCAACCCGATCAACAACGGCGTCTCGGCGGTCACCACGCTGGGCAACGCGGTGATCGTCGACCGCGCCCCGACCAACCTCAACGATCTGGCCGCCGAGATCCCCGGCGTCACCGTCGCCCGCACCAGCGGCGCGACCGCGAACTCGTTCTTCGAGACGCGCGGCTTCTTCGTCGAGCAGAAGGTCAACATCGACGGCCACCCCGTCGCCTCGGGCCAGTTCGGCAACTACAACACCAACTACGCAAACCCGTACATCTTCGGCCAGGTCGAGGTGCTCAAGGGCGCCGGCCTCAACGGCCCCACCGCCGGCGAGTCCGCGATCGGCACGATCAACCTGCGCACGCGCGACTTCACCGCCCGCAACACCTTCGAGGCGACCGCCGGGTTCGACTCGTTCAGCGGCTCGTACCTCAACCTGTTCGGCAGCGCGAACCTGCTCAACGGCAAGCTCAGCGTGCTGGCCGCGCGCGCCAACAGCGGCTACAACGGGCCCTGGAACGATGCGTTCGAGAACCGGGTCGGCACCAACAACAACCTGCCCGTGGGCACGTACCAGGCGCCCACGCCCAACGCCCTGGTGCAGTGGCAAGGCGATCTGAGCAACCGCTACAACCTCGAGGCGGAGCTGGCCAAGGTGCGCTACCGCTTCTCGGAATCGACCTCGGTGACCGCGGAATACCTCGGCCTGCAGGGCCAGTACAACCCGCAGGGCGGCGCGTACGCCAGCTACTACGGCACCGGCAACATCGGCTATTGCGCCAACGCCGGCACGGTCCAGTTCGACCCGACCAAGTGCACCGCCACCTCGACCTACAACGCGCCCTACGCCGCCGCGCTGGCCGGCACGTCCGTCCCGCTCTACTCGTGGTTCCCCAACTCCTACATCCAGAACAACGAGCCGCAGTTCTCGGCCGAGCTGCGCACCTCGTTCAAGAACGACACGATCCTGATCCGCCCCTACGCGGCCGAGATCAACCGCTTCGTCAACGGCCAGTACGAGGTGCTCTACCCCGGTAACGGCGGGGCCTGGTTCGAAGTCACCAGCGCGGCCAACTGCCAGGTCAAGTACGCCGCCCCGGTGGCGGGCGTGGGCGCGAAGGGCCCGTGCTTCGGCCAGCAGAGCCAGTACAACAGCATCGCGTACATCGGCGGCGCGACCGACAGCCACAATTTCCCGACCACGCCCAACGCCCCGAGCTGCTCGGTCGCCAACCCCTGCTGGACCACGCCCACGGCACAGTCCAACGACGGCAGCTTCGATTACGGCACGCCGTTCTCGCAGCCCGAGCGCGACTACCTGCACGGCGTGACGTTCACCTATCTGCACCCGTTCGGCGACGACGTGGTCAACTTCTCGTACGACTACAACCTCGAGAACTCGACCTACAACTCGGGCGACACCAACGCCGCGCCGGCCGGCTGCGGCTACGTCATCGGCACGGGCGTCGTCAACGACAAGACCAAGCCGTACTACCAGCCCAACTGCGCGCTGCCGTTCCTGCCCAAGACCTCGATCGGCTACGCGCCCACGAACATCCGCAAGAACGACTTCTCGCTCAGCGGCACCTTCCAGCTCGGCCCCAAGCTGCAGCTCGCGCTGGGCAACTACCTGACGGTCTACCACTCCGACGCGCAGCTCGAGAACCCGGCCACGCTCAACGCCTTCCAGGCGACGCCCGCCGCGGCGCCGCTGGACCTGGTCCACGTCGGCACGTCGTTCACCCACTACGACCCCCACTTCGGCCTGAACTACCGGCTCTCGCGCGACGCGACGCTGCGCGCCACGGCCGGCTCCTCGGTCACGCTGCCCTACGCCAGCGTCATCTCGGGCATCGACCGGATCGACGCGCCCAACGGCGCGAACAGCCAGACCTACACCCTGACCCAGGCCAACCCGGCGCTGCGCCCCGAGACGCAAGTCTCGTACGACGTCGGCGGCGACGTGCGGCTGCGCGACGGCGGCGTCTTCTCCGCCGACGCCTACGACATCACGATCTTCGATGCGTTCGCGGCGAACAACATCCCGCTCACCGGCGACCAGCTCACCGCCGCGCAAGCCACCTACCCGTCCGCGGCGCTGGCCAACGGCGGCAGCGGCTACTACGCGAACCGCACGATCAACGTCGGCGAGCTGCGCGCGTACGGCGTGGAGCTGTCGTTCGTCAAGAACCCGCTGATCGGCTTCGGCTACCGGCTCACCGGCTCGCTGGAGCGCTCCTACTACGACAAGATTCCAAGCGTGGTCTACCTCGGCAGCCCGAGCTCCCTGCTCGACGGCAAGCAGCTCGACGGGCTCAACGGCTCGATCGCGGTGCCCTTCGCCAAGGCCTACGGCGAGCTGCGCTACGCGTTCGCGCGCGACGGCCTGTTCTCGCTGGGCGCCGACTACGAAGGCTCCAACAACTCGACCTACGGCCCGCCCTACACGCTGTTCAACGCGACGGCCCGCGTGCCGGTCGCGCCGAACCTGCCGCTCCAGATCTCGATCGACAACCTGTTCAACCTGAGCACCGGGACGGTGCTCGGGCGCGCGCTGCAGAGCCAGGGCTCGCAGACCGTGCGCTACGGCTGCAACCCGGTGGGCGCGAACTGCGGCTACTCGAGCTCGGCCAAGTCGCTCCAGTTCCTCTACCCGCGCAACGTGCGCATCCAGCTCTCGCGCCGCTTCTAGCCCGCGGCTCGCCCGAGCACCCTAGCGGCCAGGGCACGGACCCGCGACGCCGACCGGCGAAACGGCAAGCCGTGCCCAAGCCCAAGTACTGGCTCTTCAAGTCCGAACCGGAATCGTTCGGCATCGACCACCTCGAGCGCGACGGGCGCACCGAGTGGTCCGGCGTGCGCAACTACCAGGCCCGCAACCTGATGCGCGAGATGCGGGTCGGCGACCAAGCCTTCTTCTACCACTCCAACGCCACGCCCACGGGCATCGTGGGCATCTGCGAGGTCGTCGCCGCGGCCCACCCCGACTCGACCCAGTTCGATCCCAAGAGCGATTACTACGACGAAAAATCCCCGCCCGACGAGCCGCGCTGGTGGTGCGTCGACGTCGGCTTCGTGCGCCGCTTCCCGCGCCTGCTCACCCTCGACGAGCTGCGCACGGTCCGCAAGCTGAACGGCATGCTGCTGCTGCGCAAAGGCCAGCGGCTCTCGGTCCAGCCGGTGACCGCCGCGGAGTGGCGGACGATCGAGAAGCTGGCCGAGTCCCGCTGAGGCGACGCGCCGGGGCGCTACGGCTGCGAGATCGCCAGCGCCGTGATCTCGTAGTAGCCCGGGACGGGGTTGGTGATGGAGCGTACCGCCGCCGGTTTGCCGGTGGCGCCGGCGGCATACACCCGGACCTCGTTGCTCCCGCCCTGCACGGCGGAGAACCCGACGTAGAGCTGGTTCTGCGCGTCGACCGCCATGCTGGTGACGTAGTTGTTGGCGTAGGGGCCCAGCGTGCGAGCCGGCGCGCCGGCGCCCTGGGGGTAGGCGTAGATGTACTCGTTGCCCAGCGGTCCGGCGGCCACGTAGAGGGTGTGGTCGGGCGCGGACGCGAGCGCGTGGATCGCCACCGGGCCGGGCACCACCAGGTGCGCCAGGGACGCGGTCGGGTCGGTCGCACCCGCGCCGTACTTGAGCACGTTGCCGCTGATGTCGCTGACGTAGTCGCTCCCGGTGGCCGTCGCGGCGATGCCGTCGTACAGCCCGGCGGGCAGCGCGAGCGTGCCCGAGACGGTACCGCCGGCGGTGAGGTGCTCGATCGAGTAACCGCCATTGATCCGGTACACGATGTCGAAGCCGTTCGTGCCGCGCGCGATCGCCTCGCCTTGCGTCAGCGCCGTCGGATCGCAGAGATAGGTTCCCAGCGCACCGATGCCGCTGCCGGCGTTCGCCGGCTCGATGACCGTTCGGCAGTACTGGTCGTTGCCGACGAAGTAGTTCTGCAGGATCGCCAGCGTCCCGTCCGGTGCGGTGGCGAGGCCTTGGATCAGCTCGGTGTCGATCTGACTCGGGTGCGGAACGATGGAGCGCAGCGGCGTCGCCGGATCGCCGGCCGTCAGATCGTACGCGAACGCGCCCCAGTGGTCGGCGACGTACAGCGTCCCGGACGAGGGCGAGCCCACCAACGGGCGCGCTGCGGACGGCGCGCGCCCGTCGGCGTGCACGGCCGGCACGGCGGACGTGCCCGCTCCACCGCCGCAGCCGGCCAGTACCATGCCGGCCAGCGCGATCCACGAGAGACGACGAAGCGACGGCATGGCAAAACTCCCACGACTCAAAGCGCGATACCGGCGGCTTGGCCGAGCGGGACGCCGGCAACCTTCCGCGCTTGGTTAAGATCGCGCTGAGAGGAGAGACCTTTGCGCTACACCGCCTGATAGCGCTTGAGCAGCACCTGCTGCGCGTCGACGCGGCTTTCGCCGGACAGGACGCCGCGGCGCTCGTAGGCGCCGTCGGGGCGCAGGACGCGCGTCTTCACGTTGTCGGCGAGCAGCACGTCGAGGATGTCGGTGCAGATCACGTCGCACAGCACCGGGTCGAGCACCGGCACGACGGTTTCGACGCGGCGGTCGAGGTTGCGGCCCATCAGGTCCGCGCTGCCCATGTACACCTCGCGCTCGCCGCCGTTGGCGAACACGTACGTGCGCGAGTGCTCCAGGAACCGGCCGACGATGCTGCGCACTCGGATCGTCTCGCTCACCCCGGGAATGCCGGGACGCAGCACGCACATGCCGCGCACGATCAGGTCGATCGGCACGCCCGCGCGCGAGGCGGCGTAGAGCCGCTGCACGATGCCGGCGTCGCTGATCGCGTTGAGCTTGGCCACGATGCCGCTGGGCCGGCCCGCCCGGGCGTGCTCGGTCTCGCGGTCGATCAGCTCCTCGAAGCCGCTGCGCAGGCTGGTCGGCGCGACCATGAGCTGCTCGTAGCGGTCGGCTTTCGAAAAGCCGGTCAGCGCGTTGAAGAGCTGCGTCGCGTCGCTGCCCAGGTCGGCGCGGCACGTGAACAGGCTCAGGTCGGTGTAGACGCGGGCCGTCTTGTCGTTGTAGTTGCCCGTGCCGAAGTGCATGTAGCGGCGGATGCCGTCGGGCTCGTTGCGCACGATCAGGGTCACCTTGGCGTGCGTCTTGAGATTGGGCAGGCCGTAGATCACGTGCGCGCCGACGCGCTCGAGCGTGCGCGCCCAGTGGATGTTGTTCTCTTCGTCGAAGCGCGCCTTGAGCTCGATCAGCGCCGCGACCTGGGTGCCGTTCTCGGCCGCCTCGATCAGCGCCGCGACGACCGGTGAGTTGCCGCTCGTGCGGTACAGGGTCTGCTTGATCGCCAGCACGTCGGGGTCGTTGGCGGCCTGCTGGACGAACTGCACCACCGGGTCGAACGACTCGTAGGGGTGGTGCAGCAGCACGTCGCCTTCGCGGATCACCGCGAACATGTCGGTCTGGCCGTGCAGCCGCTTGGGGATGGCGGGCGTGAACGGCGGGTCGTGCAGGGCGGGCTCGTCGACGTTCACCAGCGTCCACAGATCGCTGGTGCCCATCATGCCGTCGATCGCGAAGCAGTCGGCGGTGTCGAGCTCGAGCGCTTCGAGCAGCTTGTCGCGCAGCGCGTCGGGCATCCCGGCCTCGATCTCCAGGCGCACCGGCTCGCCGAAGCGGCGCCGGCGCAGCTCGGACTCGATCGCCTGGAGCAGGTCGTCGGCCTCGTCCTCCTGGAGGTCGAGGTCCGCGTCGCGGGTGACCCGGAACGTGTACGCGGCCTTGACCCGCATCCCGGGAAAGAGCGCCTCGAGGTTGTGCGCGATCAGGTCCTCGATCAACGCGAACCAGCGCTGGCCGGGCGGCGCTTCGAGCGGGACGAAGCGCGGCAGCGAGCCGGGCACCTTGACCCGGGCCAGCACCGGCGCGGTGAGCTCGGCGCCCGGCTCGTCGAGTTCCACCGCCAGCGAGAGCGAGAGGTTCGAGATGTACGGGAAGGGATGGCTCTTGTCGATCGCCAGCGGGGTCAGCACCGGGAACACCCGCTCGTCGAAGTAGCGCCGCATCGTGCGCTTGGTCGCCGAGTCGAGCTGGTCGTAGCCCAGGATGCGGATGCCGTGCCGCTCGAGCGACGGGAAGAGCTGGTTCTCCAAGCAGTCGGTCATCCGCGCCAGCGAGCGGGTCACGCGCCGGCTGACCAGCGCGAGCTGCTGCTCGGGCAGCAGGCCGTCGTCGGAGCGCTTGTGGACCTCGGCCGCGGTCTGCTGCATCAGACCGGCGATGCGGATCATGAAGAACTCGTCCAGGTTGGTGCCGTAGATCGCGATGAACTTGAGCCGCTCGAGCAGCGGGTTGCGCTCGTCGAGCGCCTCCTCGAGCACGCGGTCGTTGAACTCCAGCCACGACAGCTCGCGGTTGAGGTAGAGCGAGGGGTCGTCCAGGGGGATCGCCGCCGCGGGCGATGTCGGCGGGCGGAGCTCGGAGCCGACTTGCGAACCTGCGGTCATGGTCTCCCCGGGGTTCGGCGCGTGAGCGCCGACTTCTTCGCACACCTGGGCACGCACGTCGGCCTGGCCGCCTCGGCCCTGCTGGTCGCCGCCGCGATCGGCATCCCGCTGGCCGGCCTGTGCGCCGACCGCTCGCTCCCGCGCGGCCTGCTGCTCGCGCTGGCGGGCGGCTTTCGGGTCGTGCCCTCGCTGGCCGTCTTGACCCTGGCCCTGCCGCTGCTCGGGCTGGGCTTCGAGCCGGCCCTGCTGGCGCTGGGCGTGCTGGCCCTGCCGCCGATCCTGGTCAACACCGACGTCGGGCTGCGCGCGGTCCCCGCCGCGACGCTCGAAGCCGCGCGCGGGACCGGGATGACCCCGCGCCAGGTCGGGGCCCGGGTGCGCTGGCCGCTGGCCCTGCCCGTCGTCGCGGTGGGCGTGCGCACCGCGACCGTCGAGGTGATCGCCTCGGCCACCCTGGCGACCTTCATCGGCGGGGGCGGCCTGGGCGACTACATCAACGACGGCCTGCAGACCAGCAACATCCCCGAGCTGGTCGGCGGGGCGCTGGCCGTCGCCGTCCTGGCCATCCTCGCCGACGCCGCGCTGGGCCTGGCCCAGCGGCGTCTCGCCGTCTGAACTGGAGACCATGCAGCTTCTCTCCCGCACCCGCTTCCTCGCCTCCACCGCGGCCGCCGGCGCGCTAGTCGCCTGCGGGCGCCGCCCCGGCAGCGGCGCCGGGGGCAACGGCGTCACCGTCGGCTCGAAGAACTTCACCGAGGAGCTGATCCTGGGCGAGCTCTACGCGCAGCGCCTCGAGCACGCCGGCCTGACCGTCACCCGCAAGCTCGATCTCGGCACGACCGACATCGCGATGGCCGCGCTGCACCGCGGCGAGATCGACCTCTACCCGGAGTACACCGGCACCGGCCTGGTCAACGTGCTGCACCTGCCGCCCGACAGCGACCCCAAGCGCACCTACGACACCGTCGCCAAGCAGTACCGCGCGAAGTACGACCTGGTCTGGCTGAAGCCCGCGCCGATGAACGACACGCAAGGCCTGGCCACCACCCGCGCGGTCGCGGCGAAATACGGCAACCTGCGCACGCTCAGCGACCTGGCCGGCAAAGCATCGCAGCTGCGGCTGGGCGCGGTGACCGAGTTCCTCAGCCGCGCCGACGGGCTGCCGGGCCTGCAGAAGACCTACGGCGGCTTCCGGTTCAAGCAGGTCAAGGTGATCGACAACGGGGTGAAGTACGCGGCGCTGCAGCGCGGCGACGTCGACGTCGTGCTGGCCTTCACCACCGAAGGCCAGCTCAAGGCCAACGACCTCGTCTTGTTCGCGGACGACAAGAAGCTCTTCCCGGTCGACCAGGTCGCGCCGGTCGTGCGCAAGGCGGCGCTCGACGCGAAGCCGGGCATCGCCAAACCGCTCGACGAGCTCGCGCCGCTGCTGACCAACGACGTCATGCAGGGCCTCAACCTGCTCGTCGACGGCCCGCAGAAGAAAGAACCGGCGGACGTGGCCCGTGACTTCCTCAAACAGCACGGCCTTGGCTGAGCAACCGCTTCCAGCACGCACCCACAGGAATTATGAATGCCGACCAGACGCCGTGAAGGTAACCGCCCAGATCGACGCATCATGCCCGCTGCCGCTACGACGGACGCGGTCAGAGGTTCGCTCAACGAGCGGCTTCGCTATGTCGGCAGCGCAAATCACAAATTGAGACCTGGCGATTATGGGTTCGTCCCATCGCACAACCCGCGCCCGTCTAAATCGGTCTGCGATGACCTGCGCCCGCTGCTGCGGCGAGAAGCGAACGAGCTGTTCCGTGTCGGCATCATGCACGGCATGGTGAGCGCGTTGCTCGAAAGCGGAGTACCTAAGTACGTCTGGGCGGTCGACGCTAAGGGCGAGGTTTACGAGGCTAAGATAGGAGCAGAGGCCGATTACCACGGCTATCGGCTCGGCGACGACGACAAAGCGATGCGGGAATACGTTCGACGCGAGTGGAGGGGGCGATGCCGGTAGAGATCGGCCTATCGCCCGAGCGCACCGATGAAGGAACGCCCGAGGAGCGCGCCACGTTCGGGCTCTTCACGATGAAGGCGGATTCCATAGCATTGACAGAAGGATTCGACTTCTACATCAACGGTAATCGCCAAGGGCCGCTGGTATCGGGATATCATGCGGCGGAATGGTTCGCCTGGAACTGGTGGCGGTTGCTGTGCGAGCCTCGTTCCGCAGCGAACGACTGGCTCTTCGCTCACAGCTTGACATCGATCGGCGACGGCTACGTCTGGCCCAACATCACGATTTTTTCCGACGGCCTGAGAACGGCGCTGGTCTCCAGCCCGTCGTCTCGACCCGACGCGAAGCCGTTTCGTTATATCGGCGGCACGTGGAGCGTCGTTCCATCGATTCAGTTCCAAGCCGCACTCGATGCTTTCATTCCACGCGTCATTGCTCGGCTTCGCGAGGAGAACGTAGGCACGACAAACCTGGACCGGCTCTGGCACGATGTGCTGGAAGAGCGCAGAGACCCCGAGATCGCCAAGCGGCGGCGGCTCGAGGCATTGCTCGGGAATGACCCGGACGCCGCTTCCGATGCCGCCGTCGAGCAGCTGCTCGACGACGCACGTTCGCTGGGCGAAGCGGCGGTATTGGAAGTCGCGGCAGACCGAGGGCAGCACCGCGACACCGCCGACATCCCTAACGCCGCTGATTTTCACCTACTCGCGACCCGCGATGGATTTCCGGCGGCTCGCGCCGATCAGCTATATCCGCCTCTCGAGAGCGTACTCTCAAGCGGTAGTGGCGATGTCGCAGCCTGGAAGGTCGGTGCGGCAGCAGCTCGCGCGGTTCGCGAAGAGAGACACTTCGGACATGAGCCGATCGATAATCGGACATTGGCAGATCTAGCGGGAACGTCAGCCGATGCGGTCTCGGAGAGACCAACGAACGTGCCGAGCATCTCGTTTGCGCTCGACTCAGGAGCAAACGGAACGCGAATCGTCCTGCGCTCGAAGTGGGCTACTGGGCGGCGCTTCGACCTCGCTCGACTGATTGGCGACCGCCTGTTCGACCGCAGCGGTGCACTTCATCCGGCGACTCGGGCAAATACGTACCGCCAGAAAGCGCAGCGGGCATTCGCTGCCGAGCTGCTCAGCCCGTTCGAGGCGGTGGACGACCTCATGGCCGGCGACTATTCGCCTGAAAAGCAGCAAGACGTCGCAGAGACGTTCGACGTGTCGTCCCTGGCGATCAATACCCTGCTGCGGAACAACAACAAACTTCCACGCGAATCGTTCGACGACTATGCCGCCATCGGGTGACTGCGTTGCGGCGATGAACACCTTCGGGTCGGCTCGCGCTGGTGGCGGGGCGCGAGTCGAGCTGCGCGGTTTGGCGGTCCAGTACCCGGGCGCGCAGATCGCCGCGGTGCACGACGTCGACCTGGCGATCGAGGCCGGCACGTTCGCGGTGCTGCTCGGCCCCTCGGGCTGCGGCAAGAGCACGCTGCTGCGCACCATCAACCGGCTGGTCGAACCGACCGCCGGCACGGTGCTGATCGACGGCGTCGACGTGCGGCAGCAAGACGCGACGCAGGTGCGGCGCGGGATCGGCTACGCGATCCAGGCCGTCGGCCTATTCCCGCACTACACCGTCGCGCAGAACGTCGCGGTCGTGCCGCGCCTGCTGGGCTGGGACGAAGCGCGCATCGCGGCACGGGTTGACGAGCTGCTCGCGCTGGTATCGCTCGAGCCGGCGCGCTATCGCGAGCGCAAACCGCGCGAGTTATCGGGCGGCGAAGCCCAGCGCGTGGGCGTCGCGCGCGCGCTGGCGGCCGAGCCGCCGGTGTTGCTGATGGACGAGCCGTTCGCCGCGGTCGACGCGATCGTGCGCGCCTCGCTGCAGGACGAGATCGCGCGCGCCCACCGCGAGCTGGGCACGACGATCGTCTTCGTCACCCACGACGTCGACGAAGCGCTCCGGCTGGCCGACCGCATCGTGGTGATGAACGCCGGCCACGTCGTGCAAGTCGCCCCGCCCGCGACGCTGCTGGAACGTCCAGCCGACGACTTCGTGCGCCACCTGGTCGGCGTCGATGCCGAGACCCGTCGGCTCGCGACCGAACGGCCGCTGATCGAGCGATAGGGTTGGACCCAGCGATGAGCGATCGGACGCAGCGATGAGCTATCTGCTCGCGCACCCCGAACGGGTCGGGGCGCTGCTCGGCCAGCACCTGGTGCTGGTGCTGGTGTCGCTGGCAGTCGCGCTGGCGATCGCACTCCCGCTCGGCGTCGTCGCGGCGCGTAAGCCGCGTGCGGGCTCGCTCATCCTCGGCGTCAGCGGCGTGCTGTACACGATCCCCAGCCTGGCGCTGCTGGCGCTGCTGGTCGCGGCGATCGGCCTGGGCCCGCTCACCGCGATCGTCGCGCTCGTGATCTACGCCCAGATGGTGCTGGTGCGCGGGGTCGTCGCGGGCTTGCGCGGCGTCGACCCGGCGCTGGTCGACGCGGCGCGCGGCTTGGGCCTCACCCCGCGCCAGACGCTGCTGCGGGTGGAGTTTCCGGCCGCGCTGCCGGTCGTGCTCGGCGGCGTGCGCATCGCCGCGGTCACGCTCGTCGCGCTGGCGACCGTCGCGGCCTGGATTCAGGCCGGCGGCTTGGGCGTGCTGCTGTTCGAGGGCCTGCGCACCGACAACCCGGCCAAGATCGTCGCCGGTGCGCTGGCCTCGGCGGCGCTCGCGGTCCTGGCCGACCTCGTGCTGCGCGTCGTCGAGCGCACGGTGCGCGCGTGAAGCCGCTCTTCGCCTACGGCACCCTGCGCGACGCCGCGTGGCGCGAGCGATCCTTGGCGCGTCGTATCCCGCCCGTCCCGCGACGCTGCCCGGTTACCGCCGGGTCGCCAACGCCTCGGGATACCTCTCGCTGCGCGCGACACCCGAGCGCGACGCGCACGCCGCAGGCGTGCTGATCGAACTGGACGCGCTCGGCTGGCGCATCGCCGACGCCTGGGAGGACGCCGCCGTGACGTACTCCGGCCCCGCGGCGGACGCCGCGCGCGCCGGCGTCGTGCTCTACCACCGCATCGGCGTCGTCGCCGACACGGCCGGCGAGCGGGTCGAAGCGGCGGCCTACGTCTGCGCCGACGATGCCGGCGCGCCGGTCGACGACGACCGGCTCGCGCTGCGTTCCGACGCCGAAGTGGCGGCGGCGATCGAGTAGTTCGCGCCCCGCCTGCGCGCCAAGCCCGAGCGCGGCGACA
>CAXTNU010000002.1:45429-51727 GCA_964245595.1 uncultured bacterium | reverse complement strand
ACCGCGTTCGCGACGCTGATCCCGGTCGCGGGCAGCGGCTCGGCGCTGCTGTTCGGCATCGCGCTGATCGCGGCCGGCCTGGCCGCGACCGCGAGCGGCGCGTGCGCCGGCGACATGGTCTGCCACCCCGCGGCGCCGGTGCGCCTGACCCCGCTCACCCGCCGCGCGCTGGCGCTCGGCCCGGCCGCGGCGCTGCTGCTGCTGGGCGCTTCGCCCACCACGCTGCTGCTCGCTTCGCAAGTCGCGCTCGGCCTCATTCTGCCGACCGTCGTCGTGCCGCTCATCGCGCTCGTCGCGGGCGATGCGCTGCACCGCACGCGGCTCGGCCTGCTCCTGCTCGCTTCGACAACCACCGTCGTCGCCGCCGCGCTCTTGTGCGACGGCGTTCTCATCACTTCCGTCTTCGCACACGCGTAAGGAAATCTCGCATGTTCTTTCACAACAAAAAGCTCCAGTACACCGTCCGCGTCGGCGAGGCGAATCCCGCCTTCGCGAAGCTGTGCCTCGAGCAGTTCGGCGGCCCCAACGGCGAGCTGGCCGCGGCGATGCGCTACTTCACCCAGGGCTGGGGCGAAAGCGACGTCGCTCGGCGCGACATGCTGCTCGACATCGCGACCGAAGAGCTCTCCCACCTCGAAATGATCGGTCAGCTCATCTCCGGCCTGCTCAAGGGCGCCAAGAACGCGGGCGCGATGATCGACGAGGTCGAGGGCTCGTACCTGGGCGATCTGCTCGACGGCAAGCACGAGCAGTACCAGCAGCTGGCCTGGAACTCGACGATCCCGATGCTCAGCGGCGGCTCGGGCATGCGCCTGACCGATTCGATGGGCGCCCCGTGGACGTCGGCCTACATCGACACGATCGGGCACCCGCTGGCCGACCTGCGCTCCGACATCGCCGCCGAGGCCCGCGCGAAAGTGGTCTACGACCGGCTCATCAAGCTCTGTCCCGACCCCGGCTCGAAGGACGCGCTGATGTTCCTGATGACGCGCGAGGTGGCGCACCAGAAGATGTTCGAGTCGGCGCTGGCCGCGATCACGAACAACTTCCCGTCCTCGAACGTCGCGCCCGACGAGCGCTTCACGCACACGTACTTCAACGAGTCGACCGACGGCGCGACCTCGAACGCCGGCTTCGACATGGTCAACGCCCAGGGGCTGTGGGACTTCGAGCTGAGCCAGCCGCACGCCGGCGGCACCGAGCCGGATCTGCCCGATCCCAAGCCCTCGGTGATGAGCCAGGACGGCCCGCAGCCGGTGGACCTCGCGCTCAAGGAGACCAGCCGGGTCACCAAGGGCGAGATCGAAGGCGACGCCCCGGCGGTTCCCAAGGGCAAGGCCAAAGCCAAGCACTAGCGCGCATCACGCCCTAGCCGCCGAGACTCGCGCCTAATCGCGCAGCCGAAGCGAGCGGATCACTCCGCTCGCTTCGGTTACTCGAACCGCTCGCGAACGTGCCGCACGGCGTACCGTGTTGCGGGCGGTCAGTTCGGAGCCGCCACGGAGGTCGCCGATCTCCTTGTTCGTCATGCCCCGTGCGACCAGGGGAAGGATTTCGAGGTGACGTTTGCTGAGCCGGGCCTCCGTCCGGCTTGTCGTCAGGCGGCTTTTGATCCAGTAGCGTTCGTTCGCGTCGAGCAACGCGCTGCCGATGAAGGCTTCGTATACCGGGTCTCCCGTCAATACGGTCAGCCGGTAAGCGACGATGGCCGCCCGGCGCATGAACCCGACCGACTGGAACTGCTCGAACGACCGCAGGTACGCTTCCTGGGCGCGGGCGCGATTGCCACGCCGTTCCTCGAAATGGCCAAGGATCATCGCGTGGGAGGCTTCCAGAGTGCGTTCGCTGGCGTGTCCTCGCAGGGTCGGAAGGACGGCTTCGGCATAGTACGTCAGGAGCGACGTCGCGGCCATCGGACGCCCGCCGTATATGGTTTCCTCGGCGATGGCGAGCGGCAGCGCCCGCTGTTCGCTGCGCCGCGCGTCTGGCTTCATCGCATCGTACGCCTCGCGCGCCTTGTCCACGAAATAGGCATGTGCCGCCGTTTCGCCATAGCGGCCGAAGCGGGCAGCCGGCCTGCACCAGGCCGCGATACGGGCGGTGTCGTCCGGCGCGACGTCCTCAGCCAGGCGCGCCCACACCGTCGCCGCGTCGAGGTCGCCGATCAGTTCCGTGACGAAGGACCCCTCGACGGCGATCCAATACCGCCACGTTGCAACGCCGCTGACGGACCAGTCGAATTTCTCGATGCGGTCCCCGCACCTCGTACCATAAGGCGGGCTTAGGGAGTTCGCCGGCCAGGAACGTGAGGCCGTACAGCGTTTCCGCCTGCACGAAGCGGTCATGGTGTTCGCAAGTATCGATGTGATGCAGCGTCTCGCGGAAGCGTTCCACCGACCCGCCGTAGTCGCCGCGTGCCCACGCGACATAGCCCGATACAACGTGGCCTTGGCATGGACGATGTCCGCCCCCTTGGGGACGGTCGCAAGGATACGTTCGGCTTGAGCGTATAGGCCGCTGCGGTATTGAGCGACACCCAGAGACGTCGCGGCTTCCGCGCGGGCGACGGCGTGGGCGTCGCCTCGGCTCTCATGGGTTTCTTGCGCGATCTCCAGCGCTTTCGCGGTTTGTCCCAATCCAAGATATGCCGCGCTCATGAGGATGCGGACCGTCAGGTTCTCGTCGCGCTGATCGTTCGTCAACCGCAAGCCGCGAAGCGCGTCGATGGCCTGGGCTCCGCGCTCCAGCGGTATGAGACAGCGCGCCCTGATCAGTGCGACCTCTGTTTCTTCCGCGCGGCCCCGCGGCTGGGAAGGCGTCGCACAACAAGAGACAGTCCTCGTATTCGCCGCGGGAATACGCCTCCCTGACGGCGGAGAGCGCGACCCTCTCACCCTGACCTTTGATTGCCATCACCCGAACCCCACACCGGGAAAAGGATGCGGCCGGCGTCCGAGAATGCCGGCCGCGCTGGATGATGGTGCTTCGTCGCGTGAAGTTCCTATCCGCCTATCCGAACGGGGGGATCGCATCCATCGGTCGGCGGTTCGTGCGAGAGGCGGGTGTCGGAGCAGGCTGCGCCGCGTGCGAAGCGCCGAACGGCGGGATGGCGTCCTGGGGTTGGAGGGGATGGGCGCCGGTCAGGAAGCCAAACGCGGCGGCGGCGACGGCGATGATATGGTGCATATTGACCCTCACGGGTGACAGTGGCCCGGTGCCGTGGCCCGGGCCATCAAGTCGGAATCGTCACCGATTCCGAGCCGCTGCACCCCGCCTGGCCCGGTACATCCTCCGTTGGGGCAGACGATCTACCCGACCTCGCAAGGCGGCCTGTGGATAACGTCCCAGGCTTGGCCTTCTGGACGTTTCGCGTCGGCGATGGCACCATGCGTTCGACCCGTCGGCGAACTTGCGAAAGCGCGTCGTCGGGTCGGGTCTCCCTCCGGTCGCTCTTGCGAGCCACACGCCCACCGGATCGCGGACGTTCTGCGGCTTGGATGGGCCGCGGAGTTCGACACGGCCCGCGAGGCACTCGGCGCGTTGCTCGACGCGCCCTCGACGGAAGGCGAGCGCGCGCTCTCCCGGGCGCTGCTCGCGCTCGTCTGCGCGGCGGTCGAGGACGACCGCGCCGGCCGGCGCCATGCGCGCGATGCGATCTCGGGCTCCGCGCGGCCGGCGAAGCGCATCGGCCAGCCCGAGTTGCGCTATCGCCGGTTGGCGCGGGCGCTCGCTGCGGTCGCCAGCGAGCTGATCGGCGACATGGTGCGCGGGCGGCGGGCCGCGCACGCGCGGTTCCTGCTCCTCGATGCCGACACGGCGTGGCTCGCCGCCCACTCGCGCGGCTCGGGCTGGACCGGCGCGCCGGCCGGCGTGCGCGGTTTCGCGCGGTTCGTCCGCCGCGTATGCGAGCGGTACGCCGCGCGGCGCGTCCCGGGCCCGTTGACGGCGACGGAGTTGACGATCCTTCGGCTCGTCGCCGACGGGGAGTCGGCGGCGCGGATCGCCGTGCTGCTCGGGCGCAGCCCGCACACGGTGCGGACGCACCTGCGCAATGCGTACGCCAAGATCAACGCGCACGGGCGACGCGAAGCGGTCGACCGCGCGCGGATGCTGGGACTGCTGGACGCCGATCCGTCCCCGTAGGCTCCAGGTGGACGCGGCGACGCCGGTCCGTCGCTCAGGACGGAGACGCGCAACGTCTTCGGCTCGGTCGGAGCGGCGAATCGAAACGCTGGCTTCGCGATGGACGCGCCGGCGTCAGGTCGGACGTCGTGACGCGGCGTGCGTGGACGCAGATTGCGCTCAAAAGGTAAATGCGAAGCTGCGCGCGGCCACGGAACCGGGCCGGCATGATCGGCGGAGCCGATGAAAAAGCCCGCCGTGGCAGGCTTTTTGTGCGGTGGTTATTGGGTTCGCCCCGCAGACCGATGGTTTCCGATTTCACAATGATTTCGTGAAACCGCCGGCTCACCGGGACAGCGTCGAAGAACGGAGCCTCATCATCAATATCGGCGCGGGTAGCCTTCTAAGGGGAGCCACAGACGAGTGCTTCGGCTCGAAGCTGCCCTAGTACGCCAGCGCAGCCCCGGTCGGGCGGCGATCATCATGCGCCGCGACCCGTGTCCCGTCAGGCCGGACCACGATCGCATTGGCCGACGACCCCATCGGGGCGACCTTGAGGGTATAGCCCATGCCGGTCAGGGTCGCTGCGTTCGCGTCGGTGAAGGCACCCGCTTCGGCGTAGACCACGTCGGGGAGCCACTGCTGGTGCAGGCGCGGGGCGTTCATCGCGGCGCCGGCGTCCAGGCCGAAGTCGAGCACGCCGCGCAGGATGTCCATCGTGGTGGTGATGATGCGCGGGCCGCCCGCGGCGCCGGCCACGAGCGCGACCTTGCCGGCCGGGTCGACCACGATGGTCGGGACCATCGACGAGAGCGGGCGCTTGTGGGGGACGATGGCATTGGCCACGCCCTGCACCAGGCCGAACTGGTTGGGCACGCCGGGGGCGCTGGCGAAATCGTCCATCTCGTTGTTGAGCAGGATGCCGGTGTCGCCCGCGATCAAGCCGCTGCCGAAGGTCGAGTTGAGCGTGTAGGTGACGTCGACCGCGTTGCCGGCCGCATCGACGACGCTGAAGTTGGTGGTGTTCGTGCCCTCGTGGATCGGCATGCCTTTGATCGCGGACGACGGGGTGGCGCGGTTGGGCTGGATCGAGGCGCGCTGCTGCGCGATGTAGCCGGGTGCGAGCAGTTGCGCGACCGGCGGTTTGACGAAGTCGGGATCGCCCATCGCGCTGCTGCGGTCGGCGAACGCGCGCCGCTCGGCTTCGATCTCGCGGTGCGCGTCGGCGACGCTGTGCATCGCGCCGGCCGGCGTGTCGCCCAGGATGCCGAGCGTCTCGCAGATCGCGACGCCGCCCGAGCTGGGCGGCGGGGCGGTGAACAGGCGGTGGCCGCGGTGGACGCACTCGACCGGGGCGCGCTGCTCGACCTTGTACGCGGCTAGGTCGGCCGCGGTCATGATGCCGCCGGCGGCTTGGATCGCGGCCGCGATGCGGCGCCCGACGTCGCCGGTGTAGAACGCCGGCGGACCGTCGCGGTCGATCGCGCGCAGCGTCTTGGCCAGCGCGGGCTGGCGCAGCGTTTCACCCGAGCGCAGGGCGGCGCCGTTGTGGGTGTAGACCGCGGCGGTCGACGGGAAGCGTGCGAGCAGCGCGTCGTTGGCGGCGAAGACTTGCGCGTCGGCGTCGGTGAGCTTGAAGCCCTCGTCGGCCAGCGCGATCGCGGCCGACATCAGCTCGTGGCGCGAGCGGGTGCCGTAGCGCTCGCGCGCCAGCTCGAGACCGGCCACGGTGCCGGGCACCGCGACGGCCAGCGCGCCGATCGTGCTGCGGTCGGGCACGACCTTGCCCGACGCGTCCTGGTACATCTTCTCGGTCGCGGCGGCGGGCGCGACCTCGCGGAAATCGACGAAGCGCGCGGTGCCGTCGGCCAGGCGGATCATCATGAAGCCGCCGCCGCCGATGTTGCCCGCGCTGGGGTACGTCACCGCCAGCGTGTAGGCGATCGCGACGGCCGCGTCGACCGCGTTGCCCTTGGCTTGGAGGATGCCCAGCCCGACCTGTGAGGCGATCGCCTGATCGGTCGCGACCGCGCCGCTCGCGCCGCTCGCGGTGGAGGCGGCGGCGGCGAGGGGTGCGGCCGCGATCAGGCCGGCCAAAAACGAAGCGGCGGAACGCCAGGGTGGGGGTTGGCCCGCGCGGGGGGGGGGGCGGCGGGGGGGGGCGCGGGGGGGGGGG
>CAXTNU010000002.1:0-45419 GCA_964245595.1 uncultured bacterium | reverse complement strand
TGGGTCGCCTACTCGGGTAGGCGCCTGGGAGGGCGGTTCGGCTAGCGGCCGCGCCGCTTGCCGGCCACGTTGCCGTGGCTGCTGCCGTTGAACTTTGCGTCGCCGTTCCCGCGGAAGCTGTGCGGGCCGTTCTGCGGCCGTGCGGCAGGGGTGAAGCGGCGGGCGGCGTTCTGCTGCATCTGGCGCCGTTCGGGGCGCTCGGGCGGCATGCCGGCGGTCGCCAGCGCGTCGGGAAAGTCCGGCGTCTTGGAGCGGTCGATGCGGCGCCCGACGGCCCTCTCGATGTCGCGGAAGAGCGGCTCTTCCTCGCGCGAGACGAAGGTGATCGCGTCGCCGGTCTGCTCGGCGCGCGCGGTGCGGCCGACCCGGTGGACGTAGTCCTCGGCGACCATCGGGACGTCGAAGTTCACCACGTGGCCGAGGTCGACGACGTCGATGCCGCGGGCCGCGACGTCGGTCGCGACCAGCACGCGCAGCTTGCCGCGCTTGAAGTCGGCCAGGGCGCGCGTGCGCTGAGCCTGCGAGCGGTCGCCGTGGATGCGCTCGGAGGAGATGTTGTGCTTGGCCAGCGCCAGCGCGAGCCGGTTGGCGCGCGCCTTGGTGCGCGTGAACGCGATCGCGCTGAAGATGTTGTTGTCCTTGAGCAGCTCCAGCAAGAGATCGGTCTTGCGGACCTGGTCGACGGTGTACGCGGTGTGCGTGATGCCGGTCGCGGTGGTGGAATTGCTCTGCGGCACGGTCTCGACCCGGATCGGGTCGCGCAGCAGGTCGCGGGTCAGCTTGAGCACTTCGGGCGCGATGGTGGCCGAGAAGCACAGCGTCTGGCGGGCGGCCGGGATCTTGGCCGCGATGCGCCGGACGACGGGCAGGAAGCCCATGTCCAGCATGCGGTCGGCTTCGTCGAGCACGAGGATCGAGACGTCGTCGAGCCGGGCGTTGCCCTGCTGCATGAGGTCGAGCAGGCGGCCCGGGCAGGCCACGATGATCTCGGTGCCGCGCGCGAAGGCGGCGATCTGGGCCCCGAAGCCGACCCCGCCGTAGACGGAGGCGACCCGCAGGCCGGTGTGCTTGGCCAGCGCCGTGAGGTGCTGGGCGATCTGGGCCGCCAGCTCGCGGGTGGGGGCCAGGATCAGGGCGCGGGTCTTCTTGCGGCCCAGCGGGGCGAGCCGCTCGATCAGGGGGATGCCGAAAGCGGCGGTCTTGCCGGTGCCGGTCTGGGCGGAGGCGAGGACGTCCTTGCCGGCCAGGGCGGCCGGGATGGCCTGCTCCTGGACCGGGGTGGGGATCGTGAAGCCGAGCTCGCGCACGGCTTTAAGGAGCGCCGGGCTGAGGCCCAGCGCGTCGAAATCGGTCTGCAATCGAATCTTTCGAAGAGAGCGCGAGGTCGCTCGTCGGTATTCGAGAGATCGCGCAGGGAGGTGCCGCCCTTCCGGGGCGACATGTCAGTCTACCATATATCGGGTGAAAGATCGAATGGCCGTGGCTCGCTGCGCGGCGAAAGAAAGTTCCGGTGCCGACACGCCGGATCGCGTGCTCTAGCGGCCGCCGCCGATGTCGACGATGGCACCGGTGACGTAGGAGGCGGCGGGCGAGAGCAGCCAGAGGATGCCGGCGGCGACCTCGTCGGCGGTGCCGGGGCGGCGGAGCGGAATCGTCGCGGCCATTGCGGCGAGGCGGTCGGGGCGGCCGTTGCGGGCGTGAATGTCGGTCTCGATCGGGCCGGGAGCGACGGCGTTGACACGGATGCCCTCGGGGCCGACTTCCTTGGCCAGACCGCGGGTCAGCGTGTCGACCGCCGCCTTCGAGGCGGCGTAGTGGACGTACTCGCCGGGCGAGCCCAGCGCCGCGGCGCGCGAGGAGACCGTGACGATCGCGCCGCCCCGGCCGCCGTGCGCGCTCGACATGCGCCGCACCGCTTCGCGGCAGCACAGGAACGCGCCGGTGACGTTGACCGCGAGCACGCGCTCGAGCAGCGCGGCGTCGACCTCGTCGACGCGCGAGAAGCGGCCGGTGATGCCGGCGTTGGCGACCAGCGCGTCGAGCGGGCCGAAGGCTTCGTCGACCGCGGCGAAGGTGCGCCCGACGTCCGCTTCGGACGCGACGTCGGCCTGGATCGCGAGCGCGCGCGCGCCGGCGGCTTCGACTCCCGCGACGACGCGCCGCGCGGCGTCGGGCTCGGCGACGTAGGTGAGGGCGACGTCGTAGCCGGCGCGGGCGGCGTGCAAGGCGGTGGCGGCGCCGATGCCGCGGCTGCCGCCGGTGATCAGGACGGTGGGCACGTTATTTCGCGATCGCGTCGACGTAGGCGATCTTGCGGTCGAGCGCGTCGAGCGCCTGATCCCAGGTGTAGCGCGCGGCGGTGTCGGCACCGTTGCGGCGCAGCGTGTCGGCCAGCGACGGGTCGGCGAACAGCGCGCGCAGGTAGGCGGCCAGCTCGCGCCCGTCGGCGGTGTCGCAGACGATCGCGTTGACGAACGGCTCGGCGTACTCTTCGCCGGTCGCGCCGCAGACCGCGATCCCGCCCGCGGCCATCACTTCCAGCCCGACCAGCCCGAAGGGCTCCTTGCCGCTGTTCGCCAGCACCGCGTCGGCGGCGGCGTAGAGCGCGTAGAGCGTGGCTTCGTCGAGGAACGCGCGCACGTGGACGACCGGCGCTTCGACGACCGCCAGACGCGCGGTGAACTCACGCCAGTCGCTGCCCTCGTACGCGAGGCGCTCGACCGCGAGCTGCTTCTCGCGCGCGCGGCCCAGCACGACGTCGCCGTACGGTTCTTTGCCGCCGCGCACGATCAGGCGCGCGTCGGTGCCGCCGGCGCGCAATTCGGCCAGCGCGTCGACCGCCTGGAGCCAGTTCTTGTCGGGATCGAAGCGGCCGACCTTGACGCAGGTCGGGCGGTCGCCGAAGGCGGCCTTGAGCGCGGCCGTCTGCTCGCGGTCGGCGCCGCCGAGCAGCGCCTCGTCGATGCCGTTCGGGATGACCAGCGCGTGCACGCTCCAGGCGGAAAGTTCGAACTTCATGTACTTGCTCACCGCGGTGACCGCGGCGGCGCGGGTGAGCGTGGGCCAATGGATGCGCTCGAAGCCGTAGGTGTTGTTCGCGTTCCACATCAGCGTCAGCGCGCCGCGCACGCCGCGCTCGCGCGCCAGCCGGTCGAGCGCGATCGCGACGTTGGCCGTCTGCCACTCCTCGCAGATCACCAGCACCCGCTCGCCCGCCGTCTGCGCGGGGACGAGCATCTCGTCGACGATCCAGCGCGGCAGGCTGACCTCCCAGTCGTGCACCTTGGCCGCCTCGCCGTCGTAGGCGTTGCGCGGGTGCTGGCGCGAGAGCCACTGCGACCAGCGCCGCAGCGTCACGCCCGGGTCGCTCGGTTCGACCGGCTTGGCGCTGGGGTCGCCGACGAAGAACAGCTGGACGTCGCGCCCGGCGGCGCCCAGCGCGCGCGCGAGCTGCGTGACGCGCGTGCCGAGGCCGCCGATCGACGCGTAGCGATCCGGGCCCTCGAACGAGAGGAGCGCGACCTGGCGGGGAATCATCGCCGCTCCTACGCTATAACCGTCGCGAATACCCCGGCGTCGATGTTGCCGCCGGTCAGGATCGCGGCCACCCGCTTGCCCCGCAGCCGCTCGCGCTCGGCCGCGACCGCCGCCAGCGCGGCCGCGCCGGCCCCCTCGGCCAGGTTGTGGGTGTCGCTGAAGAGCCAGCCCATCGCTTCGCGAATGCCGGCCTCCGAGACGACCGCGATGCGGCTGGCGCCGGCCCGGATCAATGCCAGCGCGGTGGGATCGGGAATGCGGCAGGCGATCCCGTCGGCGATCGTCGCGCCCGGCCCGCCGACGAGCGCCTCGCCGGCGGCGAACGAGCGCGCGTAGGCCGGGTACTCCTCGCACACCACCCCCACGACCTCGGTCTCAAGGCCGAGCAGATCGCGCACGGTGATCACGCCGCTGATCCCCGAGCCCAGGCCGATCGGCACGTAGACCACGTCGAACGCGCCGGCCGCGAACAGCTCGCGCGCGTAGGTCGCGACGCCGACGACGAGATCGCGGTGGTACGACGGCACGAAGCGGGCCGCCGGATCGTCTTCGACCAGGGTCGCCGCGAAGGCGCGCGCTTCGTCGAAGTCCACGCCGTGCACGATCAGCTCCGCGCCGTGCGCGCGCATCGCCGCGTTCTGCGAGGGATCGTTGCCTTCGGGCACGACGATCGTCGCGCGCAGCCCCGCCCGCGCGGCGGCCGACGCGATGCTCTGGCCGTGGTTGCCGCGCGTCGCGCTGACGACCCGCGTGACGTGCGGCTCGCGCCGCCGCAGGGCGTCGACGTACGTGATCCCGCCGCGCACCTTGAACGCGCCGACCGGGGTGTGGTTCTCGTGCTTGAGGGTGAGGTCGAGCCCCAGCCGCGCGCACAGCAGCGGCCAGCGGTAGGCCGGGGTCGGCGGCACGACCGCGCGCACCAGCGCGGCGGCGGCGTCGACGTCCGCCAGGGTGATGTCGAGCGCCGCCGTCGCGGTCACGTCAGGCCGTCGCCAGCGAGCGCAGCACGTACTGCAGGATGCCGCCGTGGCGGTAGTAGTCCGCCTCGTCGGGCGTGTCGATGCGCAGCAGCGCGTCGAACGTCTTGGCCGTGCCGTCGGCCGCGGTGGCGGTGACTTTCACCGTCATCCCCGGCTCGAGCTTCGCCGCGAGCCCCTCGATCGCGAACGTCTCCTCGCCGGTCAGGCCCAGCGAGTCGCGCGTCTCGCCCTGCGCGTACTGCAGCGGGACGATGCCCATCCCGATCAGGTTCGAGCGGTGGATGCGCTCGAACGACTCCGCGATCGCCGCCTTGATGCCCAGCAGATACGGGCCCTTCGCCGCCCAGTCGCGCGACGAGCCCGAGCCGTATTCTTTCCCGGCGAGCACGATCAGCGGCGTGCCGTCGGCGCGGTACTTCTCCGATGCGTCGAAGATCGACATCCGCTCGCCGGTCGGCAGGTAGCGCGTCACGCCGCCTTCGATGCCGGGCACGAGCGCGTTGCGCAGCCGGATGTTGGCGAAGGTGCCGCGCACCATCACCTCGTGGTTGCCGCGCCGCGCGCCGTAGGAGTTGAAGTCGGCCGGCTGCACGCCCTTGGACATGAGGTACTTCGCCGCGGGCGACGACTTCGCGATGTTGCCGGCGGGCGAGATGTGGTCGGTGGTGACGCTGTCGCCGAGCACCGCCAGCGCGCGCGCGCCGGTGATGTCGTGCACCGCGCCCGGCTGCTTGGGCATGCCGTCGAAATAGGGCGGGCGCTTCACGTACTCGCTGTTCTCGTCCCAGGCGTAGCGCTCGCCGGTCGGGACCTGCATCGCAGACCAGCGCGCGTCGCCCGCGAACACGTCCGCGTAGCGGGTCCGGAAGAGCTGGTCCGACACCGCCGCCGCGAGCGCCGAATCGACCTCGGTGCTGGTCGGCCAGATGTCCTCGAGGTACACGTCCTGGCCGGCCGCGCCGCGGCCGAGCGGCTCGGTGGTGAGGTCGACGTCCATCCGCCCGGCCAGCGCGTACGCGACGACCAGCGGCGGCGAGGCCAGGTAGTTCGCCCGCACCTGCGGGTGGATGCGGCCCTCGAAGTTGCGGTTGCCCGAGAGCACCGCGGCGACGATCAAGTCCTCGTCGGCGACGGTCTTCGCGACGTCCTCGCCGAGCGGTCCGCTGTTGCCGATGCAGGTCGTGCAGCCGTACCCGACCAGGTTGAACCCGAGCGCGTCGAGGTACTGCGTCAGATCGGCCTTGAGCAGGTAGTCGGTGACGACTTTCGAGCCGGGCGCGAGCGACGTCTTCACCCACGGCGCGGGCTCGAGCCCCTTCTCGACCGCCTTCTTCGCCAGCAGCCCGGCGCCGATCAGCAGCGCGGGGTTCGAGGTGTTCGTGCACGACGTGATCGCCGCGATCACGACCGCGCCGTCGGAGAGCTGCGTGCGCGGGTCGGCCGCGACCGCCGTGCCGCCGCCGTTCGCGCTCGCCGGCGCCGCGGGCGGGGACGTGGTGCCGCGCGCGCTCTGCCACTCGCCCAGCGCCGTCGCGAACGACGTCTTGACGTCGGTCAGCGGCACGCGGTCCTGCGGCCGGCGCGGGCCGGCCAGGTTCGGCACGACGTCGCCGAGGTCGAGCCGCAGCGTGTCGCTGAAGCGCGGTTCGGGCGAATCGTCGGTGCGGAACATCCCCTGCGCGACGGCGTACGCGCGCACCAGGTCGATCTGTTCCTTCGCGCGCCCGGTCAGGCGCAAGTAGTCCAGCGTCAGCTCGTCGATCGGAAAGATCGCGACGGTCGAGCCGTACTCGGGCGACATGTTGCCGATCACGGTGCGGTCGGCGACCGGCAGCTGCGAGAGCCCGGTGCCGTAGAACTCGACGAACTTGCCGACCACGCCCTTCTTGCGCAGCATCTGGGTGATCTGCAGCGCGAGGTCGGTCGCGGTGACGCCTTCGCGCAGCTTGCCGGTGATCTCGAACCCGATCACCGACGGGATCAGCATGGTGACGGGCTGGCCGAGCATCGCCGCTTCGGCTTCGATTCCGCCGACGCCCCAGGCCAGCACGCCCAAGCCGTTGGCCATCGTGGTGTGCGAGTCGGTGCCGACCACGGTATCGGGATAGGCGACGGTGGTGCCGTCCGGGTGCGCTTCGCCCGCGCCGCCGGCGCCGAAGATCACCCGGGCGAGATATTCGATGTTCACCTGGTGGACGATCCCGGTGTCGGGCGGCACGGCACGGAACCCGTCCAGCGACGACTGGCCCCACTTGAGGAACGCGTAGCGCTCGCCGTTGCGCTGGAACTCCAGCTCCGCGTTCTGCTCGAACGCGGCGTCGCTGCCCCAGGCGTCGACCTGCACCGAGTGGTCGATCACCAGCTCGACCGGCTGGAGCGGGTTGATCCGCTTGGGATCCCCCCCGAACTGCGCGATCGCGTCGCGCATCGCGGCCAGATCGACCACGCACGGCACGCCGGTGAAGTCTTGCAGCAGCACGCGGGCCGGCCGGTAAGCGATCTCCTTGGCCGCGCCCTTTCCCGGCTGCCACGCCGCCAGCGCTTCGATGTCGGCTTTGCCGACCGAGCGCCCGTCCTCGAAGCGGACCAGGTTCTCGAGCAGGATCTTGAGCGAGTACGGCAGCGTCGCGAGGTCGTGGCCGCGCTCGGCCAGCGCGCCCAAGCGGTAGTAGGTGTAGCTGCGGCCGCCGACGTCCAGCGTGTCGCGCGCGGAGAAGCTGTTCGGATGATCCTGCTGCATGACGTCGATGGGGTTCGCCGCCCCGGCGGCAGGGTGCTCCCCCGTACCGTTCCCCTTTGGTTGACACGTGTCCTAAAATACGGAACAATCAGCCGGTGCGCGACGACCTCCGCCCAGCCCTGTTCGGCACCGTCCTGCGCGACCGCGTCCTGACCCGCCTGGCCCTGACCGAGAACGGCCTCCACGTCCGCGAGCTGGCGCGCCAGATCGACGCCAGCTCGACCGCCGCCCACCGCGCCGTGGTCGCGCTCGAACGCGCCGGCGTCGTCGTCTCGCGCGAGATCGGCCGCTCGCGCGTGGTCGTGCTGAACCGCCGCTGGTACGGCGCGGTCGAGCTGCGCGCGCTGCTCGAGCGGCTGGTCGAAGCCTATCCCGAAGTGCGCGAGCGCGCCCGCACCTCGCGCGAACGCCCCCGCCGCATCGGCAAACCGCTGTGACGCTGGACGACGGCGCGAGCCTGGTCGACGTCGCGTTCGCCGCCTGCACGGTGCTCGACAGCGCGGGCGAGACGGCGGTGCTGTGCGGCGGCAGCGCGGCGGCGTACTACGTGCCCGAGCGCTATCAGTCGCTCGACGTCGACTTCGTGCTGCACGTCGGCGCGGCGCGCCACGTCGTCGACCGCGCGATGGCGACCATCGGCTACCTGCGCACCGAAGACTTCTACCGCCGCGAGGGCCTGCCGTACACGATCGAGTTCCCGCTCGGCCCGCTCGCCGTCGGGCGCGAACCCGTGACGGCCTGGCGCACCGACCGCCGCGCCGAGTCGCTGCTGCACGTGCTCACGCCGGCCGACGTCGTGCGCGACCGCTTCCTGCACTACTGGGCCTGGGGCGACCGCTCCGCGCTCGACGTCGCGCTGGCCGTCGCCCGCGCCCACCGCCCCGAGCTCGACCTGACCGCCTTCCGCGCCTGGACCGAGCGCGAGCGCACCGCCGACCGCTCCTACGATCACGCCCGGGTGGACCGCTTCTTCGCGCTCTTGGAACGCTAGCCGGATGGACGAAAAGCGGGGACGGCGCGCTCGGCGCCGCCCCCGCTGCGTGGACCGGTGCTCTATGCCGTCGAGCCGCCCGCCGGCGAGCCGGCCGCGGCGGCCGGCAGGGTGCCGTGCTTGGCAACCGCCTCGAACATCTCGGAAACGCGCGCGCCGGCTTCCTCTTGCGAGAGCGACTGGCTCTCGGTCAGCGCGATCGTGTTGAGGATGTCTTTGAGCACGCCGTACTGCGCGACCGTGATCTGGCCGAGCATCAGCTTGTCGTACAGCTCGAGGAGCTTCGCGTTCTTGGCCTTGACCTCGGCGCTCAGCCGCGCCTGGAGCCCGTCGGACTTCTCGGTCGTGATGCAGCCGGTCTTGCCGAGCTGCAGGTCGGTGAAGAACTGCTCGGTCTGCGAGTTGCACGCCAGCGCGAGGTTCATCGAGGTCGCCACCGGCACGGCGATCTTGCCGGTGAACGAGATCGACTGCTTGTACGAGATGCTCTGCTGGAACGAGTTCTTGGCGAAGCCGAGGTTGACCGAAGCCTGCCAGGGCAGCAGCTTGGAGGCCCAGCCGTCGTCCTTCTTGGGCAGCACCTGGGGGTCGGGATTGGGCTGGAAGCGGAACATGCCCTCGCCCGAGGTGATCTGCGCGTTGATCGCCTCGAAGACGGTCTTGGTCGTCTCGAGCAGCTGGCGGCCGAACTGGTCGCCGCCCGAGCCTTCGCGGTAGGTGATCTTGATGATGTTGCTCTTGATCAGGCTCTGCGAGATCTTGTCGTACTCGGTGCCGAACTGGAACCAGCCGAGGTTGAGCCCGGCCGAGACCTGGTCGCGGGTGTAGTTCCAGACCTGCGAGAGGTCGCACTCGATGTCGGCCTCCCACGGGTCGCCGTAGAAATCGGCGATCCCGGTGAAGTTCGCTCCGACCTGCGGGGTGGCCGTGTCGCCGGCGCCCTCGATCCGCGCGCCGGTCATCTGGGCGAACAAGCTGTTGCCCGAGGCGATGTTGTAGTTGAAGGTCGAGCCGAACTTCATCGTCGTCGGGAACGTCGAGCTCGAGCCGGTCCCCATCTCGGCGAACCCTTTGGCGAAGATCGGCTGGACCTTCACCTCGCGGACCTCCAGCGGCACGAGGCTGAACTTCTCGATGTTGTAGTGCTCGGCGACCGCCTGCGTGATCGCCTCGCGCTGCGCCGCGGTCATGTCGGCGGTCGCGCGTCCCGACAGCACGCCGCCGACGATGCTCTGGTTGTTGACCTCGCCGTTCTGCGCCTGGTAGAACGGCTTCTTGTTGATCCCGAAGTAGGTGACGTTGAAGTTCAGCAGCGTCTCCCCGTTGACCGCGTCGATGCGCGCGGGGAGATAGTGGAACAGCGACGTGTCGCCCGAGTCCTGATAGGCGATGATGCCGTCGGCCGCGACGGCCCGGTTGAGTACCGCTCCCATGAACGCCTCTCTCTGAAGTGAAGAGTGAAAGTGAAAGTCAGACCGTGAACTGCATGTGCTGCATGACGGCGGCGATCGGCGAGACGGTGCCGACCTTCGCCTTCTTGCCGACGCGCGTGGTCGCGCCCCACAGCAGCCCGACGACGTAGCCGCCCGAGAGCACGACCGAGCCGCTGTCGCCGGACTCGGCGAAGTTGGCGTCGTGCTTGGCCTCGCAGAGGATCTGGCGCTTGAGCTCGACGCCGCTGTCGTTGCGCGTGTCGAAGTCCAGCGCGACGACCTCGCCGGTCGTCACGTTGGTCCAGAAGCCCGACTTCTCGACGGCGTCGCCGAGCTTGGCCGTCGCGCTGCCCAGCACGGTGATGTAGTCGGTCGTGCTGGTCTTGTAGATGCGCCGGACCACCGGCGCGGCGCGCGCGGGATCGGGCTTGGCGACGGCGGCGTCGATCCCGTATTCCTTGCCGGCATGCGTGACGTTGCCGATGTGCCAGCGGACCAGCTCGCCGGCTTTGTAGTTCTTGATCGTCTCGACTTTGGCCGGCTGGTAGACCGGGTCGCCGGCGGCGGGCGAGCTCCCGCACATGACGTGCTCGTTGCTGAGCAGCAGTAAGTTCCCGCTGCCGGTCTCCGTCACCACCAGCCCGAGCGTTCCCACCCCGCCGATCAGGATCGTCTTGGGCCCGACCGAGATGCCGCCGATCATCGGGTTGATGACGTCGCTGCGCGATTCGAGGACCTGCGTCTCGCCGCCGGCCGGCGCGGGCGCCGGCTCGAGCCGGTCGAACGTCTGCTCCACGAACTCGACCGGCACCCCGTCGAGCTCGGACGGCTCGTTCGTCAGCGCGGCACGGCTCTTGACCGCGACGACGATCCCGTACGAGCGCGGGCCCGGCCGTTGCAGCAGCCCGATGCCGAACCCGGTGACGTTGGGATCGGCCCAAAACCGCTCGACGTGCCGGTCGCGCACGGCGGAAAGCCGCGCGTACACTTCGTTTTCCAATGCACAACACCTCATCAGAGCGAGCGCTGAGCGCTCGCGAAGGAAGCCGCCGCGTTCGGTCGATCGGGAACCCGAGTCCGAGACCGGCGGTCTCGCAAGTCTACGCGAGCGGCGCGAACGCTGTAAACACGAGACGCGCGCCGCTCGAGCGAATTGACGTTTTGGTCCGCTGGCGGTGAGAGCCGCGCGCGCGAACGGCGAGAGACGCGCCGCCGGCGAGCTCAGACCGTGAATTGCATCTCTTGCATGACCGGGCCGATCGGCGAGACGACGCCGAGCCTCACGCTCTTGCCGACCTCGGAGGTGCCGCCCCACAGCAGCCCGATGACGTACCCGTTGGCGATGACGACCGACCCGCTGTCGCCGGGCTCGCTGAAGTTCGCGCCGCCGTCCGCCTGGCAGACGATCTGGCGCAGCATGTCGGTGCCCTTTTTCTTCTTGACGTCGTGGTCGAGGCTGTAGATCGTGCCCTTCGTCACGTTGGTGGTGATGCCGGACTTCTCGACCTTGTCGGTCAGCTTGGCTTTCGCGCTGCCCGACACGGCGATGCAGTCGGTGGTGCTCGTCCGGTAGATGCGCCTGATCGTCGGTGCATCCCGGGCCGGATCCGGCACGGCGACCGCGGCGTCGATCCCGTACTCCTTGCCGTCGGCACGGTACACGACGTTGTCCTCGCGCCAGCGGAGCAGCTCGCCCGCCTTGTAGTTCAAGATCGTGTGCGCCTTCGCCGGCTGGTACACCGGATCGCCCGCCGCCGGCGTGCTCGTGCACATCACGTGCGCGTTGCTGAGCAAGAGGAGCCCGCCTCCGCCGTCCGTTCGCGTCACGACGAGCCCGAGCGTTCCGTCGTTCGCGGTCAGGATGCCGGTCGGCCCGAGCGAGATTCCGCCGATCATCGGGTTGATGACGTCTTCGCGCGAGTCGAGCATCCGCGTCTCGGCTTCGGCTTCGGGTTGGGTGCGCGCGGGCGCCGGCTCCAGGTAGTCGAAGGTCCGCTCATCGATCTGGACCGGCACCCCGTCCAGCTCGGCGGGGATGTTCCCCGCCGCGCCGCGGTGCTCGACGGAGACGATGATGCCGTACGCTTCGGGCCCCGGCCGTTCCAGCAGGCCGATCCCGAAGCCGGTCACGTTCGGGTCCGGCCAGAACTGCTCGACGTACCGTTCGCGCACGGCGGAAAGCCGCTCGTAGATTTCATTTTCCATAGAAGTGACACCTCGGTGCACGGGCATTGCCGTGCCGGCGAAAAGCAATGAAAAAGAACGCCGCGTCATGCGGACGGGCTGCGCAGCAGAGAACGGTTGCGCCCGACCAGCGCGCATGCGCGCCGCTCGCTCAAGCCGAAGTCGTCGATCAGCGCGCGTGCTGCACTTCGTCGCTCCGGCGTCGTTGGAGTTTTCCCACCAGCACCTGGCGCACCGCGGACAGATCGCCGCGGAGCGCGGCGAGCTCGCGCCGCAGCCGATCGTTCTCGAGCCGCAGGTACCGGTTCTCTTCGGCGGTCGCCGACGTGTCCGCCGCTTCGGCGGCCGCCTTCTTCCAGCGAAAATAGGTCGCCGGGCTGATGCCGTAGCGCGCGCAGACCTCGGTCACCGAGGCGGACGCTCCAGCTCGTACGACGGTCTCCATCTGCAGCCGTGAAAAGCCCGACCGCTTCACGAATGTCAGCGGCGACGACCGGGCCGCTCGGCGGCCCGGTCGCATGCGTCAAAAAGCCGCGCGTGGAGGTCGTTTTTCAAGTTACACCCCGATAACAAGCGTTTGTCGCGCGCGCAGAACGTCGCCGTTCGGTCGATGGCGACACGCGTGCGAAGACGAATCGCCGAACGTCTTGAGTCTAGACGAAGCGCGCCGGCGCTGTAAACGAATCGCCCGCGCCCGCAAGGTGAATTGACACTTTGGTCCAGCGGTCGTGAGAGTCCCGAGCGGGGGTGGTGAGTCGCCGCGGCGACGAGCCTCGAACGCGCCGCCGACCGCTCGTACGACCACGCCCGCGTCGACCGTTTCTTCAGCCTGCTATGATGCGATTTGCGCAACGGACTGTCGCACTGACTGCCATCATGTCACCCGGCCCGCGGACACGGCGGATACGACCCTTCAGCGTCGCCCGATCCCGGCCGAAGCGCACCGGCGGGAACGGGTCCTTCGGTTTCAAGGGGCCCCTTGACGTAGCTTGCATTGCGCTACATGCTGATGTACGGATGAAATTCCGAGAGGTGCGGCGCTTGCTCAAAGACCCGCAGAAGGCGGGGCGCGTGACGCTTGCAGGTCAAGACGGCAAGGACGTCAAGCCGGGAACGCTCGCGAGTATCTTCAAGCAGGCCGGATGGACGAGATGAAGACCCTGACGTACAACGTGATCTACGAGGGCGACGACGCGCACGGCTGGAGCGCCTTCGTCCCCGACCTGACGGCATCGCCATCCCCGAGCCGACCCCGGCCTACATCGAACCCATGAGCTTGGACGCCGCCGCATAGGCTCGGACCCGCTGACCGCCCGCTACCCGAACACCGTGCGCGGGTTCGCCTCCAGGTAGCCCGCCACGCGCAGCCCCTTCTCGCCGGTCAGCAGCGACCACAGCGGCTCGACGATCAGCTCGCGCCGCCACGGGTTCAAGTCGACGATGTCCCCCAGCGCGCCGGGCGACGGGGGCGCTTCGCGGGCGATCTTCTCCAGCGCCGCGCGCGGCAGCAGCATCGTCGTCGGCACGTCGTTCTCCGCCGCCAGCGCGCTGACCAGCACCGCCATCGTCGAGACCAGCGCGTCGCGCTGCGGGCCGAGCGGCTTGGGCGCGCGCGGCGGCAGCTCGTCCTCGGGCAGCGCCTCGCCGCGCGCGACCGCCTCGACGATCCGCTCGCCCAGATTGCGCCGCGTGCCCGAGTCGATCCGGCGCAGCTGCGACAGCTCGTCGACCGTCCGCGGCCGCAGCTGCACCAGGCCGACCATCACGTCGTCGGGCAGGACGTACTTGAGCGGGATGTTGCGCTCGCGCGCGTAGCGGTCGCGCAGGTGCGCCAGCTCGTTGAGGATGCCCAGCTCGCGCCGGTTCATCCGCGCGTTGCCCGAGATGCGCAGGTAGAGCCGGCGCGGGTCGGGCCGGTACGCGCGCAGCTCGACCAGCCCGTCCATCTCCTCGTCGGCCCACTCCTCGCGCCCGCGCCCGCGCAGCTTGTCGCGCAGCTTGTCCTCGAGCTCGAACAGGTAGCGCACGTCGTCGACCAGGTACTCGACCTGCTTGGGGCTGAACGGGCGCGTGCTCCAGTCGCTGACGGTCTGCGACTTGCGCAGCGTCACCCCGCACAGGTCGCGCACCAGGTCGAGCAGCGAGATCGACAGCCCGTAGCCGACGAACGCCGCCGCGACCTGGGTGTCGTACGCCGCGCGCGGCAACGTCTCGAACGCGTCGGCCAGGATGCGCAGGTCCGAGCTGAGCGCGTGCCCGACGATCCGCGCGCCGGCCAGCGCGGCGACCAGCGGGCGCAGGTCGCGCAGCGCGAGCGGGTCGACCAGCGCGACGCCGTCTTCGAACAGCAGCTGCACCACCATCAGGTGCGGCGTGTACGACTTCTCGGTGTGGAACTCGGTGTCCAGGCCGATGCGCGGCGCGGATGCGATCCGCTCGCACAGCTCGGTGAGCGCCTCGGGCGTGTCGACGACGACGACGTTGCTCTCGGCGATCATCGCGGCGGCGGGCTTACGGGCGCGGAAACGGCGGGCGGGCGATGGTGGCGGTGTGGCATGTGCAGGTGGTGCTTCTCCGCGTAGTGCTGGGCGGGGGTGACGATGCGCGTTTCGATCTGGATCGAGAGCCAGTCGCCGCCGACGGCCAGCGCCGTGCAGATCGGCACGGCGATCGCGCACATGGTGTAGATCTGCCGGAAGAGCGGCACGCGCAGGGCGGCGGCGGTCTGCGTTGCGATCGTGCCGCCCAGCCCGGGCAGGATCCGCACGACGATCAGGAACATCGGCGAGCCGATTTGGAAGCGGCGCGTCCAGGCCGGCAGGCGTTCGACTTGCGCCTTCACGTCGAACGCATCCGACGTCCGCAGCGCGACGTAATAGCCCAGCACCGCGGCGAGCACGAGGCCCAGCGCGTTGACGATCGAGCCCCAGAGCGGGCCGAACAGCACGCCGTTCATGACCGCCAGCGCGTCGGTGACCGAGAACGGCGCCGAGGCGACGATCGCGAACACCAGCACCGAGAGCGGCACCGCCAGCCAGCCGATGTGGTGCAGGATGTGCTCCACCAGCATTCGGTGCGACACGACCAGCGCCGCGAGCACGAACGAAGCGACCAGGATACCGACCGCCTCCACGCGGCGCACCAGCGTGCCGTTGAAGCTCACCGAGTGGGCTCTTGGCCGGAGCCCCGTGGACGCCTTCGATTCCTCCGAATTGGGGGATTGACCCGACTTTTCTCGGGGTGTACCATGCATTCACCTTGAGGCAAGAGACCCTAGCGACCACGGGAGGGCGGCTTGACGCCGGAAGATCCACCCCGTTTCGTGACACCGCACGGCTGAATGCGCGCCGGAGCGGTGACGGAGAGATAGCTCACTAAGCGCAACTGCGTCTGAAAGTTCAGGAGGGCGGCCCACTTGATGGACCCGCAAGATCCACCGAACAGGACATCGTCGTAGCGGCCGATTGGCTGCTGCGATACGTCTCAAGATGACGGAAGGGCCACGCCGAATCGGTGTGGTCCTTTCGATTTCCGCGAGCGCGATGCCGGCTGTCGACGCAATGCGAAGGGCCACCCCGCTTCGGGAGTGGCCCTTTCATCAATGGACGCGTCGGGTCTTAGAGACCGTAGGCGGCCTTGAGGTCTTTGAACACTTGCAGGGTGACGACGTGGTACGTCGCGTCGGCCTTGGCGCCGTACTTGGCGTCGATGTCCTTCATGACCTGAACGTGGACCGGGTGCGTGACGAGATGGTCGAGCATGTACTCGACGTTGTACGCCCCGGACGACTTGTCGACGCCGTCCATGTAGAGGGCGGTCGTGAGCGCCTTGCCGTTCTTGGGGCTGGGCGCGGGGCTCTTGGGCAGGGCGACGTGCGCGGCCGTCACGATCTTGAGCGAATCGGCGATGACGAAGTCGAAGACCGACAGGTACTGCTTGACGCCGGCCGCGCCGTACATCTTGGTCAGCTTCGCGACCTCGGGACCGGCGGCCGGTCCGGCCAGGCTCTTCACGAGCGTGGTGGTGTGGAAGTTGCTGGGGCCGCCGCCGGCGACCACCAGCGAGAGCGTGTTCTGGAGCGCCGGCCGGCCGGTGTAGACGGTGCCGCCGAAGCGCGCGCCGCCCATCGAGCCCATCGAACCGCCCTTCATCATCGAGCCGCCCTTCATCATGGAGCCCCCCGAGCTCATCGGGGCGGGCGAGGACATCGAGCCGCCCGACGACATCGGCATCGGCGATGACATGGTGGTCTGCGCGAAGGCCGGAGCCACGCACATGACGGAGAGGGCCGCGCCGGCGAGCGCGGCGATGGAGCGTTTGATCAAGCGAGATTCTCCTAGCTGAGCGATTATGACGTCGAAGAAACGCGCGTCTCAACCAGGTGGATTGCGGTCTAGCGACCGGCCGCGTTCTCCTCGTGGCGCCGGCGCAGGCTCAGGGGGCGCATGTCGGTCCAGGTCCGCTCGACGTAGGCCAGGCACTCGTCCTTCTCGCCCTCGAAGCCGGCCCGGTACCAGCCCGGCGGCAGCTCGCGGTCGGCGGGCCAGGTGGAGTACATCTCTTCGTCGTTGAGCACGACTACGTGGCGCATGCGGCGATCTCCAGGGCGACCTCGTCGTCGGTGAGCCGCTCGACCTCGTCGAACGCGCGCTCCGCCGCGGAGGGGGGAAGTTGCTCGGCCAAGCCGGCGACGACCGTGCGCGCGAGCTTGGCCACCGTCGACGGCTGCTCGAACATGCGGCGCAGCGGGACGTCGACCGCGAACTCGCGCCGCTGGCGCCAGACGACCTGGGTGGCGAGCAGCGAGTGCCCGCCCAGCTCGAAGAAGTTGTCCTCGGCGCCGACCTCGGCCGCGCCCAGCACCTCGCGCCAGATGCCCGCGATCGTCGCTTCGAGCGCGCTGCGCGGCGGGACCAGCGCGCGCTCGGCGTGCTGGCTCGCCTCGGGCGCGGGCAGCGCGCGCCGGTCGACTTTGCCGCTGGGCGTCAGCGGGAGCACGTCGAGCTTCACGAACGCGGCCGGAATCATGTGCTGCGGCAGCCGGTCGGCCAGGAACTGGCGCAGGTCGGCCACGGCGGCCGGCGCCTCGGGCGCGGCGACCAGGTACGCCGCCAGCGAGACGATGCCGGTCAGCGGGTCGCGCGCGTCGATCACCGTCGCGTGGCGCACGCCGGGGAACTCCAGCAGCACCGCTTCGATCTCGGCCGTCTCGATGCGGAAGCCGCGCACCTTGACCTGCTGATCGAGCCGGCCCAGAAAGGCCAGGTCGCCGCTCGGCAGCAGACGCACGCGGTCGCCGGTCTTGTACATCCGCGCGCCGGGCGCGCCGAACGGGTCGGGTAGGAAGCGCTCCGCGGTCAGCGCGGCCCGGTCGAGATAGCCGCGCGCGACGCAGTCGCCGCCCATGTACAGCTCGCCGACGATCCCGACCGGCACCGGCCGCAGTCCTTCGTCGAGCACGTAGGCGCGCGTGTTGTCGATCGGCCGCCCGATCGGCGGTACCGCCGGCCACGCCGCGGGCGGGCCCGCGAACGGGTAGTCGGTGCAGACGTGCGTCTCGCTGGGTCCGTAGTGGTTGCGCAAGCCGACGCCGAGCCGCGCGAGCGCGCGCAGCGTCACCGGCGTGAGGGTGAGCTGCTCGCCGACACACACGATCTCGCGCAGCGCCAGCGGGCGGCCCGCGCCGACCAGCGCGTCGAGGATGCCGGGCAGCGCGACCGGCGGGAGGAACATCCGCTCCACCGACTGCTCGGCGATCGTCGCGGCCAGCGCGTCGAAGTCGCCCCGCCGCTCGTCGTCGACCAGCACCAGCATGCCGCCCGCGGTCCAGGCGAAGAACATCTCCTGCAGCGACACGTCGAAGCTGAGCGCCATGAACTGCAGCACGCGCGCGCCCGGCCGCAGCGCGTCCGCCTTTGCCTGCCACTCGACCAGGTTGACCAGCGGGCGGTGCGACATCGCCACGCCCTTGGGCCGCCCGGTCGAGCCCGAGGTGTAGATCACGTAGGCGAGGTTGTCGTCGCTCGCCGCGCAGGGCGGCGCGCTCGCCTCGTGCGCCGCGATCGCGTCGCGCTCGGCCTCCAGCACGACGACCCGCGCTCGCGCGGGCGGCAAGCGGTCGCGCAAGCCCTCGCGCGTCACGACCACCGCGGCGTGCGAGTCCTCGAGCATGAACGCCAGGCGCGCGGCCGGGTAGGCCGGGTCGAGCGGCACGTAGGCGCCGCCGGCTTTCCAGATCCCCAGGATCGTGACCAGCATGTCGAACGAGCGGTCCAGGCACATCCCGACCCGCACCTCCGGCCCGACGCCCGCCGCTTGCAGATACCGCGCGAAGCGGTTGGCGCGCTCGTCGAGCTCGCCGTACGACATGCGCCGCTCGCCGAACAGCGCCGCCGCTTCGTGCGGGCTGACGCGCGCGCGCGCCTCGAACAGCGCGTGCGCGCCGACGTGCGGCACGTCCGTGCGCGGCCCGCTCCAGGCGTCATCGAGCGCGTGTCGCTCGGCCGCGTCCATCAGCGGCAGGTCGGCGATGCGCCGCTCGGGCTCGCTCGCCAGCGCGGCCAGCGCGCGCTGGAAGCGCGCGATCAGGCGCGCGATCGTGGCCGTGTCGAACAGATCGCTGTTGTACTCCAGCTCGCCGACGAGCCCGTTGTCGACCTCGGCCATGAAGAGCGACATGTCGAAGCGCGCGTTGCCCGGCACCACCGTCGGCTCGCCCGACTCGCCGTGCTCGCCGCCGGCCATGCCGTTCATCATGGTGGGCAGGTTCTGGAGCGCGAACAGCACCTGGATCACCGGCGTGTGGGCCGGGTCGCGCTCGGGCTGCAATTCCTCGACCAGTTTCTCGAACGGCAGGTCCTGGTGCGCGTACGCTTCGAGCGTCACCTCGCGCACGCGCTGCAGCAGCTCGCGAAAGGTCGGGTCGCCCGCCAGGTCGGTGCGCAGCACCAGGGTGTTGACGAAGAAGCCGATCAGCGGCTCGATCTCGGCCCGGTTGCGGTTCGCGATCGGGGTGCCCAGCACGATGTCGGTGCGCCCGGTCCAGCGCGCCAGCAGCACCTCGAACGCCGCCAGCAGCGTCATGAACATCGTCACGCCGGACTTGCGGCCCAGCTCCGCGAGCTGCTGCGCGACGGGCTTGGGGACGAGAAAGAGCTGCGTCTCGCCGTTGAACGTTTGCAGCTTGGGGCGCGGACGGTCGGTCGGCAAGTCGATCACCGGCGGCGCGTCGGCCAGCTTGCGGCGCCAGAAGCCGAGCAGCGATTCCAGCCGCTCCCCGTGCAGCTCGTCGCGCTGGCGGCGCGCGAAGTCGGTGTACTGCAGCGCGAGTTCGGGCAGCGGCGAAGGCCGCCCGCTCGAGAAGGCGCCGTAGAGCAGATCGAACTCGTGCAGCAGGATGCCCATCGACCAGCCGTCCGAGACGATGTGGTGGGTGGTGAGCAGCAGGACGTGCTCGGTATTGCCGGCCCGCACCAGGCTGGCCCGGAACAGCGGCCCGCGCATCAGGTCGAAGCGGTGCTCGTGCTCGGCGGCGGCGAGCCGGTCGAGCTCGCGCCGGCGCTCTGCCTCGGGCAGCCCGCGCAGATCGATCAGCGGCACGCGGAAATCGCCCGGCGGCGCGACGTGCTGGACCGGCTGCCCGTCGACCACCCGGAACGTGGTCCGCATCGCGCCGTGGCGGCGCACGATCTCGCGCACCGCGGCCTCGACCGCGCGCGCGTCGAGCGAGCCTTGCAGCGGCACTTGCAGCGGGATGTTGTAGATCGGGCGATCGGTCTCGTACTGGTCGAGGACCCACAGCCGCTGCTGCGCGATCGAGAGCGGCGGCGGGCCGTCGTCGGCGCCGGCCGCGGGCTGCGCCGGCGGCTGCTCCTCGTGCGGCAGCAGCTCGCCCAGCAGCGCGCGCCGCTTGGCGGTGAGATCGAGCCGTTTGGCCATCGTCAGGCGCTCGCGCCCCCGCTCTCGCCCAGCATCGTCTCGACCTCGTCGTCCGACATCGCCGCCACCTGGAGCAGGATCTCCGCGGTGCGCTCGACCCGCGCGCCGCTGACCTCGTCGGCCAGCATGCTCTCGGCCAGCTCGGCCACGGTCGGCGTCTCGAAGATGCGCCGCAGCGGCAGATCGACCCGGAACGACTCGCGCACCCGCGACACCACCTGGGTCGCCAGCAGCGAGTGCCCGCCCAGATCGAAGAAGTCGTCGTGGATGTCGACTTGCGCCAGCCCGAGCACGTCGGCCCAGAACCCGGCCAACACTTCCTCGAGCGGGCCGCGCGGCCCGTGGAACGGTTTCTCGCGCACCACCGCGTCGGGCGAAGGCAGCGCGCCGCGGTCGATCTTGCCGTTGGGCGAGATCGGCAGCGCGTCGAGCTGTACGAACACGGCCGGCATCATGTAGTCGGGCAGCTGGCTGCGGACGTGACCGCGCAGCAGGTCGACGTCGAGCTCGGCGCCGTCGTGCGAGACGACGTAGGCCACGATGCGCTTGTCGCCCGTCCCGTCGGCGCGCGCCACCACGATCGTCTGGCGCACCTGCTCGTGGCGCCCGAGGGCGGCCTCGATCTCGCCCAGCTCGATCCGGATGCCGCGAATCTTGACCTGGTTGTCGGTCCGGCCGCGGAACTCCAGCGCGCCGCCGGGCAGCCGGCGCACCAGGTCGCCGGTGCGGTACAGCCGTTCACCCACGGCGTACGGGTTGGGCACGAAGCGGTCCGCGGTCAGCCCGGGCCGCTCGAGATAGCCCCACGTCACGCACAGGTCGCCGATGTAGAGCTCGCCCGGCACGCCGACCGGCTGCGGCTCGAGCGCGTCGTTGAGCACGTAGACTTTGGCGTTGTCGATCGGGTAGCCGATCGGCAGCGCGTCCAGCTCGAGCAGCTCGTCGCGGGTCGGGAAGTACGTCGTCACCGCATCCGAGCACTCGGCCGGGCCGTACTCGTGGACGAAGCGGCAGTTGCAGTTCGGGCTGGCGACCCACTCGCGGAACCGGCGCGCGTCGCTGGGCTCGCCGCCGACGTAGAGCGCGCGCATGCTCGATAAGCTGCGGTAGCTCTCGCCGCGGGTCGCCTCGATCAGCGCGTACAGCAGGCTGGGGGTGGTGAACGTCACCGTCGCGCGCTCGCGCGCGATGCAGTCGATCAGCACCTGCATGTCCTGCTTGAAGTCGTCGGCCAGGATCAGCGTTCCGCCCACGGTCAGCGGCGCCATGATGTTCTTGAACGAGGCGTCGAAGGTGAACGGGGTCATCAGGATCGCGCGCGACGCCGCGTCGATCGCGCAGCTCTTGACGAAGTACTGGATCAGGTTGACGTAGCCGCGCCCGTGGCCCAGCGTGCCCTTGGGCTTGCCGGTCGAGCCGGAGGTGTAGAACACCACCGCGACGTCGTCGGGCGTGACGTCCGTGTGGGGACGGCTGTCGTCCTCGGCGGCGATGCGCGGCCAGTCGGCGTCCAGGCGTAGAATTTCGGCGCCGGCGCCGGGGATGTCGGCCGCGTGCCGGTCCACGGTGAGCAGCACCGGCGCGCGCATGTCCTCGATCAGGAACGCCAGCCGGTCGCGCGGGTGGGTCGGGTCGAGCGGCACGTAGGCCGCGCCGGCCTTGAACGCGCCCAGCACGCCGACGACCATCTCGAGCGAGCGCTCCAGGCACACGCCGACCCGGCTGCCGGGCCCGACGCCCAGGCCGATCAGGTGGCGCGCGAGCTGGTTGGCGCGCCGGTCGAGCTCGCGATAGGTCAGGCTCGCGCCGCCGAACACCAGCGCGGTCGCGTCGGGCGTGCGGTCGGCCTGCGCGTCGAACAGCTCGTGCAGGCAGCGCTCGGCCGGGAAGTCGGCCGCGGTCTGGTTCCAGTCGACCAGCGCCTGGCGGCGCTCGGCTGGGGTGAGCATCGGCAGCTCGCCGATGCGCCGCTCGGGGTCGGCCGCGATCGAGGCCAGCAGGCTGCGCAGATGCCCCACCATGCGCCCGATGGTGGCATGCTCGAACAAGTCGGTGTTGTACTCGAAGCTCGCGCTGAGCATGTCGCCGGCTTCGGTCAGCGAGAGGGTCAGGTCGAACTTCGCGCTGCCCGGGTAGGGCTGCGGCGGCGGCTCGTCCTCGGCCGGTTCGGGCATCATGACGCCGGGGCCGGTCTGCCCCGAGGGCGCGTTCTGCAGCGCGAACATCACCTGGAACAGCGGGCTGTGGCTGAGATCGCGCTCGGGCTTGAGGTCCTCGACGATCTTCTCGAACGGCAGGTCCTGGTGCTCGTACGCCTCGAGGGTCACCTCGCGCACGCGCCGGATCACGTCCAGCGCGGTCGCGTCGCCCGACAGGTCGGTGCGCAGCACCAGCGTGTTGACGAAGAACCCGATCAGGGCCTCGGTCTCGGCCCGGTTGCGGTTGGCGATCGGGGTGCCGACGACGACGTCGGTCTGGCCGGTGTAGCGCGCGAGCAGGATCTTGAACGCCGCCAGCAGCGTCATGAACAGGGTGACCCGCTCGCGCCGGCAGATGCGCTGCAGGCCGGCCGTGGTCTTGCTGCCGATGAGGAACGACTGCCAGGCGCCGTTGTAGGTCTGGATGCGCGGCCGCACGCGGTCGGTCGGCAGCTCGAGCACGTCGGGCGCGCCGCCGAGCTGCCCCTTCCAGTAGCTCAGGTAGCGCGTCATCGCGTCGCCGGACAGATACTCGCGCTGCTGGATCGCGAAGTCGGCGTACTGCAGGCTCAGCTCCGGCAGCGGCGAGGGCTGCCCCGCCGCGAAGGCGCCGTACAGCGTCACGACCTCGCGCATCAGCACGCCCATCGACCAGCCGTCCGAGACGATGTGGTGCATCGTCAGCAGCAGCACGCTGTCGTACTCGTGCAGCTTCACCAGGAGCGCGCGCAACAGCGGCCCTTCGCTCAAGTTGAAGCGGTAGACGTTCTCCTGGAGCGCCAGGCGGGACGTTTCGGCGTCGCGCAGCGCGGGCGGCATCCCGCTCAGGTCCGCGACCGGCAGCTCGAACGGGCGCGCCGGGTGGATGCGCTGGACCGAGACCTCGTCCTCGGTGTGGAAGGTCGTGCGCAGCGCCTCGTGGCGGCGCACGATCTCGCCGAGCGTCTTGCGCAGCGCCGCCTCGTCGACCGCGCCGGGAAAGCGGATCTGGAACGGGATGTTGTAGATCGGCCCGGGATCGAACTGGTCGATGATCCACAGGCGCTCTTGCGCGAACGACATCGGATACGGCCGCGAGGTGCGCACCTTCTCCTTGAGCAGGCGCGCGAGGAGCTCGCGCTTCTCCTCCGGGGTCATCGTCGCACTGGTCGGGCCGTTGCCGTGGATCGTTTCAGACATCGCTCATACGTCGGAGAGCTGGGCGAGGAGGGCGTCGACGTCGTCGTCGGCGAGCTGGTCGATCTCGGCCAGCAGCGCCTCGGCGCTCGCCGAGTCGACCGGAACGCTCGTATCCCGCGCCACGCGCAGGCCGGCACCGGACTCGAGCTGTCCCAGCAGCAGTTCGACGTCTTCATCGGAAAAGGATTCGACTCCGGCCAGCAAGTCCTCGGGCGTCTGCGCGGGAAGCGGCACGTGTCGCGCCTGCGGCTGCGGCATCTCGGGCTGCGGCGACTGGCGGCGCACGAGTTCGTCGTAGCGGACCTTCAGCTGACGAACGAGCGCCCCCACGGGCGGCACGTCGGCCGGGCGCAGAACGAGCACCGCCACGTATTCCGCTTCGCCCAGGCGAGCCAGCACGGCGCGTACCGGCCCGTCCCCCGCTGCGGCCGCTGCGCGTGCAGCGTCGGAGGCGTCCGCTTCGCCGGCGTGCGCTCCAGCGGCCCGCAGGGCCTCGCCGTAACGCTCCGCGACCGGCCAGCCGCGCAGATCCAGCTCGTGCGCCGCGGGCGGCGGGTCGCCCAGCTCGCCGGCCAGCCCGGCGAGGACACGGCGCAGCGCCGTAGGATCGAGCGCACCACGGAAGCGCAACGGCACGAGGAACGGATCGGCCGACCACGTCTCGGGCGGCGGCGCGCTCGGCCCCGACTCGCGCGCGACCGCAATCCCTTCGGCCGGTGCCGGCCGCAGGGCGTTGAGGCGATGCAGTAGCAAGTCGAGTCGTTGCGGCGAGATTCCACGGACCCGCTCCGTGAAGTCGGGCGTCACGTCGACGCTATCGGGAGCGGAAGGCGACTTGGAATACGGCCGTCAGCTCGCTCGGCCCGGGCCCGAGGTCGCCGAGGCGGCCGCGTACATCATGGTCTGGGCGATCGAGTTCAGCGTCGCGGCGTCGAACGTCGCCGGGTCGGCCGAGGTGAAACTCTCGTGCAGCGCCTCGACGTAGTCCGCGTACGCGGCTTCCCAGCGCGTCTGGAGCTCGGCCTGGATCGCCTGCATCTCTTGAGCATAGGCCTGGTTGGCCGCATCGACGGCCTCCTGGGTCGCCTGTGCGGCGGCCTGATTCGCTTCCTGATAGTCGGTTTGGGCCCGGTAGAGGTCGGTCCCCGACGCCGCTTCCGGGTCGACTTGCGCGCGGTGGAATTCCTTGACGTACTCCAGGTACGCCTCGCGCGCCACCTTGGAGTTGTCCGTCTGCGCCGCCGCGACGGCTTTGGAGAACGTCGCGCCGGCTGCGTTCTGGCGGTCGGTCGTGTCGCGCTGAACCTGAGCCAGGGCGGTCTGGTAGTCGTTGTAGACCTGGGTCGCGCGCCCGCTCGGGTTGTCGGCAGCCGCCGCGAACGGCGTCGCGCGCGGGCGCCCGGTATCGGTCGTGGCCGGCGGGGCGGACGCGTCGTCCGCGCTGCTCGAAGCCGGCGCCGGAGCGGCCTCCGTCGACGTGGTGGTCGTCTCGCCGGAATCCGCTTGTGCTGTCATGTGCCTGTGCCTTTTACGGTGTGCCGCTGACATGTGTCGTGCCGCCGGTGTGGAACGGTGCTGGTCCCGTAAATGCTAGCAGCGCACGCGGCCGTGAGGCCCAATGCGCAGGGACCAGAAAAACCGAATCCCGAACCCTACCTGCCGGCAACCTCCCTCGGGAAGTCCGAGAACGCTCGGAGTGCTGAAGGTAGCAAGGAGCGTAGCACTCCGCTGGGCGCCAGTCAACGCCTCGGCTTGGCGGGAAGGTGCCTGGTACATAGCGCCGATTCGCGAGCACATTGGGCAGAACGAACCGTTCTGCCGTCGACAACGAACGGCGTGTCCCCATGTTAGCGCGCCCGGTCCGGTGACGAGAGAACTGTGACGGATGAATTTCGAGCCGTGGTGCCAGGGCTGCATCCCGCGTACCCGGTCGAGACGGCGAACCTGGCGCTGCGCCCGTTCGGCCCCGCGGACCTGGACGACTTGTACGCCTACCACTCCCGGCCGAGGTGGTCCGCTATCTCTACTGGGAGCCATGCGACCGCGCGCAAGCGCGCGATGCGCTCGAGCGCAGGTCGCGCCAGACGGCGCTCGACGCGCAGGGCCAGAGCTTGGTGCTGGCCGTCGTCTTGCGCGCGCTCGGCCGGGTGATCGGCGAGGTTCGGCTGCACTGGCTCCGCCGCGAGCACCGGCAAGGCGAGATCGGCTTCGTCGTCAACCCCGACTTCCAAGGCCGGGCCCGGCCACCGAGGCCGCCGCCGCGACCCTGCGGCTGGGCTTCGAGGGCCTCGCCCTGCACCGCATCATCGGCCGCTGCGACGTGCGCAACCACGCCTCGGCGCATGTGATGGAACGGCTAGGCATGCGCCGCGAAGCGCACTTCGTTCACAACGAGATCTTCAAGGGCGAGTGGGGCGAAGAGCTCTGGTACGGAATCCTCGAGCACGAGTGGCTCGAACGCGAGCGAAAGGCTGGCTGAGGTGCGGCTCTTGCAAGTTCACACCGCGCGGACGTATCCGCCGATGCGAAACGCGCGCTCAGGACCGCGCCAGCGAGCTCATCCAAACCAGCCGGCCGATCGTCGACGTCGGCTTAGTGCACTACGAGGCGATCTGCGCGGAGGCGCTCAGCCGGAACGCGCATTGAAGCGTGCCGCTGGAGTTAAGTTGTAGTCGTTGGCTTCGTGTCGTTCGCGGCGAAAAGTGCTCCTAACACGAGGCTCAATATTGCGTTACCCTTCGGGAACTGCTTGGACAAGAGGTTTACTAAATCGGGAAGCGAGCATGGACAATCAGCGGGATGCTGACGATACGACAGCGCTTGCACGTCGAACGCCACGATGACACCGACGACGGCTAGGGTCCAAGCAACAGAGAGCAACATAACCGAGGGCACCAGATAGCTATGGCTTGGACTGTCTTTCTTGCCAGCGATGATGACGCCGATGGGAACGCCGAAGAGCGTCAGAATCGCCGTCATCAACTCGCCTATCGGCGCCTCGCTGAAGAGAAACCGGACCGAGGCTGCCGCTAAAAGCGCGAGCAGCATCCCAGCCACGAATATCAGCGCAATGCCACTGTAGAGCCGCGCAGCAAATTGCTTCACGCCAAGACCGCTGCCAGCGAAGCAAAAACAAGGTCCGAAATTTCCTTAGCCTTCTGTCGCAGAGGCGATGAGTAGGCGACTGCGCTCCAGGGAACACCAGGCGCCGTTAGTTGCTGAAGTGCATAGTCAAACTGAAAACCATTTGCTGGTGAACTCGCTCCTACGAAGCGCGTGATCCGGAACGCTAGCCGACCTTGCGGTGCACTCGGCGCGAGACTCTGTTTGAAGCGGCGATACTGCGTTCTCCAGTGACCAACGTTCTTTGCTTGCTCATCGAAGTACGGAAACGTACTACGATACAGCTGCGCGCCTATGAAATCCGAAAGATACACATCAAAATTTGCTCCCAAGGCTGAACTGCCGATAACCTGATCTTGGGCTACGACGTCTGAATCCGCCGGTCGATCGCTATCCAGTGAAGGTTGCAGAAAGTCGTCGAGGGTCGTCAGCGCAGCTCCAATCGCTTGCTTGTGTGCTGCTATACGATCAACAAGAGTCGTCACGGACTGAATTCGCTGCCGTGCAACGGTACTACTCGCGTGAATATCGCCTGCAAGAACTGATCGAGCAACGTTGACGTCACCCTTAGCGAGGCTCACTCGCGATAGGCCGATCCGTCCTTCGGCGAATCCGCGATCGGCGAGCACCTGGTATGCGTGGGTTGCTCCGCTTACGTCGCCTCTCGAATATTTTATGCTTGCGACATCGAGAAGCGCCGTCGGATCTTCCTTCGCGTACTTTGACAAAAGCGTAGTAGCTTGATCATCCATGCCAACATTGAACGCGTATTTGCCGGCCGAAAGACGATCGCTGGTGTAGAGAGCATATTGCAGCTTCTGATTTATCGCCGAGTACCGTTCGAGCAGGTCATATTCGGCACCCGGGATCGGCTTTCCCGAAGAGTCTTTGAAGACTAGCTTGGCGAGTCCCGTGCCGAATGCAAAGTGCCCTGTGGGTGGCAGCGACCCGACTCCATCGAGCTACACGTACTCAGATGAGGGCATCGAGTACTCGATGGACACTTGATAGCCCAAGTTCGTTTTCTCGAGGCGACGAAACGTAACGGTGGGAACGGGCGGATCAGCACCCGAGGGCCGAGGTCCAAATACCAGCGCTGAGCTTACGCCTGCGGCAAATGTTCGTCGGGAAATAGCCCTGCACGCGTCGGCAGCTTGGATGCGTGAACGGCGATCTAGCATAACAGGCCTCCCAGCAACCCGCACCCCATCGGCTCATCACCCTGATACTATTATACAAGGCGACCAAGCCATCGAGCAATGGCCCTTAGCTCCTAAGGTACTCGCTGGCCCTTGATCTAACGGCCAGCATCGCGTCCACCAATCCAAGCAACATACCGCTTGGTCGCCTTTAGCTCTCAGTTCAAGGCCGCTGGTCTCAGTACATCAGCGAGACAGGAATGAGCCAGCGCAGTTATGAGGCCAGGCACGAGCCACAGTAACTCGGCAGAATTCGTAACACCTCGTGCGGCTATTTCCCAAAACATTAGAACGATCGTCATAGCAGTTCGAATTTGGGCGATGAGGGATTCGAACCCCCGACCATCTCCGTGTAAAGGAGCCGCTCTCCCGCTGAGCTAATCGCCCGCCGCGCTTTGCGCTTCGCCGTGTCGTGCGAAATGTCCCGGGTTGCGCTGCACCGGTTCTGTCCGCTCCACGAGCAGGCGGCGCAGCGACGCCTTCATGCTCGCGACGAACGCCTCGCGCGCCGCGTCGTCGAGCAAGTCCAGCGACAAGTACGGGTTGTGGTCCTCGACTTCAACCAGCAGCAGTTCACCGGTGCGGGTGCGGCATGCGTCGACGCGCTGGATGCCGTGTGCGATCGCATTCCAGGCGACGAAGCGGCGCGCGAAGGCGACATCGGCCGCGGTCGGCTCGTAGCGCTCGAGTCTCCAGCGCTCACCCGTATCCGGCGTGCGCAGCGCATACTGCAGCTCGTCGTCGATGAAATAGAACGATACCTCGTAGGCGAAGTCGACCAGCGGCTGGATCAGCATGCCGTCGAAGGTGCGCCCCGCCAACTCGTCGCGCCCGACGAATTCCAGCCCCATCGAATCGCAGCCGGTCTTGGGCTTGACGACGTAGCGCTCCGCGCGCGGCAGCCGGTCCAGATCTTCGAGCCGGTCGACCGTAGGGATGACGGGATAACCGCGCGCGAACAAGTCCACGACGTACTGCTTGCCCGCCATGTCGGCCTTGCCGGTCAGCGTGTTGTATACCCGCGCGCCCGAAGCCAGCGCGCGCTCGCGCAAGGCGGCGTACTCCGGCTGGTACTGCACGCCGGGCCCGCAGTTGCGGATCACGACCGCATCGAACGCGCCCATCAGCCGCGCCGCTTCGTGCGGGTGGCACAGCGCGACGCCGAACGCCTCGCGCAGCCGCCCGGACAGGTAGATGTCTTCGTCGCAGTAGCGGCGCGCGGGCGCTTGGTACGCGAGGTCGGTGACGTACAGGATCGTGGGCCGGGCGGACGAGCGAGCGGGCTGCATTGCTGGCGCCGTATTTGTGCCGGGAGGGTCCGGCTTCCCGTCGCGGGCATACTTCTCGCGATGCAGCGCCGCGGACCCGTCATCGACGACTCGAAGCCGATCTGGCGCTCGATGCTCCTGTTTCTCGTCCCGCTGATGCTGAGCAACGTGCTGCAGTCCGCCTCGGCCACGCTCAACAGCATCTACCTGGGGCGGCTGATCGGAGTTCAGGCGCTGGCCGCGGCGGCGGGCTTCTTCCCCATCGTCTTCTTCATGGTCGCGTTCTTCCTGGGCATCTCCAGCGCCAGCTCGGTGCTGATCGGCCAGGCGTACGGCGCCAAGGACGACGCGCGGCTCAAAGCCGTCGCCGGGACGACGCTCACCTTGGCGCTGGTCAGCGGCGCGGTCGTCGGCGCGCTGGGGTTCGTGTTCGCGCCGCAGCTGCTGCACCTGATCGGTACGCCGGCCGACATCTTCGTGCCCACCCAGGCCTACGCGCGCGTCACGTTCGCCGGGCTGCCGATCGTGTTCGTGTACCTGGCCTATACCACGTTCGTGCGCGGCACGGGCGACTCGACCACCCCGTTCGTCGCGCTGATCGTCAGCACCGCGGCGAACCTGGTCGTCACGCCGATGCTGATTCGCGGCTGGTTCGGGCTGCCGCAGCTCGGCGTCAGCGCCGCCGCGGTGGCCAATCTCACCGCCAGCGTGCTGGGGGTGATGTACCTGCTCGCCGCGCTGGCGCGCGAGCGCAACCCGCTCGCCTTCGGGCCCGCGATCGCGCGCAGCATGCGGCTGGAACTCGAGCTGCTGGTGACGCTGGTGCGGATCGGCGTCCCGACCGGAATCCAGTTCGTGATGATCTCGCTGGCCGAGATCGCGGTCATCTCGCTGGTCAACCGCTTCGGCTCGGACGCGACGGCCGCGTACGGTGCGGTCAACCAGATCGTCTCGTACGTGCAGTTCCCGGCGATCTCGATCGGGATCGCGGCCTCGATCTTCGGCGCCCAGTCGATCGGCGCGCGGCGCTTCGACCGGCTGCGCTCGATCGCGCGTGCCGGCGTCGGGCTCAACTGGGTCATCGGCGGCGTGCTCATCTCGCTGGGCTACATCTTCGCGCGCGCGCTCCTGAGCCTGTTCATCACCGACGACCACGTCCTGGCCCTGGCGCACGACCTGCTCGCGATCACGCTCTGGAGCTACGTCGTCTTCGGCACCTCGAGCGTGCTCTCGGGCCTGATGCGCTCCAGCGGCACGGTGCTCTGGCCGACCCTGCTCTCGATCGTCTCGATCTGGGGCGTCGAGGTTCCGCTCGCCTACGCGCTGGCGCCCCACTACGGCTTGCGCGGCGTATGGTTCGCCTACCCGGTGGCGTTCTGCGCGAGCCTCTCGTTTCAAGCGGCGTACTACTTCGGCGTCTGGCGGCGCAAGCGGCTCACCGTTCTCCTGGACGACGCGACCGCGGCTCCGGCGGCGACGTAATGCCCGCCGCGACCGCACCGCGCCTCGCCAAGTCCTACGCGGCGAACGTCGTCCTGGTCATCCTGACGCTGTTTCCGGGCTTGATCAACACCAGCGCCGTCGCGCTCGCGGCGCCGGTGATCGGCGCGGACCTGGGCGTCGCGCCGGACACCGCCGCGGCGCTGCCGCTGATCAGCGACGCCGCGCTGGCGTTCGGCTGCCTGCTGGGCGCCGAGCTGACGCGCCGGTTCGGCAACCGCACGCTCTATTTCTGGCTGCTCGGCCTCACGCTGGTCACCTCGCTGGCGAGCGCCCTGGCGCCCGCGTACGGCGTGCTGCTCGCGGCCCACGTGCTGCACGGCTTGGCCGGCGGGGTGCTCTTCATCGTCATCCTGCCCTCGCTCATCACCAACTTCGGGAGCGAGAAGCTCGGCGCGACCGCGGGCGTGATCGTGCCGGCGCTGTTCGGCGCGGCGACCCTGGGCCCGCTGGTCGGCGGCTTCGTCGCGCTGCCGGTCCTGTGGCGCGCGATGTTCGCCGCGGAAGCGCTGCTCGCGCTCGGCGCGCTGGCGCTCGCGGCGCTCACCCTGCAACAGCGCGAGCCCCAGGGCGCCGGCGAGCCGGTCGACTGGACGGCCTTGGTTCTGGCGGCGATCGGTTCCGGATTCGTCTACTTCGGGGTCGGGGCGCTGGCCGGTCACGACTGGTCCTACCCGCCGGCCAGCGTGCCGGTCGGGCTGGGCGTGGCGCTGTACGCCGTGCTGATCGTCGCCGAGGCGCGCAAGGAGCACCCGCTGGTGCCGGTGCGCAAGCTGTTCACCTCGCTGGCGCTGGTCGGCACGATCGCGACCGTGCTCGGGAGCGTGACCTTCAGCGCGCTGACGCAGTGTTTCTCGCTCACCCTGCTGCGGGTCGACGGGCTCGCTCCGCGCGCGACCGGCTTCGCGTTCTGGCCCGAGTTCCTGACCGCGGTCGCGGCGGGCTTCGCGTTCGGCCGGCTGGTGGCGAGCAAGTGGGTGGTCGTGCTCGGCGCGGTCGGCTTGGGCTTCATCACGCTGGCCGCGCTGCTCGCGCGCGCGGTCGCGCCGGTCGATGCCGGAGCGGTGGGCTGGCTGTGCCTGATCGGCGGGTTCGGGGCCGGGCTGAGCGTGTCGCCGGGCCTGTTCGTCATCGCGCTCTCGTTCGAGAAGAAATTGGTCGGGCGCGCGATCGCGCTGCTCAACCTGTTCCGCCTCACCGCCGGGTTCGTCAGCGCGCCGGGCGTCGAGCACACCATCGGCTCGCGTGCGCGCGACAAGCTGGTCGGGCTCGACCCGAGCGTCGCGCACTCCGCCGACGCCGCGGTGCGCGCGTTCCTGACCGGCCGCTCGCACCCCGCCGGCGCGGAGCTCGACGCGCTGCGCCGCGCGCTCGCCGCCGCGGTCGCGGACGCCTACGTGATCGTCGCCGTGCTCGGCCTCGTCGGCATCGCCGCCGTCGCGGCGGTGCTGCTCGCGACGCACGTCGAGCTGCGCGCACCCGACCTGAAGAAGTTCGACGACGGCAAGCCGGCCCTCGAGACGCCGGCCCTCGCTTAGGAGCCCGCAGGGCGACGACGGGCGGCTCGGCCGAAGGCGGAACGCGAACCCACTAGACTCCCGCTCCGCCGCCGGTGCGCAGGACGTATTTGAGCACGACGCGCTGCAGCGTGGTCGGCGCGGCGGGCGTGCCGTAGTTCACGAACAGCTCGCTGTCGTTCTTGAAGCGGTGGTGGAGCGAGCCGGCCAGGTTCAGGCCGGGCTGGGCGAAGCCGCCGGTGCCGCTGATCCCGCGCAGCGAGAGCGAGAAGTTGGTGTTCGGGCCGACCGTCTCGCCGACCGTGATGCGGCGCAGCCACTGCCCGTCGGACGGGCCGCCGAAAGGCGAGCGCTCGCGCGTGCCGTCGATCTCGCCCCCGATGCTCCAGCGCGTTCCGATCGCGCGCGAGGTGCTGAACGAGACCTGCTGCAGAAAGATGTCCCCGAACGGGCCCCACGAGTAACTCGCGCTGTACGGCGCGGGCGTGCCCTCTTTCCAGCCCAGGCCGACGTAGTGCTGATTGTACGTGCGCGTCACCCCGCCGGTGTAGAACGGGTAGCCGACCAGCCCGCTGTCGTAGGTGCGCAGCTGCGACAGATACGGGCCGCCCGAGAGGTGCAGGCCGTTCTTGAACTGCAGGTCCAGGTTGAGGTTGGCGTCGGACTGGTGCGCGGCGCCGCTGCGGTCGACGTAGCGGTCGGCGGTGACGAACAGCTCGGCGCGCTTGACCGGGCCGTGCGGCGCGAGCGTCCCCTGCAGGTCGAAGAACGCCTGCGGGCCGCGAATGTCGGGATCGACCGTGAAGCCCAGCACCGGCGAGTAGCTCGGCCCGACGTCGCGGTAGCCGGTGTAGAGCTCGTAGTTGCGCTGGTGCACGTCGACGAAGTCCTCGGTCTTGTACGCCAGCCGCGAGTCGCCGACGAACGTGCCTCGCTCGCGCGCGTAGTCGAGCGCGTACACGAAGCCGGTGGCGTTGTTGCGGCCGCTGAGCTGGCCCTGGAAGGTCGTGTCGCTGCCGGCCCGCTGGTCGATCGTGTCGTTGCCGAGCTGGTGGTGCGTCTGGACCGCGTCGAACGACCACGCGAACGCGCGGTTGGGGATGGCGTGCTTGTAGCCGAAGACCAGGTCGTCGAAGCCGGCGCCCTGCGCTTCGAGCGCGCCGAACGACTCGAAGCCCTGGGTGCCCTCCAGCTTGAGCCCGCGGTCGAACGGCCCGATCGCGGGCGAGTAGAAGATCCGGTTGGGCGGCGCGTTGATCCCGGTCAGCGAGATGGGATCGAAGAAGGTCGCGCCCTGGGTGAAGAACGGCCGGTACTCGGCCAGCGCGCGCCGGAACTCTTGCGGGGCGATGGTCTGCTGATCGACCTCGACGTTGGAGAAATCGGGCGCGAACGCGGCCACGAAGGCCGCCGTGCCGGTCAGCGGGACGACCACGTCGGCGCCGGCGTGGCGCGCGCCGGTCACCACGAAGCTGCCGTCGGCGGCTTGGAAGCGCTGGCGGTCCGCTCCGGCGCCGGCCAAACCGTAGACTTCCGCCCGCGGCGGCCGGCGCGCCGGCGCGCCGGCGAAGCGCAGGGCGGTCAGGCGCGGCCAGAAGCGCGCGGCGCCGCGGTTGGGGTTATTCCCGACCCCGCCCCCGCCGGCGGTCATCACCGGGTCGTAGGCCCACGACTCGTTGACGTTGAGCGCGGCGACCCGGCGCACGAAGTCGAAACGCCAGTTCTGCAGCGCGCCCGCCGGCCGGCGCAGGGCCGAGAGCGGGATGACCAGCATCGCGTTCCAGCCCTCGGTCGTGCGTGCAGCGACCGCGTTCCAGGGCGGAGCGAATCGGGCCGACTCCGAGGACTGCTGCCAGCGCGTGCCCATCGGGTTGGTCATGAAGAAATAGACCTGGCCGCCGTTGCCGCTCGGGTCGACCCCGATCCCGGCGAAGTCGTCCAGCCCGAAGCCGACCCCGTTGGCGCTCTGGGTCGCGGTCAGCACCGCCCCGCGCTGCTCCAGCTTCATCCCGACGTAGAGGTTCGCGTCGTCGTAGAGCAGCAGGAACTGCGCCCCGAACGGGCTGGGCTTCTGGGTGGTGACGGTCTGCATGCCGTTCACCGTGAGCGCCTGCGCCCAGACCGGATCGGTCAGCGCGGCGTCCAGCGGCGGCGGCTTGGCGACGCGTATCCCGGCGAACGACCCGGCCGGCCCGGTGACCGCCAACGCGGGTCCGGGCGGGATCGCGGTGGTCGCCAGGATAGCAGCCAGCCCGGCCGCCCAAGATAGGCTCCGCAATCGCATACCCCTCATACGCGACCCATCTCCGTATTGTTTCGGAGACTAATGGGCACGCTCATATTCGGTAGCTAGCAATCGTCGTGCCGTGAACCGTAGCTGCCCGCGCCGCTCGGAGCGGGCTAGCTCACCAGTCTTCGGTTCCCGGTTCGCCCTTGATCGGGCCGGTCAGCGCAGCCGTGACCCAGCCGCCGTAGAAGCCGCCCGGCTGCGGGCGGACCCGCTCGTCGCCCAGCCAGCACGCGTCCATGGCGCCCGCGTAGAACGCGAACCAGCCCGCGATGCGGGCATAGCCCATGCCCAGGTCGTCGAGCGGCTCGGGGTAGCTCCAGGCGCCGCCGCGCGCGACGCGCTCGCCGGCGACGACGTCGTAGGCGTGCGCGACCCCCTTCCACTCGCAGACCGTCCAGCGGGCGGTCCGCACCAGCGCCCCGGGCGCGCAGTCCTCGGGCGGCACGTAGTAGCAGGGCGCGCCGGCCGTCTCGACCACCCGCAGGGCGCGCGTGCTGTCGGCGATCACCCGCCCGCCGAAGGCGACCCGGACCGGCAGGGCGACGGCTTCGACGCGCGGCGGGCGCGGAAAGTCCCAGACCGATTCCTGGCCCGGCCCGGGCACGACGATCGAGGCGCGCGGCGGACCCACCGTGCGGGCGGCCCGCGCGCCCGCGACCAGCGGCAGCAGTTCCCGGGGCGAGGGCGGTCGGCCTGAGCTCATCGCTGCTAGGACGCCGCCTGAGGCCGGCGCGGTGGCGCCTGCCTGCCACCATTTGCAACCCGGCCGGCGTCCTGTTGGGCAACGTAGCCCTTTTCCCGTGGAGGATACCCGTTGGGAATCTCTCGTCTTCGCTATCTCGTCACGCTCGGTGCGGCACTGGCGGTCGGCGCTTCGGCGGTCGGCGCGTCGGCCGCGGACCAGAGCGTCCTCGCTCAGGTCAAGCAGCGCGGCACGCTGCGCATCGCGCTCGAGGGGACGTACCCGCCGTTCGACTACCAGGACAAGGGCGGGAAACTCGTCGGCTTCGAGGTCGACCTGGGCGACGCGCTGACCAAACGCCTGGGCGTCAAGCCCGAGTACATGCCGACCAAGTGGGACGGCATCCTGGCCGGCCTGGACGCCGGCCGCTACGACGTCATCATGAACCAGGTCACGATGACGCCCGAGCGCATGAAGAAGTACGACTTCTCGCAAGCCTACACGGTCTCGGGCCAGCAGCTCATCGTCCGCAAGGGCGAGGAGACGAAGATCACCAAGCCGGCCGATCTCGCCGGCAAGGCGGTCGGGGTCGGCTTGGGCACCAACTACGAAGCCTGGCTGCGCAAGAACGTCCCGCAGGCCAACGTCAAGACCTACGACGACGACCCGACCAAGTACCAGGACCTGCGCGTCGGCCGGACCGACGCGGTCGTCGCCGACCGGCTCGTCTCGGGCTATCTGATCAAGCAGTCCGACGGCACGATCGTCGCGGCGGGCGAGCCGTTCGCCAAGGAGAGCCAAGGCATCGCGGTCCGCAAGGGCAACACGGACCTCGTCACGGCGCTGAACAAGGCCCTCGACGACATGCACAAGGACGGCACGTTCAAGCAGATCTCCGAGAAGTGGTTCGGCACCGACGTTTCCAAGTAACGCCGTAACGCCGGCTTGAACGCGCAAGTCCAGCTCCTGATCGACTCGGCGCCCTTGCTCTTGAAGGGCGCCGGGTACACCATCGAGCTCAGCGTCGGCGCGATGGTGCTGGGCCTGGCGCTGGGCTTGGCCGTCGCGCTGCTGCGGCTCTCGCCGTTTCGCGTGCTGCGCATCGTGGCGGGCTTCTACGTCTCGTTCATCCGCGGCACGCCGCTGCTGGTGCAATTGTTCCTGATCTACTACGGCCTGGCGCAGTTCGGCTGGCGGATCGACCCCATTCCCGCCGCGCTGATCGGTCTGACGCTCAACGTCGGCGGTTACGCCTCCGAGACGCTGCGCGGCGCGATCGCCTCGATCGAGCGCGGGCAGTGGGAAGCGGCCTACTCGATCGGCATGACGTCGGCGCAGGCGATGCGGCGGGTGATCCTGCCGCAGGCCGCGCGGGTCGCGCTGCCGCCGCTGGGCAACACCTTCATCAGCCTGATCAAGGACACGTCGCTGGCGGCCACGATCCAAGTCCCCGAGCTGTTCCGTCAGGCCCAGCTCATCACCGCGCGCACGTACGAGGTGTTCACCATGTACATCACCGCCGCGGCGCTGTACTGGATCATGTCCAGCGTGCTGGCTTGGCTGCAGCACCGTGCCGAGGCGCGCGCGTCGATGCACGTCGGAGCCCGCTAGCGTGCGCGACGCGACCGGCGCTCTCGCCGCTCCGAGCGAGATCGAGGTTCGCGGGCTGGTCAAGCGGTTCGGTACGAACGAGGTGCTGCACGGCGTCGACCTGAGCGTCGACACCGGCGAGGTGCTGGCGATCGTCGGCCCCAGCGGCTCGGGCAAGACGACGCTGCTGCGCTGCCTCAACCTGCTCGAGGTGCCCAGCGGCGGCCGGATTCGGGTCGGCGACATCGAGATCGACGGCGCGGTGTCACCGGCGCGCCAGAAGCAGCGCGTGCGCGCGCTGCGCCAGCGGGTCGGCTTCGTGTTCCAGAGCTTCAACCTGTTTCCGCACCGGACCGCGCTCGAGAACGTGATCGAGGGGCCGGTGATCGTCAAGAGGGAGCCGCGCGCGGCGGCCGAGGCGCGCGGGCGCGCGCTGCTCGCCAAGGTCGGGCTGGCCGAGAAGGCCGATGCCTACCCGAGCCGGCTCTCGGGCGGCCAGCAGCAGCGGGTCGCGATCGCGCGCGCGCTGGCGATGGAGCCCGAGGTGCTGCTGTTCGACGAGCCGACCTCCGCGCTCGACCCGGAGCTGGTCGGCGAGGTGCTGGCCGCGATCCGCGCGCTGGCCGCCGAGCGCCGCACGATGATCATCGTGACCCACGAGATGACCTTCGCGCGCGACGTCGCCGACCGCGCGATCGTGATGGACGCCGGCCGCATCGTCGAGCAAGGCCCCGCTCGCGACGTGTTCACCGCGCCGCGCGAGGAGCGCACGCGGCGTTTCTTGAGCAAGTTCCTGGGCGGGCGCGGCGGAGTGTAGCAACCTCCGCGTATCATTCGGGCGGGAGATCTCGGAGCGTTTCTTCGACCCGTTGCGCGTTCGCCTCGCGTCCAAGTTTCCGGTATGCGTCTCTGGAATGTCGCAAGATGTCGGCTGCTTCTTGGTGTGTCGTCTCGTTGGTAGCGAGGAGTCTTCCTAACCTTTCGCCGACCACGGCAATTCCGTCGGCATGCCCTGTTCTTCGAACGATAATCCAGCTCTCGACGAGCCGCGGAAACGCACTTTCGAAGTCCCCTCGTGCGAACTCCAGTTCCACAATACCGAACTGCGCTCGGGCGATACCATTAGCATCGCCCAAGCGCAGTAAAATCGGCAGCTCCTCCTCGCGGCGGATGCGCAGCGCTTCCTCAACCTCACCCTGCGACACCAAAATATCGGCTATCTGGCCCCGCACGACCGTCAATTGGTGCGCATCCGCACGGGCCCGCGCCATGCCGCATAGGCGCTCGAATGTCCGCCGAGCCTCTTCGAGTAGGCCCGATGTTTGCTGACGAAGACCGAGGCGGAACAAGAACTGATCTATCCCGACACGCTCGGATACGCCATTCGAGTCAGCGACTCGCTCAAGTCCCTTTTCTAGAACGTTCATCGCTTCGCGCCCATCACCGGCGAACTCCAGTGCTTCTGCGGTCGCGGCAAGCAGCATCAGCGACGGCTCACGGCTCTCGTCTTCGAGCAGCTTGATCGCGCTTCGGCCTATGTAGACGGCTTCCTGAACCGAACCTGAGCGGACGAGGGCCCTAACCGCCCATTGCGCGCAATGGGCGACGATCTCAGTGTTCCCGGCCCGCACCCCTAATCGGGTCAGGGTAATGTCGGCTGAAACCGGTCTGATTCGCGCGGCGTCGGCACCACCCCAGGAGGAAAACAGCGTGACGGCAGCTATCTGGGCCATCGCGTCCGCCTCGGTGTCGCTCAGCTTGGCCAAGCGCGTCGCGACGAGGCTGTTGACCGCAAGAGCTTCGCCTTGAGTGACGATATCCTCGGACGGGTCGAGCAACCCGAGGTTGCGCAAGCGATCCGGATCGCTGCCGACCGCCTCGGCGAGTCGGGCGAGGACCACCGACGGCACGGGCCGGTCGAAAATCGTCGCCGCCGCCTGCAGCAACGCTCGTCCGCCTTCTCCGGCGGCGTGAAGAAGTTTGTCGATGTGCAGGTTTTCGAGGAATCCGCGCAGGCTTTCGTTGGCGGGCAACGCGCCGCCGTCAACGTATGCCTCTAGTTCGCCTAGAGCCTCTTCCGCGCGGTTGACCGGTACGGCGCCGTCGAGCACGATCTTCGCACCGATGAGATCTTGCAGTCCCGGATTGGCATGGGCCAGAGCCTCGGTTCGGCGGAGCAGCGGGAGGCGCTCGCGTAACGCCGCCTGACTCAGCCGCGCTGACTGCACCGGTCGCGCTTGCGCCATGTCGGCTTGCCGCCGCATCAGCTTCTCCCGGTCCGCTACCGTGAATTCCGGAACCTGGATCGGGTGCAGCAAGCGCGAGAGGTCCGTGTCGGCATGGACCAGCGAGAACGGATAACGGCTCGTGATCAGCAGCCGGCTCTCACTCGACGGCGCGGCGAACGCGCGCAGCACTGCGCGGACGGCCGCGCGTTCGGCGCTCCGGTCGCGGCCTGCCGCGCGCTCGAATTCCAGCCCGAGCACCTGCTCCAGATCGTCGAGCAGCAACAACACGGGTTGACCGCGGTCTTTGGTCGCACACGGGCCGGCGAGCAAATCGACGAGAAGATCGTACAGCGCCTCCGGCTCGCCGAGAACGGCGCGTCTGCCCTTGGCGAGAAGTTTGCGCGCCGCCGGATGAGCGGCGAGTGCCGATTCTAGCGCCTCGACCACGCTGAGCGCGTCGTAGGTGCCGAACACCACCGCCAGCCGCAAGTCGGAGCGCCGGTCGGCCAGGCGCGCGGCCAGGCTCGACTTGCCCAGCCGCCCCATGCCGTGCAAGAGCACTCCGACGTGATCGCTCCCAGCAAGAACGCGCAACGCGGTTTGGATCTCGCGCCTGCGGCCTACGAACATGGCTGGGTCGGCGACTTCTAGTTGGGCATCGTGCTTGCGCGCCAGGATGCGTTTGCGACCGGCGTCGGGTGCCAGCAGCGAGCGCTTGCGCGTGCCGCCGATCGCACCGCCGCCGGGCGAAGCCGTGCCGAGCCAGACCCGGGCCAGATGCCAGTCCCGGCGCAGCACCGCGTCGCTCGCCGATGACATAGCCGCCGGCCCGTGCGTCGCCTCCCCGATCAGGCAGCGGCGGGCGGCGGCAGCCGCCTCGACGACCGACAGTCCCCGCCCGAACCGCTCGTAGAACTGGCGGGCGAACGCGGTCGCCGCAACGTCCGCTACCGACCCGTCCCAGCCGACGACCGCCGGCAGGTTCGCTTGCCCCACCAGCACCGCGGCCAGCGAGTCCGTCCCGGTGTTCACATCACCCTCACCGGGAGCGGCGGTCAAGCAGGCCGACAAGAACACGAGCCGCGGCCGCACGGTGCCGAGCGCGTCGAGCAGTTGGGCGGCCGTCGTCACGCGCTCGTTGCCAGCCTCATCCTCCATCAGCAAGACGGGCTCCGGCCGCACCCCGCGCGAGCGCGCAGAAGCATTGTGCCCGTGGCACGAGAGGTGCAGCACCTGCGGCGGGCCGTTCTGCATGGCCGCCAGCCGCCGGCCGAGCTGCGCGGGTCGCCGCTGTCCTCCACGATCAGGTCGATATCGTTGCGCGTGGCGGCGAGGATGGCGGCCTCCTCGGCCTCCGGGTCGAGGTCTGTCGCGCCGCGGGGTGCCGAGGCCATGAACGCCACGCCGAGCCGAAATTCGTCAGCGACCGCTTTGCCGGGCCGCCCCATACGGCGCACCGGCGCGAAGGCGAGAAACTCGCGCTCGGCGAGAAAGCCCAGCTCGTCGGCGAGCAGTTCCCACGGCGCGTGCAGCAGCACCGACCCCGATCCGCTCGGCTGTCGTCCGGTTCGCACCTCGAGCACGAACGGCGGAACGAGCTTCGGGCGCAGTTCCGAGAGCCAGCCTTCGGTGCCGTCCAGCCAGCGGTACAGCGCACGGCCGAGATCGAGCAGCGCCGCGGTTTCGGGCCGGTCGACCGTCATGCGCCGGCACAGCGTGCGATAGCGGCTCGCGACGTCGCCGATGTCGCTCACGCTCTGGTCGTCGAGACGCCGCCGGGCGGCGCAAACCCGTACTCCTCGGCCACCAGCGATACGAACCCGCCCTCGACGTGGAGGACGACCGGCGTCACGGCCGGTTCACGGCGCGTCTGCCGACTGCTGGGCGATCTCCAGTACCGTGTCGGCTTCGAGGCGGTCGAGCGACCACGTCGTTCCATCCGGTGCGACGACGGTGATCGTCACCCGCTTCTCGCGGCGCAAGCGGTTCGCGGCCGCGGTGAGCTTTTGCGCTTTGCCGCGCTTGCGCAGCCTGTCGGCAAGGTCCATGACCGCGAGCACCGCACTGGGAATCGCCAGGATCACACCAACGAGCGCGATCGGATCGACGGTCTTGTGCGTTCCGTCCGGCACGGCGGATGCGACCGACCGCGATACGACTCCGGGCTCCTCGCCTTCTCGGAGGATTGCGGTAAGCTGGTCCGCCGCCTCATTGGCAGCGTCACCGTCGACGATGATGCGGAGATCACCCATGACTCGGTATTCCGTATCGCCACTTGGTTCCCTTTCTCCCCAATGGAAGCTGCCAGGTCAAGATATGTACCGGCTTCCCTTGAAACCAGGCATCGGGGCGACCCCGACCGGGCCTTGGGACATGGACGACCAGGAATGCCACTGGGTCAACGTTCCATGGAGCGCCGAGATGGAAGACGCTTTGCGCGTTAGTCGCGTCCGTCAATGGACAAGACGTGTAGTTGGAGCGGCGTGAAGATATTGAGCGACGGCAAAGCCGCGGACATTTTCGCCGACGCGCTCCATCGAAAATTGCTTGAGCCGGCTACGATCGCTAGCGCGTCGACTCCGTTCTCACCCAGCACATCACTCGCGCGACGTTACGGGGTAATCGCCCGCTGGTGCTCGAGAGTGTCACGGGGCAACTGTTCCGCATCAACCACCCGGCCGACGACTGGCCAAGCTTCGAGCTACCGCCGCGACCGCGCTACGTCAGCCGAGCGGAACTCGAGGCGATCTCGTCACGGCTGCGCTCGACCGGAACCGGATCGGACCCGACCGCTTCAAACTGGCAGTCTGCGATGCGTTCACGATGCTCGGATTCGTGGCCCAGCACATCGGCGGCTACAACGAGCGCACCGGCCGCGATCGCCCGCGGGATGGTCGGTAGGGCTGGCCGAGAAGGCCGATGCCTGCCCGAGCCGGGCGCTCAGGTGTTCCTCAGCAAGTTCCTAGGCAACCAGCGCTGAACGCAAGGGCCGCGCTGCGTGGCGGAAACCGCCCGGGGCTCGCGAATACTCGCACGATCCAGATGGCGACCTTGTTTTGTGTCCGGCCCGCAACGCGCAACATCGGCAACGATCTCATCAACAGGGCGACGTCCGACTTCATCTACTCCGTCTTCGGGCCGGACACGGCGATCGTCAACGTTCCGGCGCTCAAAGGCCCGCAGTACGGCGGGCTGACCGCGGCGCAAGTCTACGATATGAACCGGCTCGCCGACGGCGTCGTCGTGGGCGGCGGCAACCTGTTCGAGAACGGCCAGCTCACCGTCGACACCCAAGCCCTCGCGGCGCTGCACGTTCCGCTGATGCTCGTCGGCATGTCGCACGGGCGCATCTACGATGCGGCGGGCGATCTCAGCGAGCGGACGGACGCGATGGCGCCCGCCACCATTCGAGCGCTCGCCGGCAAAGCGTGCGTAGTGCTGGTGCGCGACCACGGCTCGCAGCGGCTGCTCGCCGAGCTCGGGGCGGACGCGGAGGTCGGCGGGTGCCCGTCGATGTTCTTTCCCGCCAACCCGCGCGAGCAAGTCGCGGGCGAGCGGGTTCTGCTCTCGATTCGCCACCCCGCCCGCATGAGCGTGCCGCCCGAGCTGCAATGGCGCGTCGCCGACGACGTGCGGCGGCTGATCGCGGCGCTCGAAGCCGTATACGGCCAGGTCGTCTCGCTGGTCTGCCACGACTACCGCGACATCGAGTTCGCGAAGGCTTTTCCCGGCACGCCGCTGCTGTACTTCGACGACGTCGACCGCTACATCGCCGCGCTGCGCACCTGCCGCCTGAGCGTCTCGTACCGCCTGCACGCATTTCTGCCGTGCTCGGCGTTCGGGACGCCGGCGATTCACCTGTCGTACGACGAGCGCGGCGCGGAGATGCTCGCCACCGCGGGCATGGCCGAATGGGACATCGACCTGACCTCGACCGGCGACGTCGTCGCGGCCGTGCTCGACCGGATCGCCCGGATCGAGCGCTACCACGAGCTGTGCCGGGCCGCGCGGCCGGCGGTCGCCGCGCTGGCGGCCGTATCGCTCGCGGCGCTGCACCGTTTCCGGGAGCGCGTGATGCAGCCTAAGACGGCGGTGTTCGCTTGCTGAGCGCCGAGCACTCCGGAGCGGCGCTTCCGGCGCGGCGTTTCTGGCGCGCGTACGGAGCCGACTCCGTCCCGGGCGCGCAGCGGCTGCACCGCGCGCTGCTCGCGCACATCGCCGACGCGGTCGGCGAGATCAAGGGCCCGCCCGCGGCCGCGCTCCTGCGCACGGCCGGCGTGGAGATGCTGCACACCGTCATCGACGCGCGCGACCTGGGCCCGCTGCGCGACTTCGTGCTCGACCGCCTGCGCGACGATCTGCTCGCGCTCGCGGTGAGCGTCGGGCGCTCCGTCATGGGCTGGGACGGCGAGTTCTACGTCGACGACTACCTCATACTGCGGGTGAACCTGCCCTACGAGGTGGCGCGCGCGGCGGACGGCGCGACGGAGAACCCCGGCATCGGGCGCTTGAGCCCGTCCGTGCGCGACGCCGCGGCGCAGCGCCGGGTGAAAGACCCGGTGTACGATCCCAAGGCGTACCACCGCGGGCACCCGCCGGCCGCCTGGGCGCACGGGCCGCACGTCGACAGCTGGTCGGGGCATTCGCAGGACGGCCTGAACGTCTGGTGGGCGATGTGCGACGTCCCGGCCGAAGCCGGCATGGTGCTCTATCCCGAGCTGGCCGGCGCGCAGCTCGCGTGCGATCCCCGCACGCTCTACCTCCAGCCCGGATACCGCCTGCCGGCGCCGACGTTCGTGCCGCTGGCCGCGGGCGAGATGCTGGTCTTCGATCCCGAGATCCTGCACGGCACGCACCTCAACGTCACGCCGCGAACGCGCGTCGCCGTGTCGCTGCGCTTGAACGCGCACCAGCCGACCTTCGAGCCGGCCTGCTTCTACGCGCGCGAATTCTGGCGCCGCGCGAGCGACATCGAGGCCGGCCCGAACGACGCCGTGCTGCACCTCAAGCGGGAAGAGCACCTCGCTCCGTCCGCCGCGTGCGCGCCCGCGCCGCCCACCCCGCTGCGCACGCTCGATCTAAGCGCCTGCGGCGACGCGGCCTCGGTCGAGCTCGGATCGTCGGCCGCGCTCGCCGAGGGCGAGAGGATGGTCGCCGTGCTGCGCGATCGGCGCGTTCTCATCGTGCGTTCGGCGGGGGAGCTATCGGCGTTCGATGCGGCCTGTCCGCACTACGGCGTCGACCTCGCCGACGGCGCGGCGAGCGGCGGCGCGATCCACTGCCCCGGCTGCGTGGTCCGCTTCGACCTGCGGACGGGCTGCTCGCCGTCGCCTTCGCTCGCGCTGACGCGCTACACGGTCCGCGAGGACGGCGGAACGATGGTGCTCGATCTTGGCCGATGAGCCGGCGCCTGCGCGCGGCTATGTCATCTGCGCGACCCAGCGCAGCGGCAGCACGTATCTCAGCCAGCTCCTGACCTCGACCGCGCTGCTCGGCAAGCCGCTCGACTACTTCAACCCTACCGGGCGGCGCGCCAAAGGCTGGCCCGACTACCCCGACGCGGTGGAGGAGCAGCTCGCGCTGGTCCGCTCGCACGGCGCGACGGCGAACGGCATCTATGCCTGCAAGGCGTTTCCCGAGTACCTCGACGCGCTCGCGGCCGCCGGCTGGACGGACCGGCTGCCCGGTTTGCGGTGGGTGTACCTGCACCGCACGGACGTGCTGGGCCAAGCGATCTCGCTCGTCATCGCGAGCCAAACCGGGCGCTGGCGCTCGTCCGCCGCGTCACACGGAACGCCGGCCTACGACGCGGGCGCGATCGAAGCCGCGCTGGCGGAGCTGGCGCGCGGCGACGTGCGCTGGCGGGCCTACTTCGCCCGGCACGGAATCGAGCCGCTCGAGCTGAGCTACGAAAGCGTCGCCGCGCATCCCGTGACCGCGCTGCGAGCCGTCGCCGCGCTGATGGCCGTCGACGGTCCGCTCGCGGCGGACCCCTCGCTGGTCGAGGTCGCGGTCCAGCGCGACGGCGTGAACGCCGAATGGCGGACGCGGTTCCTCAGCGACCAAACGCAGCGGGGTTCGCAGCCCGCATCGGCACCGCAAGCGCACGTCTCCGCGTCCGGACAAGCGCAGATCTCTGCTCCCGTACAAGCGCAGGTCTCCGCTCCCGCCCTCGTCGCGCGCAAGCCGCGCCTCACCGTCGCCATCACGACGCGGAACTCCGAGACGACGCTGCCGCGGCTGATCGCGGAGGCCGCGGAGTATGCGGACCAGATCGTGGTCGGCGTCGACGCGTCGTCCACGGACCGTACGCTCACGGCGGCCGCCGCCGGGGCCGACGTGGTGTACCGCTTTCGCCTGGCGCAGCGCGGACAGCTCGCGCCGGCGCGGCTGCTGCCGTTCGAGTACGCGAGCGGAGACTGGATCCTCTCGCTCGACGACGACGAGAGCATGGAGGGGTCGTTCGACTCCCTGGCCGAGGAGCTGCTGCGCGCGCCCAACGTGACGCACTACTACTTCCCGCGCAAGTGGATCGTCAACGACGCGCCCTGGGAGTATCTCCACGCGCCGCCCTGGTTTCCGAACTGGTCGCCGCGCTTGTTCCGCAACGACCGCGGCCTGATCTGGAAGCCGGCGCTCGCGCACAGCATGTACCAGCTCCAGGGGCCGGGGTTCTACGAGGAGCGCACGTCCATCTTGCACTTCGAGCCGCTGTGGTGCGCGCCCGAGGAACGCGAGCGCAAGCTGGCGTCGTACCGCGCCGCGGGCGCGGGCGCGCACACCGAAGCGTACTACAGCCCGCCCGCGCACGCGCCGCGGCGCACCGTGACCCCGCGCCCGGC
>CAXTNU010000001.1:0-52648 GCA_964245595.1 uncultured bacterium | reverse complement strand
CCGGTCAACGGACAACGCCGCGCGCCTGCATGCGAGCGCGCCCATGCCGCTGGCCAGCGCGAGCGTCGCCTCGCGCGCGCCCGGCTCGGCCGCCGGGTCCAAGAAGGCCGGCGCGTCCAGCCCGAACGGGACGATGCCCAAGTCGACCGCAACCTTGCGCAGCTGCGCGACGTACTCGGCATCGGTGCGCGGAAAATCGGCCACGTCGCAGACGATCCCGTCGGCGCCCAGCGCGGCGGCGCAGCGCTCGACCCACTCCAATTGGGTCAGCTCGCCCGCGGCGAACGGGCGCCGAAAGGCCGAACTCGAAAGAGCGATCCGCACCGCCGCACGCTTCACCGGGAGTCCGTCATAGACCGCCAAACGCTCGGCAACATCGTCCCCCTCGCCGCGGTCGCCATCGCGCTGGCCGAATACCTGTTCGACCACACCCAGCCGCGCTATGCCGGCCCGACCTTCTGGCTGGCGCTGGTCGCGACGGTCGGCCTGCTGATCCTGGTGCAGGTCCTGCGCTGGGGCGGGGCGTCCAAGGCGCCGGTGGCGAAGCCCGACTATTCCGCCACGACGCTGATCAAGCGCCGCAGCGACATCGACACCGACGACCGAGGCTGAACGCGACATGCAACTGCTCGAATCCCAGACGCTCGCCGCCGCCGATCCCGAGCTGTACGCCGCGATCGAGCGCGAGGAACGCCGCCAGCGCGAGAACCTCGAGCTGATCGCCTCGGAGAACTACGCCAGCCGGGCGGTGCGCGAAGCCTCGGCCTCGGTGCTGACCAACAAGTACGCCGAAGGCTATCCCGGCCGGCGCTACTACGGCGGCTGCGAGTGGGTCGACGTGGCCGAGACCCTCGCCATCGCGCGGCTCAAGCGACTGTTCGGCGCCGACCACGCCAACGTCCAGCCGCACGCCGGCGCGCAGGCCAACATGGCCGTGATGATGGCCGTGCTCGAGCCGGGCGACACGATCCTGGGCATGTCGCTCGCTCACGGCGGCCACCTGACGCACGGGACGAAGGTCTCGTTCAGCGGCAAGCTCTACAACGCGGTCGCCTACGGGATCCGGCGCGACACCGAGCTGATCGACTTCGACCAGGTCCGCGAGCTGGCGCGCGAGCACAAGCCCAAGCTCATCGTCGCCGGCGCCAGCGCCTATCCGCGCACGATGGACTACGCGCCCTTCCGCGAGATCGCCGACGAGGTCGGCGCGCTGTTCATGGTCGACATGGCGCACATAGCGGGCCTGGTCGCGGTCGGCCTGCACCCCTCGCCCGTGCCGCTGGCCGACTTCTCGACCTCGACCACGCACAAGACGCTGCGCGGCCCGCGCGGCGGCCTGATCGTGTCCAAGGCCGAGCACGGCACGGCGATCGACAAGAGCGTCTTCCCGGGTATCCAGGGCGGCCCGTTCATGCACACCATCGCGGCCAAGGCGGTGGCGTTCGGCGAGGCGCTGCAGCCGGCGTTCAAGACGTACCAGCAGAACGTCATCGCCAACGCCAAGGCGATGGGCGAGGAGCTGGCCCGGGCCGGCGTGCGGCTCGTCGGCGGCGGCACCGACACGCACCTGCTGCTGGTCGACCTCACGCCCAAGAACCTGACCGGCAAGGCCGTCGAGGCGTACCTCGACGAGATCCAGATCACGGTCAACAAGAACGCGATCCCATTCGATCCGCAGAAGCCCGCGATCACCAGCGGCATCCGGATCGGCTCGCCCGCGATCACCTCGCGCGGCTTCGGCGAAGACGAAGCGCGCGAAGTCGGCCGCATCATCGGCGAAGCGCTGGACGACATCGAGACCCGCGCCAAGCAGGACGCGCTGCGCGCCCGCGTCGCCGAGCTCACCTCCCGCCACGACGTGCCGTAGGTATGTCGAACGAGTGTTGACGAGGCCCGAGCATTACTATGATGCTGCTCAGGAAAGGCTTGCAACGGCAACGGCGCTTTTCAAAGCGAAGGACTTCGTCGCCGCGGCGTATGTCGCCGGCGTTGCCGTGGAGTGTATGCTGCGAGCATTTTGGCGGCCGGGCGAACCATTCGATGCACGCCACGACGTCGGCCAACTGGCGCGAGGTGGCTTCGACGATCGTCTCGGAAACCAGGCAGCCCGTAAGGCCGGCGCCGCGCTTTCGGAAGTCCGCGCCCGTTGGCAAAACGACCTTCGATACTACCCCTCCAGCTTGTACGACGCTTATATTCGCGAGATCAATAAGCGATACAGCGCTTACCGTTTTGGCAAGATCGAAGACCGAGATCGTGTCGAGGCGAACACGCGGCGCTTGCTCGACCAGTGCAGTGTCATCGTTCAATTGGGAGTTGTGAAGTGGACGAGCTCCGAGACCAGCTAGAAATCGCACTGGAGGAGCACTTCCCTGGTGTTCGGATTGATTTTGGTCCCCGTCCGACCCGAGGGAAGATCAGCGGCGTCCTCACATGGCCCGAATTCGCCGATCATGATTTTGTCGGCAGGCAAGATCTCGTGTGGGACCTTATTCGCGAACGCTTCGCCCATCGCGTCCTCGATATCAGCACGATCGTAACGTTGACGCCGGACGAATTGAACGCATACTCGGCATAAGGCCGGCCTTCGGCAGGGCAAGCGGCGGCCCGCCGCGATCATCACCAGTCGTGCCCAAGCCGCTGATCGTCGACCACCCTGCCGTCCAGGACCGCCTGGCCCGGCTCCGTGACGCCTCCACCGCGACGCCGGTCTTCCGCCGGCTGGTCGAGGAGATCGGCCAGCTGCTGGCCTACGAGGCGACCCGCGGGCTGCCCCAGACCGAGATCGAGGTGCAGACCCCGGTCGCGCTGGCCAAGGTCAAGCGGATCGCGACCCGGCCGGTGGTCGCACCGATCCTGCGCGCCGGGCTGGGCCTGCTGCCGGGCTTCCTGGCGGTCGTCGACGACGCGGTGGTCGCGCACCTGGGCTTCTATCGCGACCCCAAGACGCTTTCCGCGGTGCCGTACTACGCCAACCTCCCCGACGACTTGGGCGAGCGCGAGGTGTTCGTGCTCGACCCGATGCTCGCCACCGGCCACTCCGGCTCGGCGGCGCTGACGATGCTCGCGGAGCGCGGCGCGAAGTCGCCGGTGTTCGTCTGCATCATCGCCGCCCCCGAAGGCGTCGCTACGCTCGCCCGCGAGCACCCCGCGGTGCGGATCGTGACCGCGCACCTCGACGAGCGGCTCAACGACCACGGCTACATCGTCCCCGGCCTGGGCGACGCGGGAGACCGGATGTTCGGCTCCACCTCGTCGGTCCCGGTCCACGCGCGCACGAAGTCCGCGCCGTAGACGGCTGAACGGGATCATCACCGGCGATGGAATACGACGTGAGCGGAAAGCGCCATCGGTTCGAGACGGAGCGCCTGACGATTCACTCGGTGGACCCGGACGATGCGGCGGACCTGATCGCGTACGAGCGCCGCAACGCCGCGCACCTCGCGCGCTGGGAGCCGCAGCGCGATCCCGCGCTGGCGTACGACCTCGAATGGCGGCGCGGCGCGCTCGCGCAACGGCGAGAGGAGGCGCAAGCGGATCGCGGCTATGCCTTTCTCGCCCGCATCCGGGACGGGGGCACGAGCGAAATCGTGGCGAGCGTCAACCTGAGCAACGTCGTGCGCAGCGTGTTCCAAGCGTGTCACCTCGGGTACTCGGTCGACGCCGCCCACGAGGGGCGCGGCATCGCCTTCGAGGCGGTCGGCGCGGTGGTGCGGTTCGCGTTCGCGCAGCTGCGCCTGCACCGCGTGATGGCGAACTACCAGCCCGGCAACGAGCGCAGCGGCAAGCTGCTGCGCCGGCTCGGGTTCACGGTCGAAGGCTACGCGCGCGACTACCTCTTCATCGACGGCGCCTGGCGCGACCACGTCTTGACCGCCCTGTCCGATCCCGGCTGGACGCCCCGCGTCCTGACCAGGTAACTCGGCCCAGCCGGAGCACGTCAAAGCAACGGGATTCCGATTCGTAGCGGAGAGGAGCAGGTCGTGGGGCGTAATCCGATGCGGGCCATCGTGGTCGGCGCGGGGCCGGGCGGTGCGATCGCCGCGCTCGAGCTGGCCCGGGCGGGGGCCGAGGTGCGGCTCGTCGAGCGCAGCCCGTGGCCGCGGCCGAAGACCTGCGGCGACGGCATCTCGCCGCTGGGCGTGCAGCTCGGGCGGGCGGCGGGCATCGCGATCGAAGGCGCGGTGCGGCTCGAACAGGCGCGGGTGACGACGCCGCGGGAGACTGCCTTTCGCGGCGGCTGGCCGGCCGCGACACCGTGGGGCACGACCATCGAGCGCCATGAATTCGATGCGCTCTTGGTCGCCGCGGCGGTCGCGGCGGGAGCGCAGTTCGTGCCGGCCACCGCGGTCCGTGCGCTGGCGAATCACGCCGACGCGATCGAGGCGACCCTAGCGTCGGGCGACCGCGAGTACGGCGTGCGCGCCGACGTCGCGATCCTCGCCGAGGGCGCGACCGGCAGCCTCGCCGCGAAGCTCGGCTTTCCACCGTACCGCTCGCGGCTCGTCGCGCTGCGCGGCTACACCGACGCACCGCGCGCGCTCGCGCAGGAGTACGGCCTCTTCTACGACCGGCTGGTCAGCCCCGGATACGGCTGGGTCTTCCCGATCGGCGAGCGGCGCGCCAACGTCGGCATCGCGGTCGACGAGAAGCTGCTCGCCCGCCGCGGCGGCGACCTGCGCGCGCTGCTGAACCGCTGGCTGGCCGAGAGCCGCTTCGCGCGCGAGCTGCTCGGCGAGAACCCGCCGCTCGACGACCTGCGCGGCGGCCTGATTCCGACCGGCCGCAAGCGGCGCGCGGCGGGGCGCGTGTTCCTCGTCGGCGACGCGGCCGGCGTGGCGGACCCGTTCACCGCCGAGGGCATCTACGAAGCGATGCACAGCGCTCACCTCGCCGCGCGCGTGCTGGCCGAAACGCCCGATCTCTCGCGCGCGCGCAAACGGTACGAGCGCGAACTGCGCGTGTTCGACCGCAACGAGCGCACCGCGCGCGCCGTGCGCGCAACGTTCGGCCTCGCGATCGAGCCCTACGCCTGGCGCGCCGTGCGGCAACCGTCGTTCGCCGGCCGGCTCAATACCGACGCGTTCTGGCCGAAGGCGAGCTTCCTGGGCTTCATGTGGGACCTGACGCGGCCGTAGCCGGTTAGTTTAGACGTATTCGTCCAATTCGACCGTCGTCACACGGCCTCGAGCGGCGCAAGCTTCGCCTGCCGGCTTGCCCGCGTGCCGGCATCAATAGCCCTGGCTGTACAATTGCCGCATGTTCGATTCGATCGAGTCGACCGTCCCAGTCAGGACGAACGTCTGGTACGACGACGTTCCACTCGGAAAATTCGTGCTCGAGGAGGGCTGCGTCGGGTCGCCGCGCACGACGGACCATTTGTTCGCGCCGTTCTTGCAGCTCCCCGTGCCGTTATCCAACTGCCACAGCGTGAAGTAGGAAGCCGGTCCGCCAACGGTATCGAGTCTGGCGTACACGCCCAGAGCCGCCGATCTGTCGCCCTTTCCGATGATGACGCCGCCATACCCGCTCGGCAAGTATTGACCACTGTTCACCTCGACGTTCTTTACGCAAGGCGTCGGTGTCGCGGCCGTTTCATGCTGCATCTTCGCATCGTACGCCCAAAAGTGATCGTACATGGCGTTGAGATAGGCGGTGGGCATCTCTAACGATGCCCCGGACACGGCATTCGGCAGCGTCAGGACGGTCGTGTAGGATGCGATTCCCGGCATATTGTAGAAATTGAGATCGACGTTCTTACCGATGATCACGTCCTTATAGATCGTCGCTCGGTCCGAATTGACTTGCGGGTCCGGTGGGGGACTGTTCCATTCGAGCGGGACCGCTCGCGTGCTGATGACAGTGCCGGAGATGGACGTCGAGATCACCGGAGACCCATGGCGGTCCTGAGCGTTTCCTGTAACCCAGTCACCGGCCTCGGTCGGGTTCTGCGTCCAACTACCGTCGGTATGATAACCGTAATAGAAGGCGGACTGCATCTCTCGGCCGTTGTCCGCCGTGTTGAGAAATTGGTTGCCGCTCCAGGTCCAGCTCCAGAACGCTCCCCCGGCGACCGCATTCACGGTTGCGGTCACGTTGTTCGCCGTGATCGTCGTGAGCGACGTGCTCTGGGTTCCGTAACGAGGATATCCGTAGATACCCAACGGCTCGGCCGAGTAGCCCGCAAGAACTTGTCCGGGCACTTGAGTGTCGTGATCGTGATTGCCGGAGTTGTACGACCGCTGCATGAACGTCACGCCGGGGGCGCCACTCGACGTAAAGCCGTTCCCGAGGGTCTCTTCCGTCGAATATCCTCCTTCACCGGCCAAAATCGAATCCATATGGTCGCTGCCCGCGATGAGACGGTACAGCGGCTGGGTCCCGGATAGCTGGTTGGTGAAGACGTACCACGTCTGGCCCAGCGAGGTGAACTGGTTACGCTCCGATTCGCTCTGCGACGTGATGTGATCCGGCCCGCCGGCGACGACGTCCCATAGAACGTTGATGGTTTGAGCCGGGAGCTGACCCCCGATGTCGCTCGGCCGGCGCGAGCGTGACGCTGTCGACGATGTGCCGAAGCCAGCGACATGTGCCATTCCAAGAGATGGCCGGACTGCGTTACTCGTCGAGGCCGATGATGAACTCGCTGAGCTGGGAACGACGCTCGAAGATCCGCAACCTGCCGACGCTGCGGCTGCGAGTATCAACCAAGCGATGCGCGCCGAGCTGAAGGCACGAAGGAGCATGCCGGACACCGTTTTCAACATGAAGTAAGTGGCCGGTCCCTTACGCAGCGTAAACAATTCCCACCTTCGCCGCCGGTTCGGCCCGCGAGCCAGACGGCTGGACACGGGCGGCCGGGATCGTCCTAGCGAATAATCAGCCCTCGGTGCACGAGGACGAGCGAATTTCCCCATCGGGCCGGCCCGCGGCGGAGCGCCCCGGCTGTGCGTTAGCTCGTTTAATCTGAATTTTCGGGGTCGATTCCCGAATATTCAGGGTAAAGGGTCGCTCCCCCGCGTGCTGACCGACGCAACCGCTCAGCGAGCCCGAGGCTTTCGCAAGCCGACGACGTTCCATGCCCGATCAACTTCGATGAGCCATCCTGGCACGTCAGAGGTGCGGGATTGAGATCCGACAATTCGAACCGTCACGTCACTGTTACCGTCGTACGCGACGACGTGCATCTCGGTCTTGCCGCCTCCTCGGTCAATCTTTAGCATCTGGCGCGCCAGCGACCGTTGAAGCGCGTGGGGCATCTCAAGCAACGCAATGCCAGCGTCCAGCCAGCCGTCACAGCGTGCCGCAGCAAGGCCGTCGACCAGACGTAGCACCAGCTCAGGGAGCGCCTGAGGTGGCACCGGCGGGTCTTCGCCGCGGGCCTTGGCGTTCCCGAACGCGTCAATCGTCGGGCTAGCCGCATCCATCATGACAACTTGGGCATCACCGAACTGCTGGGGAACTTCACGCAGCGATGTTCGCAGATACCACTCCAGAAAGCCTAGCTCGTCTTGTCCGGAGATAGCCGGCACACGAAGAATCGCCTCACGGCCCTCCAAATAGTGTACAAACTGCGCTGGGCGCGTCAGAACGTCTGTTACGGTCTCCAAGTCATCCATAGCCACCGTCCAAGGGACGTCTTCGCCACCACGCGTGACCAGCGAGCCGAGTCCATTCACAAGGTGACCGATCTGCTCCAACGTGACCGCAATGAGATGGACACGATTGTAGTCAGCGCTACGGATTGTAAAATTCCCAGAGTCGTTCCGAAATGTCACTGTATCGGAACTTTTGATATACTCTGCAGCTCGCCGCGCTTGCTCATGGGCTCTTAGGACGAGATCGTGAAGGTTCGCCTTCAATAGTTTGTCGACTCCTACGCGAGCGCGCTTTGCAAACCCACCACCTTTCACTTCGACGAGAAAGAGCCGACGCTCAAATGCAACCATGACATCGAGTTCGCCACCGGGGTATTTTACATTGCGGAGAACTAAAGCGTTTGGCAAGACGCGACCGAGCAATGTACCGGCGCGCTCTTCGGAAAAGTCTTTGCGATGGTTATCATATGTGTGCCACGCCGCAGTCTTCTTCAGCGCATCCTCAAACAACACTTGAAGGGCTGGCAAAAAGAGCCCGGGACTCGGCATGACGTAAACGCCGTCGATCTCGACGAGCGGTTTCGACTTGAGGGGGTTAACTGGTACGATGTGGAAATAGTCACGAAGGTCCTCCGACGTTGTCGTGATCGTGTCTAATACGCGCTGCACAGTAACAGCAGGAAGAGCCGTACGATTCGATACATCTTCCACCGTCATCCCGAGCGAATGCCCTGTTCGAAAGCCTAGCCACGCCCCGAGCATCGACCGCACCAACGGCATGGGATCTTGCACATTCGACCCAAGCATCATCTTGACGATTCCGTGGGCATCGCCACCCACTGCGGCACCTTTCAGCCCGCGCCCAACGTCACGAAGGACGGTTCGCGCTTGATCCATCCCTTCACGCGCGGTCTCTTTGATGGACCGAACGAAGGCCTCCTCGACTGCCATTGCGTCTTCGCATGTGAAACCCAGCGTCTCGCGCAAGGTGCCTGCAAAGGGGACGAATAGCGACCGCAGCAATGCTTTTTGATGATGGTCATAGCGCGGGACCCGAACTCCCATCTCCCAGGTTCGGACATTCACGACTGCATCCAGTATCGGGTCCGGTTCGTCCGAAAGATCGTCCGGCATATCGGGGAACGCAAAGAAAGCCGCAGCGTTGAGGTGATCTTGTAAGTACGAAAAGACCACTGCGCTCGCGCTCCTGTCGAGAACGAACTTCTCGCCGTTCCCGTCTCGCTTCGCAAGAAGGAGCGCCATATGTTCCACCAGCGCAAACGACTCTTTCATCTCCTTGCCAAATAGTGCGGGAGCTAAGTGGTAGCGAAAAAATATTGCGCCTAGAACAGTCAGCGAATCAACGTCTTCGATGGCCTTCATTACGTCTTCCATCTCTCGACAAAAATCATCCGGTGCTCGCCGCTTTTGTTCAGCAAAGTGCGCTCGCATTTGTGCAAATTCCGACGGTGAGGCGGTGACCGTCGTTTCAACCTGTTTGCCACGCAGACGAACATTAATTGGCCCAACTGAGAACTCTCGCTCAGTCGACATGCTAGATGACCTCTTGGGATTACGCGAGTTCCGACTCATAAAACCACGATCAGTAGTATACCACGGGTAACAAACATTTGCTCCCCAGCATCGTCGCGATGGGCGACCGCAGCCAATAACAAGGCCACGACGTGTCGCCGCAGCCTCCGTTTCTTTGGCGTAGCCTACTCGGTCTGCGGCAGTGGTTCGAACGCTGGCCTGAAGATGGAGAACGCCTCATCCTCCTGCCTCGGCTGGAACGGGGTCACGAACCCCATGTCCACCGGCTGGTTGTAGTAGGCCGAGGCCTTGACGATGGCGCGCACCAGTGTCCACACCCGCCGGCACAGCATCTCGTTGACGCACGACCGCCCGACGAACTGCTCCGTGGCGATGATCCAGGCCCGCTCGGCGTCCGACTCCGGCAATTCGATCTCCGCCAGGTCGGGCTTGGCCTTCATCTGCTTGAGGTCCACCTTGCGCTCGGGCATCCGCGAGCGGTCGGGTACCGTCTTGAGGCTGCGGCACATGACCGCCCGCTGGGTCTCGTTCCAACCCTCGACGGCGTTGCGGAACCGGTGCACCTGCTGGATGAGCGGCGAGTCCGGCCCATTAGTGCGCCGCAGACGCTCCACCTGGTCGTTCGTGAGGTACGACTGCTTCTTCGAGAAGGCGTTCTGACGTACCGGGACCAGCAGCGTGATGCCGCGGGCCAGCGCGTGCGCGAAGTTGCGGGCGCTCCCGTAGGCCAAGTCGGCCTGCACCATCCGCAGGTGGGGCAGCGCCGTCTTCGCGTCGTGCAGGACGAACGGAAACTGCGGGGCCTCGCCGCTCCCGCGGCCGCGCGCGCACCACGTCAGCGAGAAGCCGGCGATGAAGCCCCAGCGGATCTCGTACAGCACGTGCAGCTCGGTCAGCACCGACCGCGGGTTCGCCCGGAAATAGCCGCTGTTGGCGTTGTCCGTCTTGTTCGTGGACAGGATCATGCCGTCCATCACCCCCACCGTGCCCACGTCGCGGAAGTAGCGGGTCAGGTAGTCCGCCATATCAAGGAGCACACCGGAAAGAGGCAACTCCATCATGGCCTCGTTCAAGCGCGGATACTTGAACGGTTTCTGGATGACACCCGCCTCGGCCAACCGGTTGATTTCGTCCTGAGTGCGCTCGTAACTCCAGTCGTTCGCCATCCGCAGCACCGCCATGAGGGCGAGGTCGTAGAGATCCGTGTTGGGCCGCCCGACCGGTGCCTTTTCACCGGCCGCGAGAGCCTTCTGCGTCGCCTGGGCGCGAAGGACGTGTGCCAGGCACCCGAGGACGGACCGGCCCATGCTCGCCATTTCGACCCGCGCCTGTTTCGCGATGGTCGCATACCTTCTGCCGTCGACCACCGGGTTTGGCCGCGGCAGGTAGCGGTCGACCGACGACCACGACGTGCCCTTCTCGCGGATGCGCGTCGTCCGCGGTGGCAGCACGAAATCGGCTCCCTTGTGCTGGCCGAAGCGGAAGTCGTCTTCCCACAGGTGACCGCACTGGCCGACGATGTTCTGGCAGTGGTTGCCGGAGCACGTGCGCTTGAAGGCGTTGACGATGTAGGGAGGGCCGGCGGTCGAGGACGGGTAGACCCGCACGCCGTGGCCGTGGTCCGTGATGGTCGGCGTGCGCAGCTCGTCCAGCGAACGGACGTAGCCCTTGAAGGGCGCGGACTCCGTTCCGAAGGGCCATGGCATCGCCATCTTCGAGACGGGCGGCGCGGATGCGTGCGCGACGTCCGGGGCGAAAGCGGCCGAAGCCGTTCCCGACACGAGTTCTCCGGTGACCACGCGCTCGTCAGCCACGGGCCTTGTCCCCGGTCGAGGAGGCGGTGGCCGGCATTTCCGCCGCGGCTCGCGTGTCCGCTGGCGCGAAGTCAAACGGGATGAACGACTCGGGCACCGGTTCGCGTTCCGGCAGGTCGAGCCGCTTCACCGCGGCCATGTGCACGCAGACCAGCCCGACGGACCAGGAGCGCGGGCACGCGCAGAGCAGACGGCCCTTCTTGGTGATGCGGACGGTCTGCGGCGTGTCGTACACGCGCTCGAGGCTCGTGCCGTGCACGTCCCAGCGCTCGACCCCCAAGCGGCGGACCTCGGCGATGTCCGGGATGTCTTCTATGCCACCAGGGCGGTGGTGGGTCAGGCCGTATTCGCCGACGACGAGCGGGACGCGGTAGACCTCGCGCAGCTCGTCCAGGCAGACGATGTCTCGGTTTTCGGGCTTGTGGTTTCCCACGGATGTCTTTCGTTCATCGGACCTTTCGCAGAGCACTAATTTATGCGAAAATCCGATCGCCTCGGGGCCCGTCTTTCAAGGGGGCGTCTCGAAGCAGCCAAAAGCGGTCACGGCCGGCATGCCACCTCGGGCTACCGGCTAACTTCCTCTACACAGCGCTCAACTCTGTGGTTCAGGTCTGCCAGTGCTGGCGATGGAGTTCGTACCTCCATCGCCAGCAACTTGATCTTCGCATTGTAGCTCGCGCCGATCACCGGCGAAAGTGCGCGTCCTAGATGAGGTGCCGGACGACCGTCTGGGCCCGCTCGAACGCGCGGTACTCCCGCACGCGCCAGCGCTGCCGAAAACGGCCGTCGTGGAAGAACGCACCGACCGGCACCTCCAGGCACCACGCCACCTCCACCAACCCCCTGGGCGACAACCGCAACCACCCGTTCACGATGCCGTTCGCGTAGGCCGGCGGCACGCTCACGACGTGCGCGAACTGGCCTACCGTCAGCCCGCGCTCGGCCACCACAGCACGAACGTCGGCAGAAGTAAAGAGCGGGCCGTCCGTGGCCGCGGTTCGGCGCTCCAACGTGGCGTAGAGCCGCTCGAACGGCTCGACCCCGGGCTGCCCCTCCATCAGCGACGCGCGCACCGGGTCGCCCCAAAACCGCACCGCCTCATCCATCGCGACGGTCCTCCGGCGAAGGGGAGGGCAGACCGTACTTCGCGGCGATGGACGGCAGGTCGCACAGGCCGGCCGCGACCGCCAGCACGTACGCCCCGGGCCGCACCCCGAACCGCTCCAACTGCCACGCCAGATCCGAGTCCTCCACGCCGACCTCGCACCACACCGCCGGCGCCCACTCGTCGGGCAGGCCGTCCAGGAGCGCGTGCAATTCGACCGCCAGGGCGGCGTCGTCGACGTCGTCGCCGCGCGAGCAGAACCGCATGACCGGGCCGTAGCCCAGCCACGAACGTCGGCCTCGCTCGTCCACCACCAGCATGCTGTGGCCGTCGTCGTCGAGCCCGACGTGGTAGCCGCGCGCGTTGAGCGTCTGCAAGACGGTGCGCAGGGTCGGGCCGGGTCCGCTGCGCTCAGCCATCGGAACGGCCTCCACCGACCGTCGGTGCGCCTTCGCCGGCCGCGACGATCGCGCGGACGTGGTCCATGACGCTCAGCGGCGTGCCGGGTGGACCGAAGCGCTCGGCGATCGCGGCCAGCGTGCCGACCGGCAGCCGGCGGGTGGCGGCCTCCAGCCGGGCCAGCCGCAGCACCGAGATGCCGAGCCGGGACGCGGCCTGGTCGGGACTGAGTCCGTGCCGCCGGCGCAACACTGCAACCGGCGACTCGAGCACGTCGAGACGGGCGCTACGCACGCGCGCCACCCTCCCCTCCATCGTTCTGGGCGTCTAGACGTCCGAGCTCTTCCAGGGCTTCCCAGATGGAAATCTGGCGATAGCAGGTCGGCGGTCCGAGGAGGAGGTCGATGACCTCAAGGATGTCGGGCGGCAGCTCGCCGGTCCGCATCTCGAGGACTTTGAGTTGGCCGAGGGACAGCCCCAGGCGCCGGGCGGCGTCGACCTGGTCGAGGCGGTAGCGGGCCCTCATCACGGCGATGGGGCTGGGGTTGAGCGGATAGGTCTTCACGGAGCCTTTCCGCGACGGACCCTTTCGCGCGCCCGGCGGGCGTGCTATCGTGGTCCGGCGCTACCCCGTGACCCGCCAGGCTGCAATCTGAAGGTCACGGGGTGGTTGCTGATTTCCGGTCGCTTGGACCGGCCGATCGCGATCCTACTCGATCTTGATTTGCCGCGCCAGTCTTGCACGATTGCGATTTTTGTGCTGCAGCGAGACCTAGACCGATGCCGACGTAGCAGAACGTCATGACGAGCCCGAATCAACAGCAGTACGAGGATACGGGCCAGCGCTGGCTGGGGTTGGGAAATCTCAAAGGCCGTACTGGTTCTGCACGCTCTACCCTGGCGGGACCGAACGACCGGAATGGCCGGGCATCTGGGCGACGCAGGTGATGAGGAAGCCATCAACGGCAGACATGACGTGGCGGCGGACCGGGACCATGCCCGGCGGTGCGGGTCCGAGGCAAGACTGCAACGGCGTGACAGGATTGATTCGAACGTGCGTGGCGTACACCGGACGACCACCGGCACCGTGGCTGCGCTGACGCATCAACGCGAGCGGTTCGTAGCAGGCGACCGATGTGTCCGCGGCTCATCCGTGAGCAAGTCGTCTGGGATGCGGCGGCTACTGGTTGAGCACAAACCGGTACTTCTGCTGTGCTCCGACGTGCACGGCATCCTCACAAGAAGTTGCACGGCGGGGTGTGCAACGAGGACGGCTTTTTACGGTCGGGGTAGACGTACGCGCTTGCAATAAGCGTGACCGACCCGCGTTGTCACCGAGTCCTGGACTGCATTAAGCAAGAAATGCACAAACGTATTAAGGAGACGACAGTCTACTGTCCATAGGCGCGAGAGATGTGGCAGTGCTTCTTCATCCTCCATTTGATGAAGAAGCACTGCCATCCGAGATACTCAGCAAAACTTTGGAAGACGGCTATCCGAACACCTGTTTTGCGTTCAGCCGGTCAGAAAGCCAGCGCATGAGCGCCGTACCAAACGACGACCTGCGCAAATTGCACGCCCTCGTCTACCCTGCGGCAGCTAAGGCCATCCGCGCCTTTGGTCCGAAATATCATTACCTCCTCAGTCAAACCGACTTTCTGGACTGGCCGACTATTCTAACAGCGCTATACCAAGCCAGGCAAATCGAGCCGGGTCCAACGCGCAACGGTGTCTCATTTTGGTTAGTGACGTGGCGTTTTCCGCGCCAAGGAAAGTCTCCAAAAGAGGATCTCCTCCGGTGGTTGGTTGGGCCCTCGTGGGCACAAGCGGTGCGCGACCGCATACGTTATGATGCGATACAAGGGCCGTGTCCCGCCAGGCCTTGTCACCGGTTCACCACCCGAATCATCCGAGCCGGACGAGGCCCAACGGTGCGCCTTGCCTTCCGCCTCGCCGACGAGCCTACTCCATGGGCTTCCCGAGGCGCCAAGCGTCGGCGTGTTCGGGGCACAATCCCGCACAAATGGCGCTTAATATCTTGGCGGATTCCGACTGACTTGGAGGAACGACTACAAGGCACAGATCATTTCTGTCGTATGGGTAATGATCTAAGTCAGGCTAGTAGGAAATATCTAGAAGAAATTCAGGACGAAGTCTTGAAGTCGAATAATATAGCCGAAGTTAAGCGGTACAGAACGCTTATCGAAATGATGATACCGTACGATAAAGTGAATGATCCTCCGGCGATTTTCAAGCATGAAATCGCGAAGACGACGGAGCGTCTTCATAAATTGCAAGTAGACAGAGCCCGTAAAGCAGTAACAAGCTTCGAGGAAAATAAAACCGACGAAGCACGGTGCTATGCAAATCAAGCAATCGAAGCAATAGATTTGAAGGATATATACCACGAAGAATATAGCAGACTACGTGCTAAATTGAAGGATAGTTAAGACAGCTACGGATTTGCGATAGTCTTGACCCGAGTACGAGATTGGTTCCGTGCGCTTCTCCCAAACCACGCCGCCAACAAGCGTGTCGGAAACCCTACCCTTGATCCGGTACTGATACCTTGCTACCTCTGCTTGTTGCGTCACTGCTCTGATGGTGAGTTCTCAGCGATGGCCTCCAGCACCGTCGCCAACAGCGGGTCTTCCAGCGCGCCGACGTCCACGCCATAGACCTCGCGGATGCGCTCGGCGTAGACGCCGACCGGCTCGGGGAACTCGTCGAGGAACACCTCGTCGCTCACCAGCGTCCAGGCCGGGTCCATGTGCAAGACCTGACGGATGAAATCGTCGAGCAACTCCGCATGCACATCCACCCGGGTCGTGGGCGCGCATGCGGTGTTGCCGTCCAGAGCCGCCGCGCGCAGCCGTTCGACGTCAGCCTGAGCCTCGCGCACCATCGTCTTGTGTCGGTCCGACAAGCGCTGCGCGATAAGCCGTTTGGCCTCGTCCGCAGCAGCGTCAAGGTCGCTGCCGACGGACCGGTCCGACCGCATCGTCAGCAGTTCCACCCAGCCAGCACCGCCCCGCGCGAGCAGCCGGTACAGCAACAACGCCCGCACTTCCTCCTCGTACGGGGACGCCGGCTCGCGCGTCCAATCCACATCAAAACCGTCAGCCTTGGGTTCGCGCGCGCGCGGGTTGCCATGCACGATGGCTTGCAGCTCGTCAACGTCCGCATCCGGTGAGCCCAGCAGCGCCGCGACAAGGTCCACTCCAACCGACTCCGTGAGCAGACTCACCAGCACATCCGCCGGCAACTGCCCGCCCTCGACGTCCGCTTCATCGAGCCGATGCGCCATCTCGTCGAGTTTGTCCGCGGTCGTACGCTTCTCGGCCGCCTCCTCGCGCAATGCGCCGGTGACGATGCGTGCCCACGTACGGCGCTGCTCCGGCGTCCCTGCAGTCGTCTGAATGAACTCGTCGGCCATGCTGCGACTCCGGCAACCGCAGAACCAGCGCACGACGTGCGTGGGCGACGAACGTCGCCGCGGTTGCCGATCCGATCCTACGATCCGGGGTCAATCGCATCGATCGGCCATCGCGTCCGCAGCAAGGCCTGGTCAGATCAAGCTCTTGCTGCAGCCCGGGAGCGTCTGCTAGGATCGCGGACCCGCGCGCGAGACGAGCGAAGCGGCGTCACTCGTCGAGCAGGTCCCCGAGCGTGGTCTCCAGGGCCCGAGCCACCGCGAGCGCCGTTAGCAACGATGGGTTGAGACGCCCGGCTTCCAGGTTCTGGTAGTGCCGCAGGCTGATGCCGGCCTCGTGGGCGACGGCCTCCTGGCTGAGACGGTCCTCCAACCCCTCGCGCTGCTTGCGGACCGCCTGGGAGAACCGCTGGAGCACCGCCTCCGGGTTGGGTCGGCGCTGACGCTTCATCTACCCATCGTCCGCGTTTCGCGAAGCAAGCGCCACGGTGTATGGACGGCGAAGGATAGTGCGCAAACCGCATCGTATGATCAGGCGCCTCACCCAGGTCTCGGGTCCCTCAGGAAGGTCCGCCGGTGCAACACCCTCCCCTCCGCCGCGTCGTCTCGGGCGTCGCCGTCCTCGCCGCGCTCGTCGCCGCCGCGGCTCCGGTGCGCGCCGACGAACAAATCCTCAACGGCAACCTGGTCGGCGCCGGCGCGCCCTTCGCCGTCACCAAGTGCGTCGTCGCGCACTCCGAAAGCTTCTGGCACGGCGGCACCGTCACCGTCGTCAACCGCACCAGACACCAACTGCTCGCCGCCGGCGTCGCGTTGCGCATGTACGACGCGGAGAACACCCTCATCGGGCAGACGTCGGTCAGCCTGCCCGTCACCACACCCGTCGCGTCAGACGACGTCGCCGCCTACGAAGTCGGATTCGGCGTCAGCATGACCGAGCCCATCAGCGCCGTCGCGCGCGTCGACTGCCGACCGGCGAACGCCACCTTCACCGGCAACAAGAAGTGGACGTACGGACAAACCTGGCCCGAGAAATTGTTGCCGCTACCTACCGCGCGACACGACGCCGGCGAAGGGGAGGGCACGCGGAACACCGGCGCGGTGAGGACGAAACCGCACGTGCAGGTCGCGGTGACGAGGTCCTGGACCGACACCCTCGACGGCGTGCTCTACGTGCACGACGCGCTCGCCATCGTCGGCTCCGAGGGCACCGTCACCCTGCGCCCCTCCGACCTGACGCTGACGGTCCCGCTCGCGAACGGCGCCCGCAAGACGTACGCCGGTCTTGCGCAGGCGGCGCCGACCTACCAGCGCCTGAACCCGTTCGGCAGCGCCACCACCACCGTCCCCGAGGTCGCGCCGGCCGAGGACTTCGGGCGTATCGGCATGATGACGGTTCCGCCGCACGGGGCCGTCACGACGACGGTCACCTTCGCGATCGCCGACCCGGTCGCGCCCGACGCGACCTACCGCGAGGTCTCGCTGCGGTGAACGGCCGTCTGCTTATGGCGCCCGCGGCGCTGCTCTTCGCGCTCGCCGCGTGCGGCGCCGGTCCTTCGAACCACGACGTCGAGAAGAAGGCGGCAATCCAGAAGGCGCTTGACGCCCAACCGCGGCAGACCGAGGTCCTCAAGGGCCGCAGTTGCCGAACCGACGAACTGAAGTGGCGCGGCTACTACGCGCACCTGCCGTACGTGCACGTCGCCGACACGGGGACGGAGCGGAACCTCATCGACTCGGGTCCGCGTGTCCTGCACTGCTCAACGTACACGTGGGCTCCGGCCGCTCACGCGGTGACGACGGGGCGTCCGTTCACCGGCACGCCTGTGTCCTACGTGACCATCGGCAGGATGGTCGTCGACAAGGTCGGCCCCGACCAGCAGACCGCGGCGGGAACCGCGGTGTCCTTCGACGCCCACTTCGAGCCTGACGACGTCGGCAAGGCGATGATCGCGCAGCGACTTGCGGCGCGACCGAAGGACATCGTGGACGGCCAGGCCGTCATGCACAAAGACGCCGACGGCCAGCTTGTCGCCGGCTTCTAGCAGGTCTCACCGGGCGAGCAGCGGACGCGTGCTTGGCCACCAAGGGGTGGTGTGCCCCAGACCGCCACCGCCGCCGGCTCCGCTGAATCGAGACCCTCCGGCACCGGCTGCCGGACATCTAGCCCATCTTCGTCACCGATGGTGCGCGTGGGCGTCAGATGCGTCCGCATCCGGCTCCTTGGAGCGGGCGTTTACTCGTCGTGACGACACCGCCTTCCTCGCACGACGCTTGCAGGCCATGTCTGACTTGCCGCCACACCAGATGGTCGCTCAATCCGCGTTGTTCGAGCGTTCCGACGGCATCTGCGCCTGAGTTACGTGCCGCGATGCCGAGAGTGCCTGAGATGAGCCGGCCGAAACGAGGCGCGCCATGATGGGTACCAAGTCTCGGAAATCACCTATCGAGAAGTCAAATCGGACCTCCAGGTCAGACGTCCAAAACGGCGTAAATCCGCCGCTGAAGTGGATGCCCACGAAGCCCGCCGCCTGCGCGAAGGCGATGTCCCGGTCCAATTGGTCGCCGACCATCACGTCGGTACAGCCGACGTCGCGGAGTTCACGGTACAACGACGGTGACTTGGCGCCGTACACGACGCGCTCGACATGGTCCGCCAAGGCATGATGGTCGAGCAGGTCGATGCAACGTGCCTGGCGTGACTCTGTCACAAGGACGAGCTGACCGACAGCCGTGGCTAGCGCCCCAAGCCCTTCACGTACGCCCGCGCGCAACGGCGGCTTCGCCGCGAGGGCGGCGTGATGCAGTTCGACCGCCTCGACGAGCTTCGCCTCGTCGCCATCACCTCCGAGCAAAACATGTAGGGCTTTCGCCAACAGGAGCGGGGGTACCGCAACCCCAACTCATGATTGACCGCCAATCGCTGATCAAGCACACGGACGAGCCGAAGCGCCGCCTCGTCCTCGACGTCGAGCAGCCCCGGCCGGGGCGAAAGATCGGCGACGTTGCGCGCGAGCGACAATTGAGCGGCCCCGAACACCGCATTGGTGTCCCACAGCATGTTGTCCGCATCGGCGAACAGACGGACACGCATCTACACGGGCTTTCGGAACGTCGCCTGCTTGGTCTTCATCGGACAGGGAGACGGCGTGACGGTCGCGCTCGACAACGGAGCATCGGTCGGCAACAATGTCGACGTAGGCGACGTGACGATCACGACCGCGGGCGGTGTCGGAGTCGGTCTCACCGTGATGAACGTCTCACCCGCGAGGACTAAGAACGCGACGAGGATCGCCATCGCCACAATCAACAGGTAGACGCCGCGTTTGACCCACCACAGTTTCTTCGCGATCTTCTCCGCCACGAAATAGGTCTCGGCGACGTAGTCGCCGGCGGCTCTGGCCTTGATGTCGGTTGATCCGGTGAATGCCTTGACCCACTCGTCAGGAGATACCTCCAGGATCTTCTGATAGAAGAACAGCGAGTCGGGCAACCCCTTGTGCTCTCCGGTCCAGCGCAAGTTGAACGTCGGACGGATCGCTCCAATGAGCACGGTGGCCGCCAGAGCCACGAGCACGCTGTAAACGAAGAACAGGACGTACGTCGCCTTGACGGCAGCGTACGCGCCGGTTCCATCCGTAGATGGTCGAAAACCGAGTGAAGACCGCTCCTACGATCGCGCTCAAGAACGCCACCACTGTCAGGAGCCTGGCGACCTTGCTGTCCTCGTATTCCGTCAGTTCGACGACCAACGTCAGGCTTGCTTTCGCGATGTCGTGCGCCTCACAGAGCGCAGCTTTGCTCGCATCGCTCCGGAGAGCGGCGAACATGCGCCCGACGGCGTCTGGGTCAATGCGTCTCGACCCTCCACTCCACCACGGCGGCCACAACCACGCTGGCAGCGCTCGCCGTCTCGCGCTCACGGGGCTACCTCGATGTCGGTCCGTCGAATCGTCGCGCGGGCGCTCTCCGTCTCCCACAGCACGACCTCATCCAGGCTTGGGAGTGTCGGAGCGAGATTCTCCCATGTCCACAGGGCGAGATGCTCGCACGTTGGGTTCTGAAGCACGTCGTTGAGGTGTGTGTGGTCCAAGACGTCGACGACGCGCTGCTTGACGACCCGGGATAGATCCGAGAAGTCCATGACCAATGCCGGCTTGCGGACCCTCGTCGCGCAACGGCCCTGCGACGCTAACGTCGAGGCGGTACGAGTGGCCGTGCAGATTCGCGCACTTACCATCATGATGCGGCAACAAGTGGAGGCTTCGAAGCGGTACGTCTTGGTGATGCGCACCGTCTCAGGCCTGGATCCTGCGCAACCCGTAGGCGGACCAGCCGCGGGCCCGCAACGCGCACGCGTCGCACGCGTCGCATCCGTAGCCCCATGAATGCCGATGCGTACGATCACCGGCGTAGCAGGTGTGAGTCATCTCGACCACGAGCGACATGAGTTCATCACCACCCAGCGCCCCGGCCAGCTCCCACGTCTGTGCTTTATCCAACCACATCAGCGGCGTCTCGATCGTCAGACGCGTCTGCATCCCGAGGTTCAGCGCGACCTGGAGGGCTTTAACGGTGTCGTCCCTGCAGTCCGGATAACCGGAATAGTCAGTCTCGCATGTCCCCGCAACCAGAACCTTGAGTCCCCGCTGCTGCGCCACGATTGCCGCGAACATTAGGAACACTAGGTTTCGGCCTGGCACAAAGGTTTTCGGTAACCCGTCGTCGCGCAGGCCGAACGAACCGCCGTCCACGAGGGCGCTCCGTGACACGAGCGGCAGCGCCTCGAGCGGCACGACGTGATCCGGCCCCAGCCGTTCGGACCACACCGGCGAGTGCGCGCGTAATGCATCGCGGATCGGTTCGCGCACGTCCATCTCGACAGCGTGACGTTGACCGTAGAGGAAGCCGATCGTCTCCACCCGGGCGAACCGGTCGAGAGCCCAGGCGAGGCACGTGGTTGAGTCCTGTCCGCCCGAAAATAGGACCAACGCCGCGGACGGGTCCAAATCACTCATCGTACTTCATCCCTCCCGGCCAGACACGGCGTCGCCGGCATCGTCGCCGCTTGTGGTTCCAGACGGCTGGCATCCTGCGTCCTCACGGTCCCCGCCGTATCATGCGCACGAGGTGGTGGGAAAGCAGCCGATAATCAGCGTTCGTGTTCTGCAGCGAGTGCCACGGACGCCGCTCGGCCCCAATCTTCCATTCCCCGGACGTCCAGTGCGTGCGCCCATCGAGCGGATCCAAGCCACGTTCGAACTCCCGGAGCCGGCGTGCGCGTTTGCGGACGTAGAGTTCGTCCATCACGTAGCCCATAGAGATCACGCCCACGCCATGGAGTAGCCGAGACGTCTTGGCGTTGTGGCCCACCCAATCGGGCTCAAAAACGCGCCGTACCGCGGCGAAGAACGCGCTCACGAGTGCAAACCGGGACGCGACCGACGTTCCGGCCCCGTCTCGCAGCGCTCCGTGGAGCATCGAGTTGATCAGCATCTTCTGCAGGATCGTGTCCTTGATGACGCCGTCGGGATTGGTCTGCTGCTGGATCAAACCGTGGAGGGACGAGTCCTCGCGGTAGTTGAGTGCTTCGGTCAGGATGGCGGCTTCGGTGCGGTCGGATAGGCGGTGCGGAAGGCCGCTCGTGCCGGGCAGGAGTTCGTAAATCAAGGGCTTTGCGAGCGGTCGCGTGTTGTTCACAAGGATGAACTGGCGCTTGAGTTCCGCCATGTCGTTGCAGATGAAGGCCGATACGAGCAGTTCGAACGGCGATTCGCCGATCGACAGCGCGGCGGTCAGCCGCTGTTGTCCATCGACTACCCATCCTGGCGGTCCTGTCGAGACGTCGACAAGCAACATGCCGTCCTTCCGAATCTTCACGCCTTCATTGAAGGCGAGGACGATGACGTTGGGAAGTATCGCTTCTGACGTGGAAAGGTAGTCCCGTATTTCCCGGATGTGCGTAGCGATCTGGGGACGCTGAAAGCCGCGCAGGTCGCCGCTCCCATCACGACCGATGCGGTCGATCCGGGCGATGCTAGCGATTTGACGCGCGGTAGCGGTGAAGCACAGGACCCGGGCGGCTGTCCCCTGATGCGGCGAGATCGTCGGCCCGAGAGTTATAGTGGTGGCGGTCATACTTTCCTGCCGAAGCGTGCGCCGACGCTCTTGTAGAAGACGTGTAGATTGTGAAAACCACGGCGTTTGTTATGGTTTGAGGAGCGGAAGAGGAGGCACTCCACGCCGATCTCAGCGCAGACCCTGCAGTCGCACGACTCCCACACGCGGGATTCTAGTGTCTGGCAGTACACGGTCGCGAATCGCGCGAAGCGTGCCGAGTTCCGCTCGTCCGTCACCCGGTCGTCCCAGAGCGCGTACGTGACGTACGCCATGATGGCGCTTACCGCGTCCATGCTGTTCATACGTCGCTCAGCGAACGCGCGGACGGCGGCGAGAGCGTCGGCCTCCAGCGTCAGGAGCCGCTCCTGGTTCAGCTGGCCCAGGCGAACACGCCGAAGCAGCCGCGAACTATTGACTGCCTGCGGTATGCGGATCGCAGTGTAGTAGTCTATGCCGCCGTCCGGGCGGAAGGCGAAGTAGTTCTTATCCGCGTCTTTGAACGCGCGACGAAGCGGCGAGGTCGTGTCGAAGCTCGCGATTCCGTAGCGGGCGACTTCCTGGAGGTCTTCCACCTTTCCGAACCCGAGCAAATGGAGCTTCACAAAAGAGGGTAGCGGGTCGCGGATCGCCGCGAGCGCGGAGCATATCTGCGAAGTCCGCAGCGGAACTAGGCCGCCAACTGCGAGGTATCGGTATCCCATCTTGGCGAGTTGCACCGCTGCATCGGCCATGCTCTCCGGCGACCAGCCCTGGACGACGCCTACCGGCGTGAAACCCTTACCCAAGACGCCGGATGCCTTGATGAAGCGCCTCGCGTTGTCAAGCGTGATGTCGAAGCGCTTCTTCGCGCGTCGCGATGGACGAGCATTGTCAGTGAAGTCAAAGATGACGTGGTCGACGGAACACCCGTGCGAGAAGCCGCCGTCTTCGTAGAATTCGAGCGTGTCTTCGACACTGTAGGGCGGAACCGCATCATTGCTGTACGAAAACGCGCCACAGTCGCCCATCATAATGCTTCCGCGGAAGCGGGCCTTCGGATACCGCAGGAACGCACGGGCCCCTTCGCGATGAAAGCGCATGGCCTGCGCGGGCGTGTACTTGCCCTTTCGGTGGGCGTCGCCGACTATGGCACGGGACACCAGAAGGCCGTCGTATGGCGCCTTCGCGAAATGCTCGTGGGGATAATCGTCGTCCTCGTGCATGCGACGCACGGCCCCGTGCTGACCGCGCGCGAAATCGTATTCTGGATCGACGAAGTCCAGGCTGTCGGAGTACAGAAACTTCAACGCTGCTCCACCAGGGCGCCCCGATCCAGAGAGACGAGTAGATTCGCGAGTAGCCTGACATCGTGCGGGGTGCTCTGAATGTCGTTCCACTCGCGATCGATCGTCGCCCAACGACCGTGAGTCCAACGACATTCGAGAGCGATTCGTTCGAGCGACGTACGAACTTTCAAGGCGTTGTCTGTCGACGCAAGGCGGCCCATGATTTGGTCCATCAGAACTCCCATGGCCTCAATGCCGGCGCTGTGCATGAGCCGGCTGCGGTCGGCTGGCAACCCCCACGCATCCGGAAAAACGTCGCGGACTGCTCCCCAGAAGGTGACTAATGTCTGGAAGGCCGCAGCCATATCCGTCTTGCCGTCGGGTGTGACGTGCGCCGCAAGCGCGCCGCGCGGATGTGCGATGCTATTCCGGATGGCGCGGACAAGGCTTGAGTCGGTGACGACGGCGCCGTCGCCGACGGTCGACGCTCGGCGTATCAGCCCATGGAACGGAGAGTCAGGGTGGTCGTTGAGCACGCCGCAAAGGTAGCTCGGCGTCTTGCGTGCTGAAAGATCCCGAGGCAGCGGGAAGTCTACCTCGGGCAGCAGTTCGTCGATTAGCCGGCGCGAGAGTGGTCGCGCCTTGTTGACCAAAATGAACTGCTCGCGTTGCGTCGCCACCGCTTCGGAGACAAATGCGACCACCGGGACGAGGAGGTGTTCCGCGCGGCTCTCCGCGAGCGCGAGTGCGCGCTGCTGGCCGTCTACGATCCACGCCGCGGCAGTGCCCTGGGCGGCGGGAATTGTGAGTGTCCCCGCCTCCCCCGTGTCGTTGCTTCCACGTGGGGTGGGGCCTCGGGTTGCTACGTACTTGACATTCGAACTGAGGGCGAGCACGATGGCGTTCGGGAAGAGCACGTCGCCGCGCGAAACGTATTCCGCGATGGCGCGCACTTGATCTTGGACGGGCTTACGTTGAAAGCCTGAGAGCCCGCCCTTCTCGTCGGGCGCGATTCGCGAGATTTTCGCGATCTTCAAGAGTTGCGGGCCACGGATGAAGAAGGAGTAGATGTCGTGGTCGCCCTGCCGCGCGTGAATGGCGCGCACGACGAGCGCGTCAGTGCCCATCGGGCAACGCCTCCCCGTACAGGCGCGCGAACCGGGACTGCTCGCAAGCGATCCCAAGCACGTCTCGGAAGTGGCGCAGCATCGCCGTCCGGCTCAACCCAGTCTCGGCCGCGGTTTGGCAGATGCGTGCGCGGATCTCTTCGTCGCCCAGGCTCCGTCCGGGTCGGATCCGATCCTTCGCCAGACCAGCGAGCGCAGCCTTGATTCGCCGCTTGTCTCCCTCGGTATCTGTCGACGGACCGATCTCAAAAAGGTAGTGGCGAAGCGCGCGCTGCGCGAAGTCCGCTCGCGTCCCCGGTACGAGAACGTCGAGCCGGTCGTCGTACGGCATCACCGCGTAGGATAACCCTCCTCCCAGGCGTTGCGCGAGTCCGCTGCCGAAGATCCGTAGCCGCTCGCGCGGAACTGAACCAAGCGCATCCGAGAAGAACGACGCGTAGGCGCTCGCGACACAGGCGAGGACCAGAGGTCGGTCCGCCAGGTCGCGTCCCGGAGTGGTCGAGAAGGGGCCAGTGACCACGGATCGCCACCATGCGGCCAGGTCGAAGTCGTGGCCCTGAAGGCCCCCTGTTCCCACTGTCACGTCGTAGGCTGGCACGACCGTCGTGGCGGTCACCCAGCCTAGTCCCGCCGACACGACCGAGAGGTCGGCTCCGTAACGGTCTGCTGCCTCACGCGCGAGACAAAACGCGCGGCCCGCGTACAGGTCCCGCGCCGGGACCTTGGGTGGTGCGTCCCGTAGCGTCCCGAGCCAAGCGGCGATGCGGTCGGATGTCGACCCCGAGGCCTCCGTGAATCGGGCACTGGCCGGAACCGTCTTACGAGCGACGCACCACGTCACCACGATAGGACGGCGCACTGTTTCGGGCGTCGCTCTGGGCATGAGGGCTTATTAACTGCGTAGCAACATATTCCTCATGGTCTACAGTTATTATGCTAAGACACCCACGAACAGGGCTATAAACTGTGCAGGGGTGTCGAGGGGACCCGATCAAGTAGGGCAGCCCGAGAGGCTCTTCCGGCAGAAGCCTTCTCTGTTGCTACGGCCCGGGCAGGAGACCATGACCCTCGAGCAGTTGCTGCGCGCCATCTTTCCACCTCGCGGCGATGGCGAGGAGCGTCCGAGCAGGGCACAGCGCAATATCATCGCGCACCCCTCTGGCCCGGCCTGGGTTATCGCCGGACCGGGCTCGGGGAAGACCGAGACGCTCGCTCTGCTTGTGCTTCGTCTGCTCTACGTCGATGGGGTCGACGCAGAGAGCATCGTCGTAACGACGTTCACCGAGAAGGCCGCTCGCAACATCGACGACCGAATTGGCCTCTACAACACGGCCGTCGTGAACGCGTATCCTGAGGCGCGCAGCGTTGACGTTTCGCGTCTTCGCATCGGCACGCTGCACGGCCTGTGCAATGACCTCCTGCAAGAATTCCGCGCGCCTAACTATCAGAACGTCCGCCTCATGGACGAGTTCGAGACGGCAATGTTTGTGCACCAGCACGTGGAGTTCGTCAAGCGGAGCACGGCGCCGGAACGGCTGGAGTTCTGGCGCCACTTCGCGTACCTGTTCCGTCCGCTCGACTGGAAGCCCGAGTACGACAAGCCTCCACGGCGCTGGGTCGCAACGCGCGAACTCGTGAAACTGTTCAACCGGGTGGCCGAAGACCGCGCCTCGCTCGCCCTCATGCGGGCCGAGGGCGGCGCCTGGGCTATGTTGGCCGATGTCTATGAGCAGTACACGGAGACGCTCAAAGCACGGAACCGCTGCGACTTTGCCCACCTGCAAGCGCGCTTTCTCGAGTTCCTCGACACGCCGGCGGGACGTGAGCTGCGCGAAGGTACCACGGAGCGCCCGCCGATCCGGTGGGTGCTTGTCGACGAATACCAGGACACTAACGTGCTGCAGGAACGTATCTATCTGAACCTCGCGCGTGGCACGAAGAACATCGTCGTGGTCGGCGACGACGACCAGGCTCTGTACCGCTTCCGGGGCGCCTCTGTTGAATGCATGGTGACGTTCGATGAAGCTTGCGTCGCGCAACTGGGCGTCGAACGCGCCGAGGTCGCGAAATACCCGCTAGTAGAGAACTTTCGTTCCCACAGTAAGGTGGTCGACTTCTGCAACGCGTACGTGACAGCGTTCGCGGGGATGGCCGCACCGGGGTCACGCGTGCCCGGCAAACCGCCCCTTGAGGCGATGAACACGAAGATCAGCGCGCACGACTACCCTGCGGTCGGGAAGATGAGCGGACGCAACTACGAAGCGTTCGCGGACGCTTTTGCCGAGACCATTGCAGACCTGAAAAACAACGGTGTCATCGAGGACTATAGTCAGTGCTGTCTAATCCTGCGCAGCACGAAAGAGGGTGCGCAGGGAGCGGGCGCCTATGCGACGGCGCTGCGCGCGCGCGGCATCCCATATTTCAATCCGCGCAATAAATCGTTCCTCGCGCAAGAGGAGGTTCTCGCGCTGCTCGGCGCCATCACGGCGATCACCGACCCGGACCTCCCGAGCCCTCCCTGGGAACGCGAGATAGCGGACCTCGTCCATAGTGCGCGTGCCGTCTACGAGAGGGTGGCGCGCGACCACCCCGAGCTGGGCACCTACGTTGCGCAAGCGGTGCGCAATATCGGTGAGCACCCCGGCGAACGCGTACCAACCGAACTGCAAGAGTTGCTGTACCTGATCCTCGCGCTCCAACCGTTCCGCTCGTGGAACGACGAGGACCCGGTCCGACGTGAGCGGCTTGCCAAAATCACGGCTCTGATCGAGGCGTTCGCTTCGCTTCCCGTCGCGCGCGACGACCGTGTACGGCGCGGCAGCATGATGGCCGCTCCTACAGGCGAGCGCGGCGTAGTGCCGAAATGGAACGGTGGCTTCTACAACTTGTTCTTCGGGTTTTTGGCGCTTGAGGGGATGAACGACGAGGAGGATGATGACATCATCGTCCCACCCGGCTACGTCCCAATCATGACCATCCACCAGGCGAAGGGATTGCAGTTCCCGTTTGTCTTCGTTGGGAGCATGGGCACGACCGCTAATCCCAAGGCTGCTGTCTACGCGCTGGAGGACGACATCGCCCGGTTCGCGCGCGAAGACGCGCGTCAATTCGCGCGCCCAGACGCCTCCGTGCGCGCGGAGGTCGATACCGTGCGCGCGTTCTACGTGGCGTACTCGCGCGCGCAGTGGGCGCTCATCCTCGTCGGTAGCGATGCCCACTTCCGCAGAAACGACAGCATCCCGTGCGGACCAGACCGCACCTGGCTGCGGTACCACGCGCCGCCGTTATGAGGATATGATATGGCGATTTGGGAAAACTTCGAGGGCTTGCACGTCCCGTATCAGCCGCCGACCGTGGCCCGGCCACGGTTTAGCCTAACATCCGACATTCTGTCGTACCGGAAATGCTCCCGACAGTACCGCTTCTTTGGAAACGATGGCTTCGTGCCGGCGCGCTCTACGCAGGCGTTCTACGGGACTATCATCCACCAGGTCCTCGACCGTTGCCACCGCCTCTACCGGGGACTCGTCCCGGATAGACCGTTCGGGACGCTTGCGAGGGACGAGGACATCGCCACATATTTCCTCGAGGTCCGCAACGCGCTCCAATCACACGGCGTGCGTGCGGCAAACGACGATGTCGCAGACCAGGCAGAGGAGGTCATTAAGAACTTCAACGCCATCGAAGGACCGACGCTCTACCCGCGCGTGCATGACACAGAGTTCCGGCTTGAGAGCGACCGGCGCGACTACGTGTTGCGCGGCGTCGTCGATGTCATCGCGCGGGCTGAGGACGTTGAGCGCATCGACCAACCACTCGATCCCGGGACCATGGAGATCTGGGACTACAAGGGTTCCAAACGGCTCGGACGCGGCACAGCGGACTGGAAGAACTACGAGTGGCAAATGCTTGTGTACGCGGAACTGTACCGCCTACGGACGGACGCCTTCCCTGCTCGCGCCGTTGTGTACTTCATTAATGAACTTGAAGGGGTGAACAGGACGAAGGGACGGCCCCAATTCGCCACTCTCGATGTAACTATCACCGAGGAACGCGTGCGTGAAGCGCTTACGCGATTCGATGCCGATGCCCGGGCGATTATGCAGCATCGTCAGGACGGCAACTGGCCGACGCCGTTGGAACCGCCAGACACCAAGACCTGCAACGCCTGTGACGTCCGCTACAGCTGTCCAACGGTGAACCTTCCCGGCCCGCCCGTCTACCCAATCCGCAATCCGTTCGAGCGAGCCCGCCGCGCGGGCCGACGCAAGACGGCGTAGTCAACGTGGTACCGGGAATTCGCGGCGGCGATAGGCTCGCCGCCGCCGCGAATTCGAAACATGAGGCGTGCGGCTTCCACGAGGAGCCATCATGCCCGAGTTTACCCTCCACCTTTCACACCACACCCCAGGCGTGGAAGCGCTGGCGCAATCTGCGTACGCGCTCGGTGAGAGGGGCGTCCATGCTCAACGAAGCGAAAGTCCTGACCGCATCAAGCTGCGCTGTTCTGGACGCGCGCTTTCGCGGCTCCTTGCGAGGTATCCCGACGCCGTTGTCGATGTCGCGTACTGCACAAGCATCAGGTGCCGGTTGCGTCGAGCGCGCGGCGGCCGATTCGTTTCCGTGTCCGCCCTCGTGGTGATGGACGCGACCACGGATCATCCGAGGCTCTTTCTGCGCGGCGACGGCGCCGCGCGTGGAGCATTTCTGGCCGACCTACACTACCTCCGTGGTAGACACGGCCGCACGCATCCTGCAGTCCAATTGCAAAAGCTCATTCTGCGCGCCGAGCGGCATGGCGATGACATCGTGTTGGTGCTCCGCAACTCGCCGAGCGTGGCCGAATTGTTGGACCTTGCCGAGGCCTACGGAAACCTGATGATCGGCCTAGTCGGAGTCGCGTGCTCGTAAAGCAAGCCGGCAGGCGGAACCCTTGCCTCCACCGTGGAAGTCCCAGACTCGATGGCTGCCGATGCGTTAGCCGGCCGAGGGCGGGCCGTGCGCGAACTCACGAAGCGCCTCCGTGGCGAGGGATACCAATCCGACGTCCTCGGCCACGCCATCCCCACCTGGTGGACCGCGGATGTCGAGAGAGAGGACGAGGGCGCGAAGCAGCACCTTAAACTCGTTCTCGCGCGACGCCTTGGACTCGACGTGGCGGAGTTCCTCGAGCACGATCGCATCGTCCCGGACGGGCCTGTTGGCATGCGGTTCAAACGTTCGGGATCCTCGACTGCCCAGGCGCCGCCGGACGCGCCGCAGGCGTACTGCGCGGGCATCGCGCGTTTAGTCGCCGCCACCATCCCGAGGTCCGCCCCGGTAAGCGCCGACCCCGCCGGTGTACGCGCGGAAATTCTGGCCTCCAGCGACGTACCATGGACGTCGTTGGAGGGCTTGTTGCGCTACTGTTGGGACCGCAATATCGCGGTGCTTCATGTCGCCGCGGTCCCAACTCCCCGCGGAATGGATGCGTTGGTCCATCGTGTTGACGGCCGCGACGTCATCTTGCTCACGCGCAACGAGCAGCAGTTGGCAGCGTGGGACGCCTTCCTTATCGCGCATGAACTCGGCCACATCGCACTTGGGCATGTTCAGGAGAACGAATCCTTTTCCGACGCGGTCGATGAAGATCAAGACGCAAAGGACGAATCGGACGCGAACCGGTACGCACTTGGCGTCCTCGGAAGTCTCGATGCGCCGGCCTTCTGGGAGAACTTCGCAGGCACCCCGCGCGAACTGGCCAACGTCCTCTGGTCGCAGGCGGCACCCTTGCGTATCGACCCTGAACATCTCGCGCTGCGGTTCGGCCGCGAGACTAACGACTTTGCCTTCATGCATCGGGCGATAAAGACGCGACGTAGCGAACCTGCGCTCCCCATGCGGACTGTGAACGCTGCGGCGGCCGAACATCTCGACTTGAGATCTTTGCCATCTGACGCGGCTGAGATGCTCGACGACGTGCTGCGCGAGCCGTTGGTCTGACGTCAACTGGTGCAGCCGCTTCTCGACAACGATGTCATCATCAAGACGGCGTCGTTCTCACTGGTGGCCGAACTAGACCGGTTGCTCCGGTCGAACGGAGCTAAGCGACCGTACTTCTGCGTGCCGGCCGCGTTTGGTTCGCTTCGCCTGAGCGACAAGCTGCCGCTGTACGCAAAGTTCTACGCGACAACGGACGTCCGGAAGGACGCCTACACCATGTACACGATGTGCGAACCGCTGCCGTCGGACGCAGTTGATGCGGTGCGTCTGAAGCGGCTCGCTGCGGTTCCCGGCATCGACGACGGCGAAGCTCGCTTCATTGATTACGCCTGCTCGAACGCGGACACACTGCTCTTTACGGGCGACGGACGATGCATCCGCGCGCTCGCTGCAACTGCCTCACTTGCGGACATCTGCGCGCAGTTGCAGGGACGGTTCGTCCACTTCGACACCTTGTTGGAGGGCTTGGCGGCGATGTCACGCTTCTCGATCATGCGTGAGCGCGTGCTCGCCGCGCCGGCAGTGGACTTCGGCCTTGCCCACGCGCTCGACGTGGTGCATTCGGAAACGACCGCGCGGGAAAACCTCGGCCGCCGTATCGCGGCCCTGGAGGCCGATTCGCTCGGCCTACTGCGCACGAAATTCTAGTGCCGGCGTCGCCATGCGGCAATCGTACCGTGTGTGAGGACCCGCAGTACCTAGCGCGGACTGAGCATGTGGGCGCTACGCGCGCCGAACGGTGGACGAGGGACAGACACCCTGCGGAGCGCATCCCTCCGCCCGTTCCCGTGTCGCTCCGATTCCCGATGGGTCAGAGCCGAACCGTACAGTTTCGTTCGTTGCGGCGCCGCGTGCCGGTGCATGCGCCGCAACGAAAAAGAAAAGCCAGGCTATGCTCCTTCGTTGGTTCACGACCGAATCCCAAGTCCACGCGGGCGTCGACAGGACAACATCAAAGCAAATAGGCCGGGATACCCGGCACTGATCCTAGGCTCAGCGGCCGTCACAAAGACGCTCGTCGAAATCGCCGCACGCGAGCCCGTGGCCATCAACGACCTACCCGAGCGCGCGAACGTCACGGACGCCAATCTCGGCCACACCGTCCGCAGGCTCGTTGCGCTCAGATTGGTGCGGCGCTACCGCAATCCCGCCCACCACGACGGCTACCTCCTGACCCTCGACCGACGCCACTCACTCGCCGAGCCGGTGCGCGACCTGCTGCGCAGCATCGCGGACACGAACAACCTGACCTGGACACCCTCCCCTTCACCGTCCGAAGATCTCGCCGTGGTCGAGGGCTCAAACGTCACCAGGCTGCGCATCTTCGGCCGCCCACCGGGCGACGTCGAGACCATCTTCGGCCACCCCAACCGCACGACGGCGGTCCTGGTCTGCGCCTCGCTCGGCGCGGGGGACGCCTCGACCATCGCCCGGGTCGCCGGGGTGCGGACGGACGGCGACATGCACCGCCTCTTGGACCCGCTCGAGGCGGACGGGGTGCTGACCAGCGGGATGGTCGGCTCCATCCGGCTCTACCGGCTCTTCAAGGCACCCTGGACCGAGCCGCTCATCGCGCTCTGCCAGGCCGTCCTCCGCGTCCGACCCGACCTCGCGAGCGTCATCGCGCCGGCCAGGATCCTCCTGGTTCACGGCCAGTGCTCCGGCCGCGTTCACCTTCGCGCGCATCTCGGTTTGGAGCCCATGCGGCCGCGCCGCCGTCGGCGACGGCGTTAGCCACGGGGAGCCTGGATCGCGGCAGCGTACCGCCGTCTCGTGGACAGGTGGGACCCGGCTCGCCGCCGGCGGAGCGAGGCGCAGGAAGGATACCCGCCCTTGTTCCTGGGCAACAGCCTCGCGACGCGGGTCCTCGTCGAGATCGGCTCGGCCGAGCCCGCGCGCCGAAACGCCATCCCGGCGCTCGCCGCCCTGTCGGCATCCGGGGCCGAAGGCCTCCTGCGGAAAATGGCCATCGCCGGCCTCATCGGGCGCTGGACGACGGCCGAGCGTTGGAACGTCTTCGATTACCGCCTGGCCCGAGAAGGCCCGCTCACTCCCGCGGTTCGACGCGTGCTGACGGCGGTCGGCGCCGCGAACGCCGTGCGCATCGGCCCACCAGCGCCAATCCCCGAAGGTTCGTGCCTTGTAGATGCACCGACGACCCCGCGTCAGTTTCCGAAACGCGGCGCCCAAGGCAGCCCGCTGACTTGGCTCGGGTCACCGCTGCGGACCCTTGCCGTCATCCTCGTGGCGCAGCTCGAGGAGGTGGACGAGAGTTCCGTCGCGCGCGGCTGCGGCGTCAAGACCCAGCATGAGATGCTCGCCCTGCTCCGGCCGATGGAGCGCGACGGCCTCTTCACGGCCACCACCGTCGGACCGTTCCGCGTCTACCGCCTGGCCGAGACGCCATGGCGCGAGGCACTCAGGGCACTGTGCTCAGCCATCGCGGATTTCGACGGCACCGTCGGAGCGACCGTGGCGGCGACACGCCAGGTCCGCACCGGCGGCACGCATCACACGAGGGCCTTCCTGGGCCGCTACCTGCGCGACGGCGTGCCCTCCTACAAGTCGCCGGGCCGCAGAAGGGGAGACGGCGAATAAACGGGGCGGATTGCGAGAAGACGAGCGAATTTCCGGGGTGAATCGAGTTTCCGGTGTAACGCGCCCCGGCTGGGACGAGTACTTCATGGACATCGCGCGGACGGTGGCCACGCGGGCGACCTGCCCGCGGGCCAGCGTCGGGGCGGTGCTCACCCGGGACCGGCGCATCCTCACCACCGGCTACAACGGCGCCCCCCGCGGGGTCGCCCACTGCACCGACGCCGGCTGCCTGATCGTCGACGGCCACTGCCTGCGGGCCACCCACGCCGAGGCCAACGCGATCGTCCAGGGCGCCCTGCACGGGGTCGGGATCGCGGGGGCGACGGCCTACTGCACCCACCAGCCCTGCGCGGGCTGCTCCAAGCTGCTGATCAGCGCCGGCGTGGTCCGGATCGTCTACGCCGACGCCTACCCCGATCCGGTCGCGCAAGCGCTGCTGGCCGAGGCGGGCGTGGCGCTCGAGCAGTTCGTGCCCGAACCGGCCCGCGCGTGACCCTGGTACACGTCATCCTGGTCCGGCGGCAGCGGTAGCGGGGGCTCGATGAACCCCGCCATCATCGCCGTGGCGCTGCTGCTGGCGTTCGCCACCGCGCTCTTCACCACGCCCTACGTGCGCCGGCTGGCGCTCTCCGTCGGGATGCTCGACGAGTCGGGCGAGCGGCGCATGCACGACGTGCCCAAGCCCCGCATCGGCGGGATCGCGGTGTACCTGGGCTTCGCGTTCGCGATGTTCTCCGCGCTGGGCTACCTCATCGCCAAGAACCAGTTCGGCAACAAGGACAACCTGCACGACGCGATCGGGCTGATCTTCGGCGGCACGCTGATCCTGATGGTCGGCATCTGGGACGACGTGATGGGCATGTCGCCGCGCGGCAAGCTGGTCGCGCAGATCGTCGTGGCCGGCATCTCGATGCTCTACGGCTTCGTCATCCCGCCCTACGTCACCAACCCGTTCCACCACGGCGCGCCGCTCTATCTGCCGGTCTGGCTGCCGATTCCGCTGAGCTTGATCTGGTACGTCGGGATGATGAACGCGATCAACTTCATCGACGGGCTCGACGGCCTGCTCTCGGGGCTGACCGCGATCTCGGGCATGTCGCTGCTGGTCATCAGCCTGACCCACGGGCACCCCGAGCTGGCGCTGATCCTGGCCGCGCTGGTCGGCGGCGTGCTGGGCTTTCTGCCCTACAACTTCAACCCGGCCAAGATCATCCTGGGCGACTCGGGCGCGCTCTTCATCGGCTACGTGTTCGCGACCGTGTCGATCGAGGGCGCGAGCAAGACGGCCTTCACCATCTCGCTGCTCGTGCCGCTGGTCGCGCTCGGCCTGCCGGTGCTCGACACGGCCTTCGCGATCGTGCGCCGCACGCGCGCGGGCAAGAAGTTCTACGAGGCCGACCGCGGCCATTTCCACCACCAGCTCATCTTCCGGTTCGGGCTCAACGTCCGCCAGGCGGTTCTTCTGATCTACGCGCTCTGTCTCGTCCTGGGCGTGGTCGCCCTCGTGCTGTCCGGCGTCGGCGGCGGGGTGCGCGCGCGATGAGCGCCCAGCCGCCCGCCTCGAACGCCCGGCCGCTGCGCGTCATGGCCGTGATGGGCACGCGGCCCGACACGATCAAGATGGCGCCCGTCGTGCACGCGCTGCGGGCCGCGATGCCGGCGGTCGAACCGATCGTCTGCGTCACCGCTCAGCACCGCGAGATGCTCGACGAGGTGCTGCGGCTGTTCGAGATCGTGCCCGACGTCGACCTCGACATCATGACCCGGGCCCAGTCGCTGACCGACATCACGACCCGGGTCCTGACCGGCATGGAGCGGGTGCTGGCCCAGACCAGGCCCGACGTCGTCCTCGTGCACGGCGACACCACCAGCTCGACCGCCGCCGCGCTGGCCGCGTTCTACGCGAAGATCCCGGTCGGCCACGTCGAGGCCGGCCTGCGCACCTCGACCATCACCGAGCCTTTCCCCGAGGAGGCCAACCGGCGCCTGACCGGGGTGCTGGCCTCCTTCCATTTCGCGCCGACCGCGCGCTCCAAGGCCAACCTGCTGGCCGAGCGGACCGACCACGCCCACGTCGTGGTCACCGGCAACACCGTCATCGACGCCTTCCTGGCCACCAGCCGGCGGCTGGGCAACGGGGTCGGCACCCACGCGCTGGACGGCCTCGACCCGGCCCGGCCGATGATCTTCGTGACCGCCCACCGGCGCGAGAACCACGGCGCGATGGCCGACATCGCCCGCGCCGTCGGCACGATCGCGGGCTTCCCCGAGCGGCCGCAGATCGTCTGGCCGGTCCACCCCTCGCCGGCGGTCCACCCGGTCGTCCACGGCGTGCTCGACGGGGTCGAGGGCGTTCGCTTGCTGGAGCCGCTCGACTATGCCGAGACCGTCGCCGCGGTGCGGGCCTCGCACTTCGTGCTGACCGACTCGGGCGGGCTGCAGGAAGAGGCGCCCACCCTGGGCCGGCCGGTGCTGGTGATGCGGCGCGAGACCGAGCGGCCCGAGGGGCTCGAGGCCGGCACCCTGCGCCTGATCGGCTCCGACTACGACGTCATCGTCGCGGAAACGCGCCGGCTGCTGACCGACGCCCAGGCGTACGGCCGGCTGGCCCACACCGCCAACCCCTATGGCGACGGCCGGGCGGCCGAGCGGATCGTCGGCTGGCTGCTCCACGTCTTGCGCGGCGGGCCGCAGCCCGACGAGTTTCGTCCCGGAGCTCAGTCCGAGCAGTTCCGCTCGGGTGTCGCCACGTGAATCCGTCCCACCTGATCGGTTTGGGGGCGCTCTTCGTCGGCTGCACGCTGGGCGGGTTCGCCTTGGGCGTGGTGACCGCGAACCGAACGGGTGCATCCTGGTGGGCCATCGTGGGCCTGTTCGCGGGGCTGGTCGTGGGGGGCGGAATCGCGGTTTCCCAGGTCGTCCGTTCGGTCAAATAGGCTCTCGTGCGATGAAAGTCCAGGAGGGGAGACCCGAAACCTGGGACAATACGGAGCGCGCCGACCAGGCCGAGCTGCGCGAATATCATGCGCGCAAACGGTCGGTCGCTCTACGCACGTCGCTGTTGCTCGCGGGGCTCGCCATCCTGGTGGCTCTCCGCTCTCCGCTCCTGGGTCTCGACCTGGCGCTCGGAGGAGGGTGCGGCGTCGTGAACATGCTGTTGATCATGCGCAACAACGAGCGCCTCCTGGACGGGAGACGCTCGCGTGGTGTGTACGGCCTCAACAACGTGGTCAGGGTACTGGGTGTCGGCACTCTCCCGGCTACTGCGGCGATCACCGGCCCCGTGTGGGCTCTGGCGATCTCCTACGCCGGATTCTTCGCGCCGCTGGCATCGTACGCGATCGTGCTGCGCAACGCATATCGACGAGGGACGTGGTGAAGGAACAAGTCGGCGCGCATCTGACCTGGCAGTGGCCGGCGATCGGTTCCGTGCATGCCGATACGATCTTGACGACCTGGCTCGTGATGCTCGTCTCGCTGGCCTTCTTCTGGTGGCTCGGCCGCTCGTACGCGACGCACCGGGTCAACAAGACCCAGGCCACGTTCGAAGGCTTGGTCAACTACCTGGCCGACCTCGCGGTCAGCACGATCGGCAAGCAAGGCGAACGGTTCGTCCCGATCTTCATCGGGATGTTCTTCTTCATCTTCATCCTCAACCAGGTCGGCTTCTTCCCCTTCAAGCAGCTCGGGCTGCCGTTCGGCGGCGCGCCGACGGCCGATCTCAACACCACCGTCGCGTTCGCGCTGCTGGTGTTCTTCGGGATCTGGTTCGTCGCGATCCGCAAGAACGGCATCGGCGCGTTCGGACACCTCTTCAAGCCGTTCGCGGTCCTGTTTCCGCTCAACCTGATCGAGGAGCTGGCCCGCCCGGTCGTCCTCGCGCTGCGGCTGTTCTTCAACATCTTCGTCGGCGAGCTGCTGCTGTTCGTCGTCGCGACGATCATCGCGTCCAACGTCAAAGTCGGCCCGGTGAACCTGTCGCTGGGCGCGGCGATCGTGCCGTTCCTGCTCGAGTTCTTCAACTTCTTCATCGGTACGCTGCAGGCGTTCGTCTTCACCCTCCTCTCCATCGTCTATCTCTCCTTGGCGACGGCCGAGGAACACTAGTGGGTTCGCGCTGCGCGAACCCGTCGCGTTTGGGCTTCGCTCAAGCCGCCCTCCAATCGCCCGCCGTTCGGCGGCGGACACCTAGAAAGGCTCGCTCCACGTGACCTCGGATGCTCTGATCCTCGCAATGATGGTGATCGGCTTCTCGCTGATCGTCGCGGCCGTCGCCTTCGGCTCGGCCATCGGCGACGGTATCGTCGCTTCGAAGGCCGTCGAGGCCATCGCGCGTCAGCCCGAAGCCCGCCCCAACATCTTCACGTTCTTCTTCCTGGGCGTCGGCATTCTGGAGGCGTTCCCGATCATCGGCCTGGGATTGGGCCTGTACCTGTTCTTTGCCGTCACCAACGTGCCGGCGCACATCCAGGCGATCGTCAAGTAGGGCCGTGTTTCTCTCGATCGACGGGACGCTGCTCGTCCAGGTCGTCAACTTCGTCCTCTTCATCGTCCTGCTGAACGTCGCGTTCTTGCGGCCGGTCGGCCGCGCCATCGCGCAGCGCCGGGCCTACATCGACGGCTTGGCGCGCGACATCGAGAGCGGCGAGGCCGAGGTGCGCTCGGCGCGCGGAACGGCCGAGGAGCACCGCGCCGCGGCGCGGCGCGAAGCCGACGCGGCGATCGCGAAGGCCCGCGTCACGGCGCAGAACGAGGCGGGCCAGGTGACCGGCGACTACCAGAGCCGGGCCATCGCCATCGTCGAGGACGCGCACCGCCAGGTCGGCGGCGAGATCGAGGCCGCGCGCACCAACGAGGCGCAGATCGTCGACGGGCTCGCGCAGACCATGCTCGAGCGCGCGATCGGCTCGGGGGCCGGGGCCTGATGGAAACCACCAACCGCTTCTTCGAATCCGTCGCGCTGTGGTCGCAGGTGCTGGGCGCGGTCGTCTTCCTGATCGTGCTGATCCTGCTCTTCCGCAAGTACCTGATCCCGGCCGTCGAGGCCAACGAGCGCGCCCGCAACGCCGAGATCGCCGAGGCCGAGGCGCGCCGCGAGCGGGTTCGCGCCGAAGCGGGGACGGCCCGGGCCGAGGTCGAGGGCGCGCAGCGCGACGCGGCCGAGATCCGCGCCCGCGTGGAGACCGTGGTCGAGCGCGAGCACGACCAGCTCGTGGCCGAAGCCCGGGCCGACGGCGAGCGCATGGTGCGCAACGCCCAGGGCGAGCTCGAACGGGCCCGCATGGCGGCGCGCGACCGGCTGCGCATCGAGCTCATCGAGAAGGCGCTGCTGCAAGCCCGCGCGCAGGCTGCCGGCCGCGTCGACGAGCGCACCAACACCCGCCTGGTGAACGAGACGGTCGACGATCTGTCCCGAGGGAAGCTCTGATGCCCAACGAGACCCTCGCCCGCCGCTATGCCAGCGCCGTCTTCCAGCTCGCCCAGGAGGCGGGCAAGGTCGCGCCGGTCCAGCACGATCTGCACACCTTCGTCGCGGCCCTGGATGCAGACGCCGACGTGCGCAAGTTCTTCCGCTCCCCGGTCGTCGACCGCAAGGAGAAGGAGACCATCGTCGGCCAGGCCTTCGCGCGCCTGGACCCGATCGCGCTGCACACGATCCTGCTGCTGGTCCGCAAGCGCCGCGAGGCGATGGTGGAGGAGATCGTCGGGCAGTACGACGTCCTCGAGCGCCAGGCGCGCGGCGCCCAGCCGCTCCAGGTCACCAGCGCCCGCCAGCTCTCCCGGGGCGAGCTGGACGCGATCGTCGCCCGCCTCGCGGCGGCCTACCGCACCCAGTTCGACGTCACGCAGTCGGTCGACCCGAACCTGATCGGCGGCGTTCGCATCACGATGGGCGACAAGCGCGCCGACGGCACGATCGCCGGCCGCCTCGACGACATCGCCCGCCTGCTCAGCACGAATTAAGACAGAGATCATGTCGCAAGCGACCTCGGGGAATCTCGAATTTACCACCAATCTCGCGGGCGCCCGAGCCCGGGGGCCCCACGCACAGCGTGGGGGGCGCGCAGCCTGGGGCGGAGCGCCCCATGCTGGAGGCAATTAAAGTGATCAACGCCGACGAAATCGCCGGAATCATCAAACAGCGCATCGCCAGCTACGCGACGGGAACCAACGAAGCCGAGATCGGCACCGTCATCGAGGTCGGCGACAACATCGCGCGCATCTACGGCCTGGACAACGCGCAGGCGTCGGAGCTGGTCGAGTTCCCCAACGGCCTCAACGGCATCGTCCTCAACCTCGAGGAGGACTCGGTCGGCGTCGCGATCATGGGCCCGGACACCGACATCAAAGAGGGCGACAAGGTGCGCCGGACCGGCCGCATCGCGTCGGTCCCGGTCGGCGACGCCGTGCTGGGCCGGGTGGTCAACCCGCTCGGCCAGCCGGTCGACGGCAAGGGCCCGATCGCGAGCAGCCAGTACCGCACGATCGAGAACACCGCTCCCTCGGTGATCGAGCGCCAGTCGGTCAAGCAGCCGCTCCAGACCGGCATCCGCGCGATCGACGCGCTGATCCCGATCGGCAAGGGCCAGCGCGAGCTGATCATCGGCGACCGCGGCACCGGCAAGACGGCCATCGCGGTCGACACGATCATCAACCAGAAGGGCCAGAACGTCGTCTGCATCTACGTCGCGATCGGGCAGAAGAACTCGACGATCGCCTCGCTGCAGCAGACGCTCGAGAAGGCCGGCGCGATGGAGTACACCACCATCGTCACCGTCTCGGCCGCCGAGCCGGCCTCGCTGAAGTGGATCGCCCCGTTCGCCGGCTGCGCGATGGGCGAGTACTTCATGTACGAGGGCAAAGACGTCCTGATCATCTACGACGATCTCACCCGCCATGCCCAGGCCTACCGCGAAGTCTCGCTGCTGCTGCGCCGCCCGCCGGGCCGCGAAGCGTACCCGGGCGACATCTTCTTCCTGCACTCGCGCCTGCTGGAGCGCGCCGCCAAGCTGTCCGACGAGCGGGGCGGCGGTTCGATGACCGCGCTCCCGATCATCGAGACGCAGGCCGGTGACGTCTCGGCCTACATCCCGACCAACGTCATCTCGATCACCGACGGCCAGATCTACCTCCAGACCGGCCTGTTCTTCCAGGGCATCCGGCCCGCCGTCGACGTCGGCATCTCGGTCTCGCGGGTCGGCTCGTCGGCCCAGACCAAGGCCATGAAGTCGGTCGCCGGCCGGCTCAAGCTCGACCTGGCCCAGTACCGCGAGCTGGCGGCGTTCGCCAAGCTGGCCTCCGATCTGGACAAGGCCACGCAGCAGCAGCTCAACCGCGGCGACAAGATGACCCAGGTCCTGGTGCAGCGGCAGGGCCAGCCGCAGCCGGTCGAAGACCAGGTCGCCGTGATCTTCGCCGCGACGCGCGGCTATCTCGACGCCATTCCCACCAACCGCGTCGCCGACTGGGAGAAGCGCTTCGTCGCCTACCTGCACGAGAAGCATGCCGCGGTGAGCGACACGATCCGCACCTCGAGCGCGCTCGCGGGCGATACCGAGAAGCAGCTCGTCGCCGCCATCGAAGAATTCAACCAGGGATTCTGATCGTCTCGATGACCGCCACCATGAACACCACCAACCCGGCCGGCCGCGGAGGCGCCACGTGTGGCGCGACGTCCCCGCTGCGGCCGCGTAGCGGACGCGGCTGATGCCGAGCGTTCGCGATCTTCGGGACCGGATTCGGTCGCTGAAGAACACGCAGCAGATCACCAAGGCGATGAAGCAGGTCGCGGCGGCGAAGATTCGCCGCGCCGAGGCGCTGCAGAAGCAGTCGCGCCCGTACGCCGACGCGATCGGTGCGATGCTGCGCGACCTGATCGCGAACGTCGGCGCGGTCGACCACCCGTTCATGAAGCCCGGCCGTGAGAACGCGCCGGGCGGCGTGATCCTGATGACCGCCGACAAGGGGCTGGCCGGCTCGTTCAACGCCAACCTGATCCGCTCGGCCGAGATCCACGGCCGCGAGAACGCGAACCTGGCCTGGTACGCGATCGGCATCAAGAGCCGTAACGCCCTGCGCCGCCAGAGCGGCGAGACGCTGCAGTTCTGGCCGCTGGCGCAAGGCGACATGTTCGCCAACGCCCAGGAGCTGGCGCGGCGGGTCACCGACGACTTCACGGCGGGCCGCATCTCGTCGCTGACGCTCGTGTCGCCCAAGCTGGTCAACATGATGACGCAGCGGCCCGAGGTGCGCCAGATCCTGCCGATCGTGCCCGATGACGCCACGGCGCCCAAGGCCTCGGCCGGGGCGGTCGAATTCGAGCCGTCGCCGGAGTTCGTGCTCGGCCGGCTGCTGCCCAAGTACCTCGAGTTCACCCTGTACTCGGCCATGCTCGAGACCAACGCCTCGTTCTACGCCGCTCAGCTCGTGGCGATGAACAACGCCACCGACAACGCCAAGAAACTCATCGACGAGAACACCGTCGAGATGAACAAAGCGCGCCAAGCCTCGATCACCAAGGAAATCCTGGAGATCGTCGGCGGCGCCGAAGCCCTGGCTGGATAAGAAGGAACCCATATCGTGAGCGCCACCGTCATCCCCACCAATCTCGCCACCGGCAAGGTCGTCCAGGTTCTCGGCAACGTCGTCGACGTCGAGTTCCCCACCGACGCGCTGCCCAACATCAACGACGCGCTGTCCGTCCACATCGGCGGCGGCGCGAGCGCCGGCAGCAACGGCGTCGCGTCGCAGGACAGCGGCATCAAGCTCTCGGGCACCGCGATGGCCGAGCGCGACCTCGTCCTCGAAGTGCAGGGCGAGCTGGGCAACAACCAGGTGCGCTGCCTGGGGATGGGCTCGACCGACGGTCTGGTGCGCGGCGCGGTGGTGCAGAACAGCGGCACCTCGATCACGGTCCCGGTCGGCGAAGGCACGCTGGGGCGCATCTTCAACGTCCTGGGCAAGGCGATCGACTCCGACGAGCCGGTGAAGGAGGCCGCGATGTGGCCGATCCACCGCGACGCGCCGACCTTCGCCCAGCAGGACCCGACCCCGAAGATCTTCGAGACGGGCATCAAGGTCGTCGACCTGATGGCGCCCTACACGCGCGGCGGCAAGGTCGGTCTGTTCGGCGGCGCCGGGGTCGGCAAGACGGTGCTCATCCAGGAGCTGATCCGCAACATCGCCGCGGTCCACAAGGGCTTCTCGGTGTTCACCGGGGTCGGCGAGCGCACGCGCGAAGGCAACGACCTCTGGATGGAGATGAAAGAGTCGGGCGTGCTCGCGCAGACCACGCTCGTGTTCGGCCAGATGGACGAAGCGCCGGGCGTGCGCTTCCGCGTCGCGCAGACCGGCGTGACGATGGCGGAGTACTTCCGCGACGAGCTCGGCTCGGACGTGCTGCTGTTCATGGACAACATCTTCCGCTTCATGCAGGCCGGCTCGGAAGTCTCCGCGCTACTGGGCCGCATGCCGTCCGCGGTCGGCTACCAGCCCTCGCTCGCAACGGAGATGGGCGCGCTCGAAGAGCGCATCACGACGACCCAGAAGGGCTCGATCACCTCGGTCCAGGCCGTCTACGTGCCGGCCGACGACTACACCGACCCCGCCGTCGCGACGACGTTCGCCCACCTCGACGCGACCACGGCGCTGTCGCGCCCGATCTCGGAGCTGGGCATCTACCCCGCCGTCGACCCGCTGGCTTCGTCCTCGCGCATCCTCGACCCGGCGATCGTCGGCCAGGAGCACTACGACGTCGCGCGCGGCGTCCAGGAGACGCTGCAGCGCTACCGCGACCTGCAGGACATCATCGCGATCCTCGGCGTCGAAGAACTCTCCGACGAAGACAAGATCACCGTCGGGCGCGCGCGCCGCATGCAGCGCCTGTTCTCGCAGCCGTTCTTCGTCGCCGAGCAGTTCACGGGCCGCTCGGGCAAGTACGTCAAGATCGAGGACACGATCCGCTCGTTCAAGGAAGTTCTCGACGGCAAGTGCGACGACATCCCCGAGCAGGCGTTCCTCTACGCCGGCGACATCGACGAAGTGCGCGCCGCCGCCGCGGAGATGGGTTCCCGTACCTAAACCATGATCGTCATCGACACCACCAATCATGCCGACGGCGGAGGCGCCACGTGTGGCGCTCGGTCCTCGTCGCGGCCGCGTAGCGGACGCGACTGATGGCCAACGCGATCCCGTTCACGCTGATCACGCCGCTGGCGGTGAAGTTCGACGGCGAGGCGGAGCTCGTCATCGCCGTCGGGACCGAGGGCGAGGTCGGCATCCTGCCCTCGCACGCGCCGTACCTCACCGCGCTGCGGCCCGGCGTGCTGCGGGCGAACGTGCGCGACGGCGGCGCGACGCGCCGGCTCGAGCTGGCTTGCAGCGAAGGCTTCATGCAGGCGCTGCCCGGCAAGGTCACGATCCTAGCCGACGCCGCGCTCTCAGCCGACGATGTCGATCCGGCGCAAGCGCGCACCGACCTCGCCGCGGCGCAAGACGAACTCAAGGGCGCCGGAGACGTCGACGCCCAGCGCCGCGCGCAGACCAAGATCGATTTCGCCAACGCCAAGCTGGCGGTGCGAGCGGTCTGACGCTCGCCAGCGAGCGAGCCCTGGGTCGCGGAGTGCGCGGAACGGTGCGATTACGCATGAGAATTCGTGCGCCCGGAGTTGTAGAAAGTCTCGAAAAAGGGCACACCTCGCCAGCCGTGTTCCGCTCCGCGAGAACACAACGACCCAACCGTGACGAGGGATTTCGATGAACTACGATACCGGTACCGCGCGAGATGAAGCATACGACGGGCGAGCGCTGGTCGCCGCGTTCGCCGATCGCGAGACCGCCCACGCGGCGGCGCACGCGCTGCACGACGAAGGGTTCGGGCGCACCTGGATCGGCGTGACGCATGCGAGCGAAGACACGACGGCGTACGCCGGAACGGGCGCCGGCACGACCACCGGCCAGACCCAGGTGACCAGCGACGACGGCGATTCGCTGGGCGACAAAATCGGGCGCTTCTTCAGCGGCGCGAGCGGCGACCGTACGCTCTACGACGAGCTGGTGCGCCACGGCGTGGCCTCCAGCGAAGCGCGCCGCATCGACGGATCGCTCGCCCCGAACAGCGCGATCCTGACCGTCGACGGCCACAACCATCCCGAGCTCGCCGCCACGCTGATCGAGCAGAACGGCGGCCACATCCTGGCCGGCGAGAGCTTCGGCACGGGCACCTATGCGGCCGACACGACCGCTACCACCGCTACGACCGCGAGCGCGGTCGGCGGCGGGCTCGCCGGCGGTCTCGCCGGCACGCCGGCCGTCGGCACGACGGGCGCCTACGATGCGGCGACCGATGCCACCACGCTGCGCGGTTCGCAGGTGCTCGGCTACGGCGACTCGTCCAGCTACGCGCGCGGGGAGCAGATCGACGAGGACCGCCGGATCAAGCTGCGCGAGGAGCGCCTGAGCGTCGACAAGCAGCGCGTGCAATCGGGTGAAGTGCAGATCACCAAGGACGTGGTCGAGCACCAGCAGGACATCGACGTTCCGGTCATCCGCGAGGAACTGTTCGTCGAGCGCCGCCCGGTCAGCGAGACCAGCGCGGATGCGGGCGACATCGGCGAGATCGGCGCGGGCGAGACGATTCGCGTGCCGCTGATGCGCGAGCAGGTCGCGGTCACCAAGCGCGCCGTCGTGACCGGCGAGGTCGTGGTCGGCAAGCGCGAAGTCACCGAAACGCAGCGCGTCTCGGATACCACCCGCGAGGAGAAGCTGCGCGTCGACGGCGACACGACGAACGTGCGCGCCTCCGGCTACGACGGCGGCACCGGGACGACGGGCCAGACGACCGAGATCTAGTTCAGCACGAGCACGAGCGGGCCGGCATGTCGGCCCGCCGTGCACCCGGTCGCAGCTTGGCCCATCAGGAAAACACATTGTTGCGAAAAACGCAACAATGTGTTATGATTATCGTATGACCGATGCGGATCTCGGCTCACGAATCGCCGCTCTGCGTCAGCAAGCCGGGCTGAGCCAGGAACAGCTTGGAGCAAAGCTTGGGCTGGATCGCTCTAAGATGTGCAAGATGGAAAAGGGCGAGCGAAAAGTCTCCGCCCGCGAGTTGCGTGAGCTTGCGGGCTATCTCGCCTGCGACGTCGACTTCATCTTGTATCCCGAGTTTTCCGGTTCGCCGCGATTCCGATCGTCAGCGCTGAGCAATGGAGCCGAAGGCGACTTAGCGTGGTTGCAAAGATTTCGCCGTCGCTATGACGACTTGGTCGTGCATGGCGAAACCTGACCCAGTTCAGCTAGCCTCTCGACTTCGCGACGAAATTTTACCGCCCGACCAACCGATCGGCATCTTCGAGTTCCTCCGGGAGCGGCCGGATATCGTCTTCGTTCGGCGTTCGGGTTCGAATCTCCAGATCGACGGCATCTACGTCCGAGACGAGCGCGCCGGGACAGGTTTCATTTATCTCAATCGCGCGAAACCACTCGGTCGCCAGCGGTTCACCGCTGCTCATGAATTCGGCCATCACGTGCTTGGCCATGTCGAAGAGCTCGATGTGGACGTGATGGCAGAGCAGCAATCCCAAGAAGAACGGGATGCCAACCGCTTTGCAGCAGAACTGCTCGTTCCGCGGCGCGGGATCATGAAGTTCGTCATCAAGGAGAAGCTCGACCCAACGATGATCGAGGGAGCGATCCGAGTGGCCAAGCATTTTCGGGTTACGCTGCAGCCGGCGCTCATCCAGCTGGAGCGGGCCGATTTGGTAGCCGGGGCCGACGTCAGCCGTTTACTCGTCAGCGCTGCTGCGCTCAAACCGAACCCATTTGCGGAGTACGAGACTCTCGATTCACCGGATAAAGCGGAGCTGCCCAGCCGTTACGTAGAGGCTGTTGCGCGAGCATATCACACGGGGAAGATCACTGCCGAGTCGGCCGGCGATGCGCTCGATCTGCCCGCAGAAGTGGTGAAGGACCGTTACCCTGGGCCAGTAGAGATTCAATCTGACATCGACTTGTCCGATCTCATCTGATCAATGCTCTCTGCGGTCTGTTTCGACGCGTCGACATTGATCAACTTTGCCGAGGCCCATGCCCTCGTGCTCTTAGCGCGTCACTTTCATGGACGATCGCTGATCGCCGGGTATGTCGAAGATAATGAGCTGTCCGCGACCGTCTCGCGCGGTATCCCGGTCGTCTCGCACGCCGGGCACACGGTGGCTGCAGCGAGTCGATCTGTCGGGCACGGCGGAGCTTCGTCGAGCTTCTCAAATTCAGTTGGCGTTGGGAACGAAGCGGAGGCATCGTGGTGAAGCGGAGTCCATCGTCGTTTGTGAAGAGCGAAAGGCGATCTTCGCGACGGACGATAGCGATGCGGCTCTTATCGCCCGCGCATCGCTCGTGCGAACTGCTTCCACGCTCGATATTCTACGCGGTCTGATCACCACGCAGCATCTGTCCCGCGAGCAGGCGCTCGAGCTTGCGGGACGCATGCGCGCTGCCGGCCAGAACGTCGACCCGATGCAGTTGTAGCCGACGACGATACCGCGTTCCGACCCTGATCTAGTCCAGCACGGTGGCGATCGGATCGGGACGTTCCGGCCCGCTCGCGTGCTTGCCCGGCGGGCGCGAGTTCACGATCAGCGCCGCCACGATCAACCCGATCCCGGCCAGCTCCGTGCCGGTCGGGATCTCGTGCAATTGGAGCGCGGCGAACGCGACCCCGAGCACCGGCGTCGCCAGCGACGCGATGCCTGCCACGCCGGCCGGCAGGCGCGACAGGATGAACAGCCACAGCACCCAGGCCAGCGCCTGCGAGGCGACGACCATGTAGGCCATCGCGAGCACGAACGAGGTCGTCCAGCGGACCTGCTCGGGCACCGCGAGCATCAGCACGACCAGCGGGATCGCGCCCCACAGCATCTGCCAGGCGGTGAGCGAGAGCAGCTCGACGTCGTGGCGGGTGCGCAGGCGCTTGGCCCAGACCGCGCTCGCCGCCCACACGATGCCGCTCGCGACGCCCAGAAGATCGGCCGGCACGGCGTGCGCGTTCAGCGGCGCAAGCACGAAGCCCAAGCCCAGCGCGGCGAGCGCCAGCGCGATCCAGCGCCCGCGGTCGATCCGCTCGCTCAGGAACGGCCAGGCCAGCAGCGCGACCCAGAACGGCATCGTGTACGCCAGCACCGCGACCTTGCCGGCGCCGGCGAGCGACACCGCGAGCGTCTGCAAGAGCGTGAAGCCGGTCGTCTGCAGCAGCCCCAGCACGACCGTGTCGCGCAGCGGCGTCGGCCGCAGCGAGCGGCGCATCACGGTCAGCGCGGCGAATAGGCAGACGGCGCCCAGCGCCGGGCGCACCGCCGCGACGACCAGCGGCGAGGCGTCGTGGGTGGCGACCTTGATGACGACCCAGGTGTAGCCCCAGACCAGCGCCAGCACGGCCAGCGCGGCGTACGCGTCGCCGCGCGGGCGGCTCGCGCTCAACGGGCGGCGGTGGTCTTGCGCAGCGGCGCGATCACCGCTTCGGCGAAGCGTTCCATCTCCTCGGCCTGCGGGCTGCACTGGAGCAGCAGCAGGTCCGCGCCGACCGCCTCGAACGCCGCGACCTGCTCGCGCACCGCGTCGGGCGTGCCGACCAGGCCGCTGCGCAGCCCGCGGTTGGAGACGCTGTACTCCTGCTGGGCGAGCTGGGTGTCGAGCTGCGTTCCGCTCAGCCACTGCTGGAAGTTGGCGAAGCCGGCGGCGCTGGCGCGCACGTCGGTGATCCGGGCCAGCTCGCGCCGCGCGTCCTCGTGCGCGTCGCGCACGATCGTGTAGCCGGCGACGCCGTACCGCATCGGGCCCAAACCCATGCGCTCGCGCCGGGCCCGCATGTCGGCGATCTTCTCGCCGACCCGCTCCGGCGGGTCGCCGTGCATCACGTAGGCGTCGCACTTGGCCGCGATCAGCTCCTTGGCCGCCTCGGACTCGCCGCCGGCGTAGATCACCGGGCGCGGCCGCGTGGCGGGTTTGGGTTCCAGCGCGGTCTCGGCGACGGAATAGAACTTGCCCTGATAGCTGAAGCGCGGCTGCGACCAGACGCCGTCGAGCACGTCGAGCCACTCGGCGGTGCGTGCGTAGCGGTCGTCGTGCTGCTCGAAGCCGACCCCGTACATCTCGGCCTCGGTCTTCCACCACGACGACACGACGTTGAGCGAGAGGCGGTTGCCGCCGCCGATGCGGTCGATCGTGGCGGCCTGCTTCGCCAGCAGCGCGGGGAGGTGGAACGTCGGGCGCACCGCGACCATCAGCTCGAGCCGCTCGGTGACCGCGGTCAGCGCGGCGGCGGTCGACCAGGCGTCCAGCGAGGGCGCCTCGACGCCCTTGATGTCGTTGAGGTTCAGCTCGGCAACCAGCGACAGATCGTAGCCGATCCGCTCGCTGCGGCGCGCGAGCGCCGAGACGTAGTCCCAGGTCGCGGGCATGCGCTCGTCCTCGACGTTGCGCAGCCAGCCGCCGAAGACCGGCATCCAGTACCCGAAGCGCATCAGCGCGCTCCCGCCAGCGCGGCGGGCATACCGCGCCGCGCGCGCGTCTCGAGATACGCGCCCAGGCGTTCCCAGGGGTCGAAGCCGACCGTCTCGAGCGGGTTGGCGACGAAGTTCGAGAGCGCGTTGACGTCGTAGAACAGGCGCGTTCCGTCCCGGTCGTCGACCATGAACTCCACCCCGCCGACGTCGATGCCGGCCGCGCTCACGATCCGCACCGCGTCGGCGATCGCATCGGCGGGCGGGTGCGCGCGCACGGCGGTGACGGTGGGCGCGCGCTCGGCGGCGCACGTCTCGCCGACCGCGACCGGCGCCGGCACGCGGCAGATGTCGGCCGGGCACAGATCGAACGTCTCGGCGCTGGTCGTCACGTCGATCGCGTACAGGTACTCGCCGCCCAGCACCTCCACGCGGGTGATCTTGTCGTCGCGCTTGGGGACGTACTCTTGCAGCAGCGCGACGGAGTCGAAGCCCAGGTCCAGCGCGCCCGCCGCGGCGGTCTCCGCCAGCAGCTCGGCGCTGTCGAAGCGGATCACGCCCGCCCCGCGCCCGCCGATGTTGGGCTTGAACACGATCGGGAAGCGCAGGTCGCGCGCCGCCGCGGCGGCTTGGTCGGCGCGGTGGATGATGCGGGTCTTGGGGAACTTCAGCCCGAGCGAGTCGATCAGGGCGAGCTGCTTGGCCTTGGAGATCTCGTAGGCGTAGGCGCGCGCGCCGTTGATCACCGGCACCCCGCGCAGCGCGTAGCCGGCCAGCACGTCGAGCGAGAAGGCCAGCCCGTCGGCGTGGTCGCGCGTCGCGGCCGAGGCGCTCATGCGGTTGAAGACCAGCGTGTTGGGCTCGGCCGGCGCGGCCGGGTCGAGGACGTGCTCGGTCGCCAGGACCTTGCGATACGGCAGCCCGCGCCGGTCGAGCTCGGCGAAGAGCCGCTCGAACCACTGCGGGTGCTCGTAATAGACGACGATCGTCGCCGTTGCCTCGTGCGCCATACCGCTAGATCGACTCCTTACGGGCGAGAGGGGTTGCCGTGGCCGAACGACCGACGTGGGGATCGACGCCAGCCGAACGGCCGACGCGGATGGCGTCAGCCGAACAGTCGACGCGGGAGCCACGTCACCCGAACAGCCGCAGGTGCGCCTCCACGAAGGCCCGGTAGCGCCCGTACGATTCGCGGTAAGTCGGGGCGAGCGCCGGGTTCGGCTCGGTCGGAGCGTCTTGGCCCAGCGCGCGGGCCGTCGCGGCGGCGGCGGGGATCAGGCCGACGGCTTGGGCGGCGAGCAGGGCGGCACCCAGCGCCGAGGCTTCCTGCTGGTGCGGCTGCGCGGCGGGCAGGCCGAAGACGTCGGCCAGCAGCCCGCGCACGAGCGCGGCCTTGGTCAGCCCGCCGGTGAGCAGCAGGCGCGAAGCGGACCCGGTCAGCTCGCGCAGCACTTCGTACACCGCGAACACGCCGAACACGACGCTCTCGAAGCCGGCCCGCAGGATCGCGCGCCGGTCGTGGGCGAGGTCGAGCCCGTCGAAGGTGCCGCGCAGCGCGCTGTTCCAGTACGGCGCCCGCTCGCCCGCGAAGAACGGGAGCACCACCAGCCCTTGCGCGCCGGGCGCGATCTGCGCCGCCAGCTCGGCGGCGCGCGCGAAGCGCTTGTCCTTGGGCAGCTCGTCCAGCAGCAGCGCGAAGATCCAGTCCAGCGACGCGCCGGCCGCGCTGGTCGGGCCGCCGATCACGTAGCGCGTATCGTCGGCGCAGTAGCAGAAGGTGCGCCCGCGCGGGTCGAGCAGCGGCGTGTCGGCCAGCACCCGCACCGCGCCCGAGGTGCCCAGCGTCAGCGCGACGTCGCCCCCGACCGTCGCGCCGACGCCGATGTTCGCCAGCGGCCCGTCGGCGGAGGCGAGTACCACGTCGACATGGTCGTTGAGGCCCAGCCCGCGCGCAACCGTCGGCCGGAAGGCGCGCAGCGCCGTCGACGGCAGCGCCGGGCGCGAGAGCCGCTCCGGGCCGAGGCCGGCCAGCTCGAGCGCGCGCGGGTGCCAGTCGCGCGTGCGCAGGTCGAGCATGCCGCTGGCCGAGGCGATGCCGTGGTCGACCAGCCACTCGCCGGTCCAGCGGTAGACGATCAGCTCTTTCAAGGACACGAAGCGCCGGGTGCGGGCGAACAGCTCGGGCTCGTGCTCGGCCAGCCAGCGCAGCTTGGCGACGGGCAGCATGGGGTGCATCGGCGCGCCGGTCGCGGCGTAGAGCGCGCTCCCGCTGCCGTCGGCGCGCCAGCGGTCGGCGACCTCGTGCGCGCGCCGGTCCATCCAGGTGATGACGCGCGAGAGCGGCTCGCCGTTCTCGTCGACGCACAGCACGCCGTGCATCGCGGCCGAGAAGCCGATCGCGACGACCTCGTTGCCGCGCAGGCGCACGTCGGCCAGCACGCGCGCGAGCACCCGCGTCGTCGCCAGGTACACCAGGTCGGCGTCCTGCTCGACGAAGTCCGGGTGCGGCGTCTCCAAGCCGTAGAACTCCGAGCCGCTCGCGACCTCGCGCCCGGCCGCCGTCACCGCCAGGACCTTGACCGCGGAGGTGCCGAGGTCCACGCCGATCACCGCGTCCGGGCCGGACGCGGTGAGGCGGCCGTTAGCCAACGTAGCCCGGTTCGGGGATCTTCTCGATCCGGCCCAGGACGACGACGTAGGAGAGGATGCCGACGACCAGGATCGCGCCGGCCGCGATCAGCGCGTTGTTGAACGAGCCGGTGCGCGCGACGATGATGCCGGTGATCGTCGGGGCGAAGAAGCCCGCCACGTTGTTGAGGAAGTTCATGATCCCGCCGACTTGCCCGGTGCTGTTGGCCGGCGCGATCAGGGCGGGGATCGACCAGCCGACCGGGGCGTGGAACGAGATGCCCGCCACCGCGACGGTGATCCAGAACGCCGCGACGTTGATGTCCTTGGTGTACGCCGCGCCGATCACCGCGAAGCCCATCACCAGGCCGACGATCAGCACCGTCTTGCGCACCCGGTTCGCGTCCGCACCGCGTTTGATCAAATAGTCCACGAGCCAGCCGCCGACGAGCAGATCGGTCAGCGTGCCGACGCCCCAGATCAGGAACACGTAGCCGCCCGCCTTGAGGATGTTGACCCCGAAGGTGGTCTGCAAGTACGTCGGCAGCCAGGTCAGCAGAAACGCGAACAGGTAGCCGTACGCGGCGAAGCCGATCGTCAGCCCCCACACCTTCGGCTGCGCGATGAGGTAGGCCAGGCTCGCGCCGCGCGGCCGCTCGCCGGCCGGCGTCTCGGGCTCGCCGCCGCCCTTCTCGATGTAGGTCTTCTCGGCGTGGGTGAGCCGCTTGTCCGCGCTCGGGTTGCGATAGAACAGGTAGAACAGCGCGAAGAAGACCAGGCTCAGCGCCGCGGTCGACCAGAACATCCCGCGCCAGCCGAACATCACCAGCAGCCAAGCCGTGAACGCCACCCCGACGGCGTTGGAGAACTTCGCCGCCGCGTCGAACAGCGAGGTCGCCAGACCCCGCTCGCCGCGCGGGAACCAGTAGCCCACCGCCTTGGCGTTGGCCGGGAAGGTCGGCGCTTCGGCCAGCCCCAGGAACAGCCGCGCCGCGTAGATCAGCCCGAAGTTAGGCGCGAGCGCGGTCCCGATCGAGGCGATGCTCCACAGGAACGCGCCGACCCGCGAGATCAGCGTGACGCCGTAGCGGTCGAGGATGTAGCCGATCGGAATCTGCGAGAAGGCGTAGACGGCGAAGAACGCGCTGCTCAGCACGCCGAACTCCGCCGGGCCGACGCCCAGCTCCGCGTTGAGCGGCTTGGCCGCGACCGAGAGCGCGCCCCGGTCGATGTAGTTGATCAGCACGCCGAACGCCAAGATGAGCGCGATGCCCCAGCGCAGGTTGGTGACGCGTTCGGCGGGTGCGATGATGCTGCGTGCCAAGAGCCGGTCTCCTCTGCGTGGCGGTTGGTCGTGGACTACGACCGAGCACGCTAAGAAACATCGTGCCCGACGACGAAAGACGAGCCTCGCATGAGACGCACGTCGCCGTGGATCTTCGTGGCCGGGGCCGCGGTCCAGCTCGCGGCCCTGGGGCTGTGCGCGTGGGCGATGGAGCGCTGGCTGGGGAGCGACGCCCGAGCC